>NZ_JACVZM010000001.1:0-473117 GCF_017151935.1 Staphylococcus sp. EG-SA-14 | reverse complement strand
TGCCAGTCGAAGACCGAGGCTGAGACGGCACCCTAGGAAAGCGAAGCCATTCAATACGAAGTATTGTATAAATAGAGAACAGCAGTAAGATATTTTCTAATTGAAAATTATCTTACTGCTGTTTTTTTAGGGATTTATGTCCCAGCCTCTTATTTTTTTATTATTCTTCATCTTCATCTAATGATTGTTGTATATCTTCTTCAACACGATCCATGAAATCTTGTCTTACTTCAATACGTCCATCGTCATCAGTTTCTTCTGATTCAATCACTTCAGTATGAATTGCATTTCCTGGTGTTTCATCATTTACAACCGCTTCACGTTGTTGCTCTGTACCATCTTCAGATACAGTTGAAGTAGATTGCTCATCTTCATTCGTTTCATCTTCTGCATCTTCTTTTACTTTAGCAACCGTTGAAACAAATTGATCATCGCCTAAGCGAATTAAGCGAACACCTTGTGCTGCACGACCATTTTGAGAAATATCTGCAACATCTAGTCGAATAATGACACCTGCATTCGTAACAATCATTAAATCTTCTTCACCAGTAACAGTTGTAATACAAACAACATTACCATTACGTTCAGTAATCGTTGCAGTCTTAATACCTTTACCACCACGGTTTGATAAGCGATAGTCATTAACTGGCGTACGTTTACCATAACCATTTTCAGTAACAACTAAAACTTCATCTACACTATTTTCGTGAGCAACATCAAGCCCTACAACTTCATCGCCTTCACGAAGTGTAATACCTTTCACACCTGTTGCTGTACGGCCTAAAGGACGTAATGTTGATTCAGGGAATCGAATTAATGATGCATGTGATGTACCAATCAAGATATCTTCTTGACCACTTGTTAAGCGAACTGCAATTAACTCATCATCTTCTCTGAACGAAATCGCAATCTTACCATTTCTATTTATTCTTGAGAAGTTACTTAATGCTGAACGTTTAACGACACCACGTTTAGTTGCAAACACTAAGAAGTTGTCTTCACTTTCAAGGTCTTTAACAGCAATCATTGTACTAATGACTTCATCATTTTCAAGTTCAATAGCATTCACTACAGGAATACCTTTAGACTGTCTTGATAACTCAGGCACTTCATAACCTTTAAGTTTGTATACACGACCTTTGTTAGTAAAGAACAATACATGGTCATGTGTACTTAAAGTTACCAATTGACTGACAAAATCTTCTTCCAATGTGTTCATACCTTGAACACCACGACCACCACGGTTTTGAGCACGATATGTAGATACCGGCAAACGTTTAATGTAGTTATTATGGCTCAAAGTAATTACTATTTGTTCTTCTGGAATGAGATCTTCATCTTCTAAATCTTCAAATCCACCTAATTGGATTTCAGTACGACGATCATCACCGAAACGATCTCTAATTTCAGTCAATTCATCTCTAACTAACTGTAATAACACTTCTTCATCAGCTAAGATTGCTTCTAATTCACTAATATAATTTAATAACTCATTATATTCAGCTTCAATTTTGTCTCTCTCTAAACCTGTTAGACGTCTTAAACGCATGTCTAAAATAGCTTGAGCTTGTTTTTCAGAAAGTTTGAAGCGTTGTTGCAAGCTTTCCATTGCAACTTTATCTGTATCTGACTCACGAATCGTTGAAATAATTTCATCGATATGGTCAAGTGCGATACGTAATCCTTCTAAAATGTGGGCACGATCTTTAGCTTTACGTAAGTTGTATTGCGTACGTCTTCTAACAACTGTCTTTTGATGCTCTAAATAATGTACCAACGCTTCTTTTAAATTAATAAGCTTCGGTCTACCATTTACAAGTGCAATCATATTCACACCAAATGATGTTTGAAGAGGTGTTTGTTTGTATAAGTTATTTAAAATGACACTAGCATTTGCATCCTTACGCACATCAATAACGACACGCACACCAGTACGTAAACTTGTTTCATCACGTAAATCAGTGATACCGTCAATTTTCTTGTCACGAACGAGCTCTGCAATTTTTTCAATCATACGAGCCTTATTCACTTGGAAAGGAATTTCAGTGACAACAATACGTTGACGTCCGCCTCCACGTTCTTCAATAACTGCACGAGAACGCATTTGAATTGAACCACGACCTGTTTCATATGCACGTCTAATACCACTCTTACCTAAAATAAGTCCAGCAGTTGGGAAATCAGGACCTTCAATATCCTCCATTAACTCAGCAATTGAAATATCAGGGTTCTTACTTAAGCTAAGTACACCATTGATTAATTCTGTTAAGTTATGTGGTGGAATATTCGTTGCCATACCTACCGCGATACCTGATGCACCATTGGCTAACAAGTTAGGGAATCGAGCAGGTAAGACTGACGGCTCTCTTTCATTACCATCATAGTTATCGATAAAATCTATTGTATCTTTATTAATATCACGTAACAGTTCAAGTGTGATTTTAGTCATACGCGCTTCAGTATAACGCATTGCTGCTGCGCCATCTCCATCCATTGAACCAAAGTTACCTTGGCCATCAACAAGCGGATAACGATAACTGAAATCTTGAGCCATACGTACCATTGCTTCATAAATAGATGAGTCACCATGAGGGTGATATTTACCCATTACGTCACCAACGATACGTGCTGATTTTTTATATGATTTATCCGGTGTCATACCTTGTTCATTTAATCCATATAGTATACGACGATGTACTGGTTTTAAACCGTCACGAACATCTGGCAATGCACGAGCAACGATAACACTCATCGCATAATCTAAAAATGATTCACGCATTTCACTGGTAATATTTCGTTCATTTATTCTTGATTGAGGTAATTCAGCCATCAAGAGTTCCTCCTTCAAAAGTTCAGTTCACAGCGCTTAGAAGTCTAAGTTTGCATAAACTGCATTATCTTCTATAAATTGTCTACGGTTTTCTACAACGTCACCCATTAACATTTCAAATGTTTGGTCCGCTTCAATCGCATCTTCAAGTTTTACTTGTAAAAGAGCGCGGTGCTCAGGGTTCATTGTTGTTTCCCATAATTGATCTGCATTCATTTCTCCAAGACCTTTGTATCGCGCAATAGACCATTTTGGTGTTGGATTCAATTCAGATTTAAGTTTATCAAGTTCCCTATCATTGTATACATAATACTTTTGTTTACCTTGTGTCAGTTTATACAACGGTGGCTGTGCAATATACACATAGCCTGCTTCAATTAACGGTCTCATAAATCGATAGAAGAATGTTAATAACAATGTTCTAATATGCGCTCCATCCACATCGGCATCAGTCATAATGACGATTTTGTGATATCTTGCTTTCGCTAGATCAAAGTCGCCACCGATTCCTGTACCAAATGCTGTGATCATTTGACGAATTTCATTGTTATTCAAAATTCTATCTAATCGTGCTTTTTCAACATTTAATATCTTACCTCGTAATGGTAAAATCGCCTGCGTTCTAGAGTCACGACCAGATTTTGTAGACCCTCCGGCAGAGTCCCCTTCGACTAAGAAAATCTCACATTCTTCAGGACTTTTACTAGAGCAATCGGCTAATTTACCTGGAAGACTTGCTACATCTAACGCTGATTTACGACGTGTTACTTCACGCGCTTTTTTCGCAGCAACACGTGCACGTGCCGCCATAATACCTTTTTCAACCACTGTACGTGCGACTTGTGGATTTTCATATAAAAATCGTTCAAAGTGCTCTGAGAATAATTTATCTACAACTTGACGCACTTCAGAATTACCTAATTTTGTCTTCGTTTGACCTTCGAATTGAGGATCACCATGTTTGATAGATATAATTGCTGTCATACCTTCACGTGTATCTTCACCAGAAAGTCTATCTTTTTCTTCTTTCATAATCTTGCTACTTAAACCATAACTATTTAAGACACGCGTTAATGCACGTTTGAATCCGTCTTCATGCGTACCACCTTCGTACGTATGAATGTTATTTGCGTAAGTTAAAAGATTTGTGGCATATCCTGAGTTATATTGAATCGCAATTTCTACTTCAATATCATCTTTAGATTGATGAATATAAATTGGCTCATCATGAATAGGTTCTTTATTTTCGTTCAATAACTCAACGTACGATTTAATACCGCCCTCATAGTGATAGGAGTCTTCTCTAACGTTTTCTTCATCACGTTCATCTCTTAATGTGATTTGAATTCCTTTGTTTAAGAAAGCAAGCTCTCTAATACGCTGCTGTAATGTTTCATAGTTGTATACAGTTGTCTCTGTGAAGATTTCTCCATCTGCTTTAAAACGAATGACAGTACCTGTCTTATCAGTTGTGCCAACTTCTTTTAAGTCAAATTGAGGTACACCTTTTTTATATGCTTGATGATATATAGTCTCATTTCTGTGTACATATACTTCTAAGTCTTGTGACAATGCGTTTACAACTGATGAACCAACACCATGTAAACCACCAGATACTTTGTATCCGCCACCGCCGAATTTACCACCAGCATGTAAAACAGTTAAAATAACTTCGACAGCTGGACGTCCCATTTTTTCTTGAATATCAACTGGGATACCACGTCCGTTATCCGTTACTTTAATCCAGTTATCTTTTTCAATAACAACTTCAATTTTATTTGCATAACCAGCTAATGCTTCATCGATACTATTATCGACAATTTCCCACACTAAATGGTGCAAACCTCTCTCTGAAGTCGATCCTATATACATACCTGGTCTTTTACGTACTGCTTCTAAACCTTCTAATACTTGTATTTGCCCAGCACCATAATTATCCGTGTTGTTTACATCTGACAATGCAGTCACCATCGCTTTCTGTTACTTTATAATTTCACCTTGATTAATACGATACAATTTAGCGTTATTCATGATTTCATGATCAATACCATCTACAGATGTCGTAGTGACAAATGTTTGTACTTTATGCTGAATCGTACTTAATAAATGCGTTTGACGCGAATCATCTAATTCACTGAGTACATCGTCTAATAATAAGATGGGATATTCCCCAACTTCGATATTCATTAACTCAATTTCAGCTAATTTAATGGACAAAGCCGTTGTACGTTGCTGTCCTTGAGAACCATATGTTTGAGCATCCATGCCATTCACATCAAAACTTATATCATCTCGATGTGGTCCGAATAAGCTAATGCCTCGTTCTTTTTCTCTTTGCATATTATCGCTAAGAATAGACATAATTTCTTCAAGTCGTGCCGCTTCATTTTGAGCATAATCAAATTTAAGACTAGGTAAATAATTCAGCGACAACGCTTCTTTATCATTTGTGATACCAGCATGAATCGGTTTAGCTAACGACTCTAGCTCTTGAATAAAATGTGCACGTTTATCAGTTACTTTCATTGCATATTCAGCAAACTGCTGATTTAATACTTCCAACATTGTTAAGTCCTTTTTTTGGCCTAATTGTAACTGCTTTAAGTAATTATTCTTTTGCTTTAAAATACGTTGGTATTGAGCTAAATCATTTAAGTAAACAGCAGAAATTTGGCCCAACTCCATATCTATAAAGCGTCGTCTTATTTGAGGAGAGCCTTTTACAATATTCAAATCTTCTGGCGCAAATAGAACCACATTAAGGTGTCCAATATATTGAGTTAGACGACTTTGCTCTAAGTGATTCACTTTGACTTGTTTACCTTTTTTAGTTATAAACATTGTTAATGGCATCGTGCCGTGTCTATAACTAAGCTCACCTTCTATTTTAGCATAATCAGCATTAAAACGTATGAGTTCCTTATCATTACTCGTTCTATGACTTTTTGCTAAAGCTAAGGTATAAATTGATTCAAGTAAATTTGTCTTTCCTTGTGCATTTTCTCCAATGAGGATATTCACGTCAGGATGACATTTCAACGTAACCTCATCATAGTTACGATAATTTTCTAATTGGAGTGTATTTAACTTCATTGTTCACCTTGATGAATGATTAAGAAAGAACCAGCATCTTCAGGTAATTCTGGGATATCTATACGATCTTGATGTTCTAACTTTTTACCGCGACGTGTTTCACGCACTCCATTAATTAATACTTCAACGTCTTGCAAGAACCATTTTGCTTGACCACCAGATTCAATAATCCCTTCTGTTTTTAGAAATTGACCTAAATTAATGTCTCCTTCTACTACAACTTCTTGAACCAAAATAATCACTCCATTTCTTTGTATGTCATTAATATATTATACCTTTTTTTGTCACAAATTTCATTTAAAATAGAGGTAGAAACCGTTTACATATAAATAATTAATTCTTATTTTTTGGCAATACTGTCATTTTCAATTTTTTAACGCTATTTAACGGCGTTTAACTTTTATATTCAACTTGTTATTGACTATTAAAATTTTAAATTTAAAGGGCATATAAGCACACTTATTAAAATTTGGATATATTTGTCATAAATTTAATTGGCGTCTTTTATTTGCTGTTTAAAATGCTGTCAAATTTATTTTACATACGCATCTAGAATTATTTTTGCAAAAAAATAAAGGATGACGTTTTAATTAATCACGTCATCCTTTATTTATATCTATTTTTAGTAAGTTCTGATTGGTAAAATTAATTGCGTTACCGAGTCGTCACCTTTTGGTTTTAGAATAAATGGTTTCATTGTACCGAAGAATTCAACTTCAACCTCATCATTATCGATTGCTTTTAAAGCATCCATCATATATTTAGAGTTGAATGAAATTTTCAGGCTACCACCTTCAACATCGTTTGCATCAACTTCTTCTTTTACAGTACCAATTTCTGGTGATGTAGAAGATAATTCAACAACGTCATCACCTGTACTTAATTTAATAACGTTATTACCACCTTCACGTGCTAATAAAGAGGCACGATCAATCGCATGATAAAACTCCCCATTGTCTATACTTAATTTAATTTCATAGTTTTCAGGGAATAAACGTGTTGTATCAGGATAATGTCCTTCTAATAATCGAGAAATAAAGTTCACATTTCCAACTTTAAATAAAACTTGGTTTGAAGCAAAGAAGATATCAATGTCTTCTTCATTGTCAGACATAATTTTATTTAATTCAGCTAAAGCCTTACCTGGAATGATGACATTTTTGTTTTCAGAAACATCTTCTAACTGCAACTTTCTTACAGCCAAGCGGTGTGAATCAGTCGCTGTGCATATTAATTCATTTTCTTGTATAAGCCAGTTCACACCAGTTAGTACTGGGCGTGTTTCTGAGGTGGACACTGCAAAATTCGTTTGTGCAATCACGTTTTTAAGTACTTTTACCGACAATTGAATTGCGTCATCTCTAGAAACTTGAGGTAATAAAGGATATTGATCTGGATCTAAGCCACTCAAATTAAATTCAGAATGACCTGATGTAATTAATGTCTGGAATTGTTCATTTGTAGATAATTTAACATCTTTACCAGGTAATTTTTTTATAATATCAACAAAGAATCGTCCAGGAAGTACTACTGAGCCTGTTTCTGAAATATTGACAATATCTTCGCCATCTACAGTTTTAGGAATAGTGATTTCTATTGAAATTTCAGAGTCTGAACCAGTTAATATAACTTCATGTTCTTTCGCATCGATTTTGATACCAGTTAATATAGGTAATGTTGTTCTTGGTGAAATAGCTTTTAATGTGTCATTTAATTGTGTAATAAAATAATCTCTTTTAATAGTGAATTCCATCATTAATTAAAACTCCTTCCAGTCGTTTATATATAATTATATAGGTTTTAAGTTCTTAGTAATAGTAGTAGGTGCTGTGGATTGGTGGATAAGTCTTAAAAACATAGATTTGGCGAAGTTATACACATGTTGATAACTTGTGTATGGTGTGTATGACTTTTAAACATTATCCACAAAATGAGTTTTTCTCATCTTGCCACATTAGCATATAGAAATGTAAAAAATGATTGTTATCATTAGTGCTGTTATATAACAGATTACATTTCCCAAAGTTTCCTACTTATACATTTCTTATTTCTTTTTCAAGATTCTCTACTTCTTGTTTAAAAATAGGATCTTCTTTTAAATCTTTAGATATTTTTTCATGAGCATGAATGACGGTCGTATGATCACGCCCACCAAATTCTTCACCAATTTTAGGTAATGAGAAATCTGTAAGCTCTCTAGACAAGTACATAGCTATTTGACGCGGATATGCAATTGACTTTGTACGTTTTTTTGCACTGAAATCTTCAATTCTAACATTATAGTACTGGCCTACAATTTTTTGAATATCTTGGATGGTAATCTTTTTAGATTTTGGTGCTTGAATGATATCTTTTAAAGCTTCAGCAGTTAATTCAGTTGTAATTGGTTTTCCTAATAATTGTGAATATGCAAGTAAACGTGTTAATGCACCTTCTAATTCACGAATATTAGATTGAATTTGATTTGCTATATAATTTAAAGCTTCTGGTGGAATATCTAATTTTTCTTCTTCAATTTTCTTCTGCAAAATTGCCATTCGAGTTTCATAATCTGGTGGCGTAATATCAACAATTAGCCCCCATTCAAAGCGTGAACGTAATCGATCTTCTAATTGTGCAATTTCCTTTGGTGGTCGATCACTCGAAATAACTATTTGCTTGTTATTCTGATGCAATTCATTAAAAGTATAGAAAAATTCTTCTTGTGTTTGTACTTTATTTTGTATGAACTGAATATCATCGATTAATAAGACGTCGATATTACGATATCTTTCTCTGAAAGCTTCACCTTCGTTATCACGAATTGATTTAATAAATTCATTTGTGAATTTTTCACTTGATGTGTAAATCACTTTGGCATCTGGATTATTATCTAAAACATGATGACCAATGGCATGCATTAAATGGGTTTTTCCTAAACCAACACCTCCATAGATAAATAATGGATTGTACGCTTTGGCTGGTGCTTCGGCTACAGCTAAACTTGCTGCATGTGGAAAGCGGTTACCAGGTCCGATTACAAAAGTGTCAAATGTGTTATGGGCATTGAATTGCTCTCTACCAAGCACATGATTATCCTCAGTTGTTTCAGTAGAAGGTTTTGTTGTTTCTTTTGGAGTAGCAGTTTCATTATTACTATAATTTGCTAATTCTTCAGTAGTAATAAAGTGAGGTTTAACTTCATAGCCTACAACATCAAATAAGATTGCTTGGATAATTTCAGCATATTGTTGATTTAACCAATTTGCATTAAAAGGAATACTCGATAATACGATAGCTTCACCATCTTTAATCGTGTAAAGCTCAGTATCTTTTAGGAAAGTTGAGTAACTTACAGCTGATAATTTTTCTTGAGCAATTTCAAGCACTTTTTCCCAAATTTCTTTTTCCGACATAAATTTACTCCATCTTTCTTAAATTTTTAAGTTATACACAAAAATAAAGCCGTGGATAACTTCTAAACACACCATGTTAATAATTATCCACAAGTTAATAACAATCGGTGGATAACTTTATCCTGCTTATTAGTTATGCACAGTATTTTTATGTAAATATCAATAAATAAATCCTTATAAAATCATGAGTTGGACGACTTATCCACACAATTATACTTTTTCAGTTCTCTATATGTCAAATACCTGTGAATATGTTGCTAAAAATAGTATAACTTTGTGTGTAATTTCTAATTATCCACAATTCTGAAAACTATAAATGTGCATAAGTGGATAACTTTTCCTTCTATAGAATATCTGTTAGTGAGTGTATCAAAACAGCTTGGGAAATAATTTATAAAGTATGTATAAGAACTGTATAAGGTATTCAAACATTGTAAACACTCATGCTTCGGACCAAACTCATGGTGATGTTATGAAATTTGATTGCTCGCATCGTGTATTTCTATCTTTAATCGATAAAAGTAAAAAAATTGAGCAGTAGTATAAAATGAACTTGCGTTATAAAAAGGATTTTGTTATATTGTAGTAGTTGCTTGAATTATGACTAGATAATCAATGAGCTAATACGAGAATTTTAATCTAAGAAACGCAAAATCTTATCTATTAAAGTGATCAGAGTCTGCATAATCTGGTATATTAGATAACTGTATAAAGATGGAGGTGTTTTGCATGGTAAAACGTACTTATCAACCAAATAAACGTAAACATAGTAAAGTTCATGGTTTCAGAAAACGCATGAGCACAAAAAATGGCCGTAAAGTTTTAGCGCGCCGTCGTCGTAAAGGCCGTAAAGTTTTATCTGCATAAGATCACTGACTCATCAGTGATCTTTTTTTTCGTTTAAATTAAGAATAAATAGAAATTTATGTTATAAGCTCAATAGAAGTTTAAATATAGCTTCAAATAAAAACGATAAATAAGCGAGTGATGTTATTGGAAAAAGCTTACCGAATTAAAAAGAATGCAGATTTTCAGAGAATATATAAAAAAGGTCATTCTGTAGCCAACAGACAATTTGTTGTATACACTTGTAATAATAAAGAAATAGACCATTTTCGCTTAGGTATTAGTGTTTCTAAAAAACTAGGTAATGCAGTGTTAAGAAACAAGATTAAAAGAGCAATACGTGAAAATTTCAAAGTACATAAGTCGCATATATTGGCCAAAGATATTATTGTAATAGCAAGACAGCCAGCTAAAGATATGACGACTTTACAAATACAGAATAGTCTTGAGCACGTACTTAAAATTGCCAAAGTTTTTAATAAAAAAATTAAGTAAGGATAGGGTAGGGGAAGTAAAACATTAACCACTCAACACATCCCGAAGTCTTACCTCAGACAAACGTAAGACTTACCTCTGGGTTATAATAACTTATTTTAAAATGTATTCACGTCGTTGAAGGAGGCGAGTAGCAATATGGATTTAGATACAATTACGAGTATTTCAACACCAATGGGTGAAGGGGCAATTGGAATTGTTCGATTGTCTGGACCGCAAGCCGTTGAAATTGCTGACAAATTATATAAAGGAAAACATCTTTTAAATGATGTTCCATCACATACGATTAATTACGGTCATATTATTGATCCAGAGTCTAAAGAAGTGATTGAAGAAGTTATGGTGTCTGTGTTAAGAGCGCCAAAAACATTTACACGCGAAGATATTATAGAAATTAATTGTCATGGTGGTATTTTAACGATTAATAGAGTGCTGGAACTTACTATGACATATGGCGCTAGAATGGCTGAGCCAGGTGAATTTACAAAACGTGCCTTTTTAAATGGTCGTATTGATTTATCTCAAGCTGAAGCAGTTATGGACTTTATTCGCTCGAAGACAGATAGAGCTTCTAAAGTTGCGATGAATCAAATTGAAGGTCGTCTAAGTGACTTAATCAAAAAACAACGTCAATCTATATTAGAGATACTCGCTCAAGTGGAAGTGAATATTGATTATCCTGAATACGATGATGTTGAAGATGCGACTACTGAATTTCTTTTAGAGCAGTCTAAAGAAATCAAACAGGAAATTAATCGTTTATTAGATACCGGTGCGCAGGGTAAAATTATGCGTGAAGGTTTATCTACAGTTATTGTTGGTAAACCAAACGTAGGTAAATCATCGATGTTAAATAATTTAATACAAGATAATAAAGCGATTGTAACTGAGGTAGCAGGTACGACTAGAGATGTCTTAGAAGAGTACGTCAATGTTCGTGGCGTGCCATTAAGATTAGTTGATACTGCTGGTATACGTGAGACAGAAGATATAGTAGAGAAGATTGGTGTTGAACGCTCTAGAAAGGCTCTTAGCCAAGCAGACTTAATTTTATTTGTATTAAACAATAACGAAGCATTGACTCAAGAAGATTACACATTATATGAAGTGGTTAAAAATGAAGATGTAATCGTAATTGTTAATAAAATGGATTTAGAGCAAAACATAGATATTAATGAAGTTAAAGATATGATAGGTGATACGCCATTAATTCAAACTTCAATGTTAAAACAAGAAGGTATTGATGAATTAGAAATACAAATTCGAGATTTGTTCTTTGGTGGAGAAGTACAAAATCAAGATATGACTTATGTTTCTAATTCAAGACATATTTCATTATTAAAACAAGCAAGACAAACGATACAAGATGCGATTGATGCAGCAGAATCTGGTGTGCCTATGGATATGGTACAAATTGATTTAACTAGAACTTGGGAAATATTAGGAGAAATTATTGGTGAGACTGCAAGTGATGAACTCATCGATCAGTTATTCAGTCAATTCTGCTTAGGTAAATAGTAATTGAAATAGACGGAATACCGTCTTAAGAAGGCTAGTAAGATATCAAATAAGGAGGTTTATATTGTGGTTCAAGAATATGATGTAATCGTTATAGGTGCGGGACATGCAGGTGTAGAAGCAGGTTTAGCATCTGCAAGACGTGGTGCTAAAACATTAATGCTAACAATAAATTTAGATAATATTGCATTTATGCCATGTAACCCATCTGTAGGTGGACCAGCTAAAGGCATCGTTGTTCGTGAAATTGATGCTTTAGGTGGACAAATGGCAAAAACAATCGATAAAACACACATTCAAATGAGAATGTTAAATACAGGTAAAGGACCTGCTGTAAGAGCACTAAGAGCGCAAGCAGATAAAGTACTTTATCAACAAGAAATGAAACGCGTGATTGAAGATGAAGAAAATTTGCATATAATGCAAGGTATGGTAGACGAACTTATTATAGAAGATAATGAAGTTAAAGGTGTACGTACAAATATTGGTACAGAGTATTTATCTAAAGCAGTAATTATTACAACGGGAACATTTTTACGTGGTGAAATCATTTTAGGTAATATGAAGTATTCAAGTGGACCAAATCACCAATTACCATCAATCACATTATCAGACAATTTAAGAGAACTTGGCTTTGATATTGTTCGTTTTAAAACAGGTACACCACCGCGTGTAAATTCAAAAACAATTGACTATTCGAAGACTGAAATACAACCAGGTGACGATGTAGGTCGTGCATTCAGCTTTGAAACAACAGAATATATATTAGATCAATTGCCATGTTGGCTAACGTATACTAATGCTGAAACACACAAAGTTATCGATGATAATTTACATCTATCTGCAATGTATTCAGGGATGATTAAAGGAACCGGGCCACGTTATTGCCCTTCAATTGAAGATAAATTTGTTCGATTTAATGATAAGCCGCGACATCAACTTTTCTTAGAGCCTGAAGGTCGTAATACAAATGAAGTATATGTGCAAGGATTATCTACAAGTCTTCCTGAACATGTGCAACGTCAAATGTTAGAGACGATACCAGGTCTTGAAAAAGCAGATATGATGCGTGCCGGCTACGCAATTGAATATGATGCGATTGTGCCAACGCAGTTATGGCCTACACTTGAAACGAAAATGATTAAAAACTTATATACTGCAGGTCAAATTAATGGTACATCTGGTTATGAAGAAGCAGCAGGACAAGGATTGATGGCAGGTATTAACGCTGCAGGTAAAGTGTTAAACACAGGCGAAAAGATATTAAGTCGTTCAGATGCATATATTGGTGTCTTAATCGATGATCTTGTAACTAAAGGTACTAATGAACCTTATCGTTTACTAACATCACGTGCAGAATATCGTTTGTTACTACGTCATGATAATGCTGATTTGAGATTGACGGATATGGGATATGAACTTGGTATGATTTCTGAAGAACGATATGCACGTTTTAATGAAAAACGTCAGCAAATTGATGCGGAAATTAAGCGTTTATCAGATATTCGTATTAAACCAAACGAACATACGCAAGCGATTATCGAACAACATGGTGGTTCTCGCTTAAAAGATGGTATTTTAGCTATCGATTTATTACGCAGACCTGAAATGACTTACGATATAATTTTAGAAATTTTAGAAGAAGAACATCAATTGAATGCAGATGTTGAAGAACAAGTAGAAATACAAACAAAATATGAAGGTTATATCAATAAATCACTACAACAAGTTGAGAAAGTTAAGCGTATGGAAGAGAAGAAAATTCCAGAAGACTTAGATTATAGTAAGATTGATAGTTTGGCGACTGAAGCGCGAGAAAAATTATCAGAAGTAAAACCTTTAAATATTGCACAAGCTTCTAGAATATCAGGGGTAAATCCAGCAGACATATCTATATTATTGATTTACTTAGAACAAGGTAAACTCCAAAGGGTGAGTGACTAATGACTGTAGAATGGTTAGCAGAACAATTAAAAGAACATAATATTCAATTAACTGAGACTCAAAAACAACAGTTTCAAACATATTATCGTTTACTTGTTGAATGGAATGAAAAGATGAATTTGACAAGTATTACAGATGAACACGATGTATATTTGAAACATTTTTATGATTCCATTGCACCTAGTTTTTATTTTGATTTTAATCAGCCTATAAGTATATGTGATGTAGGCGCTGGAGCTGGTTTTCCAAGTATTCCGTTAAAAATAATGTTTCCGCAGTTAAAAGTGACGATTGTTGATTCATTAAATAAGCGTATTCAATTTTTAAACCATTTAGCGTCAGAATTACAATTACAGGATGTCAGCTTTATACACGATAGAGCAGAAACATTTGGTAAGGGTGTCTACAGGGAGTCTTATGATGTTGTTACTGCAAGAGCAGTAGCTAGATTATCCGTGTTAAGTGAATTGTGTTTACCGCTAGTTAAAAAAGGTGGACAGTTTGTTGCATTAAAATCTTCAAAAGGTGAAGAAGAATTAGAAGAAGCAAAATTTGCAATTAGTGTGTTAGGTGGTAATGTTACAGAAACACATACTTTCGAATTGCCAGAAGATGCTGGAGAGCGCCAGATGTTCATTATTGATAAAAAAAGACAGACGCCGAAAAAGTATCCAAGAAAACCAGGGACGCCTAATAAGACTCCTTTACTTGAAAAATAATGCATAATCCTTTACAACTAACATAAAAGGAGCGAATGGATAATGAAAAAACCTTTTTCAAAATTATTTGGTTTGAAAAACAAAGATGACATCATTGGACATATTGAAGAAGATCGCAATAGTAATGTTGAATCCATTCAAATTGAACGTATCGTTCCCAACCGTTATCAACCAAGACAGGTGTTTGAACCAAATAAAATTAAAGAACTTGCTGAATCAATACATGAACATGGTTTACTACAACCTATTGTTGTAAGACCGATTGAAGAAGATATGTTTGAAATTATTGCTGGAGAGCGCCGATTTAGAGCAATACAATCACTAAATTTACCTCAAGCAGACGTTATTATTCGTGATATGGATGATGAAGAGACGGCTGTTGTTGCATTAATTGAGAATATTCAAAGAGAAAATTTGTCTGTTGTTGAAGAAGCGGAAGCCTATAAGAAATTATTGGAAATTGGTGATACAACGCAAAGTGAATTGGCAAAAAGTTTAGGTAAAAGTCAAAGCTTTATTGCAAATAAGTTGCGTTTATTGAAGTTGGCGCCGAAAGTACTACTTCGCTTAAGAGAAGGTAAAATTACTGAACGCCATGCGAGAGCGGTATTATCATTGTCTGATAGTGAACAAGAAGCGTTGATTGAGCAAGTCATTGCACAAAAACTAAATGTGAAACAGACTGAAGATAGAGTACGCCAAAAAACGGGGCCCGAAAAAGTCAAAGCACAAAACCTTCGCTTTGCACAAGATGTCACTCAAGCACGAGATGAGGTAGGCAAAAGTATCCAAGCGATTCAACAAACAGGACTACATGTTGAGCATAAAGACAAAGATCATGAAGATTATTATGAAATAAAAATTCGAATATATAAACGTTAGTAGTAGGATGTCGTATACATGATGACTAACACATAAAAGACAAAGCTAAGATCATAACAGCTTTGTCTTTTTTTGTTTTACGTGAAACATAAAAATTTATATTTATATGTTGATCAGGCTGGTACATAAATCAATGTTCTATGCTCTACGAAGTTATATTGGCAGTAGTTGACTGAACGAAAATGCGCTTGTAACAAGCTTTTTTCAATTCTAGTCAACCTTGCTGGGGTGGGACGACGAAATAAATTTTGCGAAAATATCATTTCTGTCCCACTCCCTAATTTGAGCTGGATATACTTTCATTTGAACCCTTTATTGCTAGTTTATGAAAGTATCATGAAAGCTTTATGAACATCGCTTGAGTTGCCTTTACAGTAGAAAATTTAAGTTTTACACTTTGTGTGAATGATACGTTTTGTATTGAATTAATTATAGAAAGGTACGTTGAAGATGTTTTCAATTGGAAGTGCAATTCTTCATTTTGTCATTGGTGGTATCGCTGTTGCATTAGCTTCAATTATTGCTGATAAGGTAGGTGGTAAGTTAGGAGGTATTATAGCTACTATGCCGGCAGTCTTTCTTGCGGCTATTATCGCATTAGCTTTAGATCATCGTGGTACGCAATTAGTGGAGATGTCGATGAATCTTAGTACTGGAGCAATTGTCGGTATTCTGTCTTGTATATTAACTGTATTTTTGACATCTCTCTACATTAAGCATAAAGGTTATCGGAAAGGCGCAATATTCACGGTTGTTTGTTGGTTTGTTATTTCCCTCGCAATATTCAGTATTAGACATTTATAGTTTGGAAAATGCGTGATAATTAGTTGTATTCAGTTATTAAGTAATAAATTATTGGAGGCAGAACATCATGAAATTAACATTAATGAAATTTTTTGTGGGGGGATTTGCAGTATTATTAAGTTATATTGTATCTGTAACACTACCTTGGAAAGAATTTGGCGGTATATTTGCAACGTTTCCGGCAGTATTTTTAGTGTCTATGTTTATTACAGGTATGCAATATGGTGATAAAGTCGCTGTGCATGTAAGTCGTGGCGCAGTGTTTGGTATGACAGGGGTATTAGTTTGTATTTTAGTTACATGGATGATGTTACATATGACGCACATGTGGTTGATTAGCATTGTTGTTGGTTTCCTAAGCTGGTTCATCAGTGCAGTATGTATTTTTGAAGCAGTAGAATTTATAGCACAAAAAAGATTAGAAAAGCATAGTTGGAAAGCTGGAAAATCGAATAGTAAATAGTGTTAACGTAGTATCACTGTTAGGATTTATTTTGCATGTATTAATTACTATTGAAAGATTTTTTTAGAAAATTACAAGTGTCAAGATATTCCGAGTACGTCTTGAGGAAGTCTTCAAACCCTGATGTTGTCGTATGTCAAAACATTTAGTCAATCATAAAGGTGACTTTAACTAAGTTTATCTGATAGTCTGATTGTAATGATTGTACTAATTGACTGGAGGCGTATGTAATTGAATCTGAGTAAACAAATTAAAAAATATAGGGAACGAGATGGTTATTCACAAGAATATCTTGCTGAAAAGTTATATGTATCTAGGCAGAGTATTTCTAATTGGGAAAATGACAAAAGCTTACCAGACATACATAACTTATTAATGATGTGCGAATTGTTCAATGTAACTTTAGATGATTTAGTAAAAGGGACCATTCCATTTGTACCTGATATTAAAGCGCAACGAAGTCTTAACTTATGGACATATGTGATGCTTATTTTCATGACATTAGCTGCAATTTTAATGGGACCTTTAGTTGTTTATTGGAATTGGACTTGGGGTGTAACGGTGGCAATCATTTTGGGAATAGGTTTTTATGCATCTATGAAAATAGAAGATTTAAAAAAAGTGCATAAAATGGACAACTACGATCGAATTGTTGCTTTTATGAATGGAAAAGATCCTAGTGAAGTACAAACGACTAAAGCTAGAAATACGATGACAAATGCGCTTTCTATTATATCAGTAATTGGTATACTCAGCCTCATAATTTTCCTTAGTGTGTATTTGGCAAATAAGTTTTTATAAATCATCATCGTATTGTCTCATATTATCCAAAATAGCATAAAAAAATACCAACAAGATTTAGAACCTTGTTGGTAATCAAAGCGATTCATTTATAATGAGTCGTTTTATTTTGTAAGATTAAACAGTTTGTACGTTAACTGCTTGGTCTCCACGTTGACCTTCAGTGATTTCGAAAGTAACTTTTTGACCTTCTTCTAAAGTTTTGTAGCCATCGCTAGCGATACCTGAGAAATGTACGAATACGTCTCCGCCATTTTCTTGTTCGATGAAACCAAAACCTTTTTCTGCGTTAAACCATTTTACTGTACCGTTATTCATATAGAAAACCTCCATGTGCTTTTGCACTTAATATTTGTAACAAATTCATAACTAAAAAAGAGGATATTCTAAACAAATACACTACAATTTAATTCACGAGCTTTTATTACGTAAGACCAACTATACGCTCATATTGGCATAATGTACAGTGTTTTTTGAAAATAAATTAAAAAAGATTTTTAAAAACCTTAGAAACGTTGATTTAAAGGGGTTTATAAAAATAAAAAAATTGTAGTCTTTTATGGTGTTTGCTAGTTTTCAAAGTGACATAACGTTTAAACATGACGATTTTATAAGCAATTCATAAAAAACAAGCAGCGATAAATGCTACTTGTTGATATTAAAATCTGACTTGAAAGGTCATAGCAATGTTATATGCCGATGGAATGTGCTTATTTACCTTTTTCTTCACGGCTTTTTAAATAATAAGCGCCACCTAATAAACCAGCTGGAATACCTATAATTGGTGTTGTAACTACGCTTAAGACAATAACAATCATTGCTAAAGCAATGACGTTATACCAAGTTACAGTCAAATTTTTCAAATCCTCATATGATTGTTTTACTAATTCTCTAAATTTCATGATTCAATCTCTCCTTTTCTATATAGCTTTAGATTGTCAAATTAAGCTGGACAGTTTATCATCTTCGATGAAACTCATAAATACTTCCAATGGTGTTCTATAACCTAAAGATTTTCTAGGATGATGATTGATTTTTTGAGCAACACTGATGATATGATCATCCGTTACTAAATTGAAATCTAGTTCTTTATCTAATCCACTGCGTCTAAGTATTCCGTTAGAATGTTCATTTAAACCTCGCTGTGATGGCGTGCCTGGATCAGCAAAAAATATAGATATATCGTGACAGTTACATAATGTTTTCCAGTTTGAGAACACCTTACCACAATCAAAAGTAATTGATTTAAATATATGAGAAGATAAAATGGAAAGGTGCAAGCAGTATTAAGAATTTAGGTAGCAAGAAAACAAGAAGTGGTACATACGATGCTAACCTAAAAAGAATTGGAGATTAAAATGATTATTAACCTTGAAACACAACAAATACATTTTGATTTAGAACATGAAATTCCCTATTTTCAATCACCTGAGAAAAATAGGATACGCTTAGATATTGATGTTCTCAATAAAAAGCAAATTTCTAATATTATTAATGTTATATTTAATAACCAATCAAAGACGAAATGTACATTTTTGTCTGAATACTTATATCCTGTTAAATTTAGAGAAAAAACAAGAATTGGTCGTTTTTTTAATATTACTAACTGGTACGAAGAAATCCATTCTACCGATGAGAAGTATGTTATTGCAACTATTAAAAATATAAAAAACAAAGACTTAATTGATTATTCTTTATATATTAAAAAAGGTTTAGTGGAGCCATTTATTGTATTCTATAATCAAGAAAATATATTCTACATTAGCAATGCTGTTATAGATATCATCAGTGTATCCAAAGATACTCTTGATTATATAAAGTCAGAATTCAATGATCACTGTGCTTCGCCATACTGATTTTATAGCACAGAGAAAAGCCGTAGTTTCGAAGAGACCAACGGCTTTTTTATATAGCTTTAGATTGTCAAATTAAGCTGGACAAGTTTATCATCTTCTATGAAACTCATAAATACTTCCAATGGTGTTCTATAACCTAAAGATTTTCTAGGACGATGATTGATTTTTTGAGCAACACTGATGATATGATAGTCTGTTACTAAATTGAAATCTAGTTCTTTATCTAATCCACTGCGTCTAAGTATTCCGTTAGAATGTTCATTTAAACCTCGCTGTGATGGCGTGCCTGGATTAGCAAAAAATATAGATATATCGTGACAGTTACATAATGTTTTCCAGTTTGAGAACTCCTTACCACAATCAAAAGTAATTGATTTAAATATATGAGAAGGTAAAGATGAAAACATTGAGTGTAGAGCGTTTTCTATATCAGTTGCCTTACGACCTAAGGGTCGTAAGGTGATAATCATCTTGGATACTCTTTCTACCAAAGTAATGATTGCACTACCATGACGACGACCAACAATAGTATCTCCTTCAAGATGTCCAAACTCCTTATGTTTTCTTTGGTAGGAAATACATATTGAGTTTAGCACATAAGGCTTATTTATTTACCTTTTTCTTCACGGCTTTTTAAATAATAAGCACCACCTAATAAACCAGCTGGAATACCTATAATTGGTGTTGTAACTACGCTTAAGACAATAACAATCATTGTTAAAGCAATGACGTTATACCAAGTTACAGTCAAATTTTTCAAATCCTCATATGATTGTTTTACTAATTCTCTAAATTTCATGATTCAATCTCTCCTTTTTATAAATCAGTTAATAGTTATACTGCATTGCTTAAAATCAAAATCTCAATGAAGCATCTTTTAATCGTAAGTGTTAAATGGTTTTCTTAATCAATTTGTTTGAATGTACAAAAGCAATTAAAGCAAAAGTAATGTAAATGAGGGTGTATACAACAATTACTACAATAACCGGCATGAAGGAAATATTACCCATCAATTTCATAAATGCTATGGCGGCGAATACTGCATGTAATATAGCAATCAATAATGGTAAACCGAAGTTGAAAGTAATTTTTAATAATAATCCCTTAAGCATATCTGTATGCGTAAAGCCTATGCGTTTTAATATTCTGAAGTTACTTAGTTCATCCTCAGTTTCATCCATTTGTTTAATATAAATAATACATCCAGCTGCTACTAAAAATGCTAATCCTAAAAATGATGTAACAAATATTAGAATACCGTTAGTAGCATCGACCTCTTTTTTCATTTCATCATACGTGATGACTTTGTCTCCAAACTGTTTTGCAATTGCTTGAGCTTTTTCCTTTTGTGATGTTTGTTTAATATCATATCCATAAAAAGTATGAACGTTATTTTGTGTTTTCAACTGCTGATACTTTTCAGGACTTACTTCGATGACAGGTGAGTTGAAGCTTAGATTTAAAGGATAAACCTTGTCTTTGTCTTCTTGTGTAACACGGAAAGTCTCATTCTTTGTACCTTTTACTACTAAATCTTTGTTTAAATGAATATTAATCACGTTAGGCAGCGATTTTGTATTTGTAATGATGGCATTGTTGCCTGTTAACTTGTTATTTGCACTTAAAATAGAATTCGTGCGACCTGAATCACTACCATTTTCCAAAGTAATAACCTGATCTTTAACATTATCTACAGTAATAGTTTCGTAAGCATTTTTAGAAAATGTAATTTGTTGTTGGCTTAGTTTAGTTTCAAATTGTTTAGCATCTTGAGTAGCGACCACGTTAAATTCATTTGGTGCCATAGATGTAAGGGTTTGATCTGTATTTGATTTAGATAATGCCGCAAAACACAATACAGTTACTGTAACTGCAGAAATAATTGCAATGATAGTTAAAGACATCGCATTTTTCTTCATTCTGTACATAATAGACGATGTGAATACAACATCGGTAATAGATACGCGTCCATTTTTTGATTTTTTCAATGTTTTAAAAATAAGTGACACGGAACTTCTGAAGAATAAATAGGCGCCTACAACCGTTAAAAATAAAATGATAAACGGTGATGTCATAGCCATAGTTAGTGCTTTGAACGTACCAAACATTTCTGTCGCCATATAATAGCCTAGTGCAATCATAGCAATACCTAATACGCCTGAAATAACCTCTGCAGTCGTTACTTTAGCAGTTGTGGCATCAGTTTTAATTGAATCTTTCATCATTGATAAGATACTACGTCTTTTTAGAAATAAAGCACTTTGAAATAAAATCAGTACATACGCAATAATTAGCATGAAAATAGTTAAAACAAGGGCCATAGGTTCGAAATGTATCGATAAGTTAATCGATAACGACATCAATTTAGATACTATGGAAAGCAATAATTGTGCACCTGCAATGCCACATAATACACCGACAACACCTGTGATTAAAAATACAATCATTTGTTCAAGTGCTAACATTTTCAAAATGTTTTGTCGTGTTAAACCAATCAACTGAAATAGCGCAAATTCACGTGTACGGCGTTTCACGAATAAATGATTGGCATACATTAAAAAGATGACAATAATGATAAATAAAAATATTGATCCGACTAAAGCACCTTTCTTAATGATGGCCATCGAGTCGTCATTATTTACACCTTTAGTAAACTGTAAGGTTGTAAAACTGAAATATAAGACGATGCTAAAAAATAATGAAAATAAATACATTGCATAATGTTTTAAGTTTTGTCGTAAGTTTTTGAAAACGATATGGTTAAATGTCATTTGAGACACCACCTAATACTGATTGAAGATGTACAATGTCTTCATAAAAGGCCTGTTTAGAACGTCCTTCCTGATAAAGTTGTGTATGAATTTGGCCATCTTTTAGCATGATGACACGTTCTGCAAAACTTGCTGCAACCGGATCATGTGTAACCATGACAATAGTTGTATCAAACGATTTATTCATTTCTTCCAAACGTTGTAATAAGTCATTTGCACTTTTCGAGTCGAGTGCGCCTGTTGGCTCATCTGCAAATATGATTTGTGGTTTGTGAACAAATGCTCTCGCTGCTGCAGTTCTTTGTTGTTGACCACCAGATAATTCGCTAGGGTATTTATTTCCTAGGTCATAAATACCTAATGCTGTCGTGATCGCTTTGTAATTTTCTTCCATTGTTGCCTTCGACATTTTTTGAACAGATAAAGGTAACATAATGTTTTCTTTAACAGTTAATGTCGGCAGAATACTGTAATCTTGGAAGATGAAACCTAATGATTCTTTACGGAATTTGGCAAGTGCTTTTTGATTAAGTTTATTAAGCTCTTGTCCGTTAGCAATCACGCTACCGCTAGAAATTTGGTCAATTGAACTTAGTACATTTAATAAGGTTGTCTTACCTGATCCAGAAGGCCCCATAATCGCAACGAATTCGCCTTTTTGTATGTCAAAGTTAATATCTTTAAGTGCTTGAAATGTGTGCTTTTTACCGTATGTTTTTGAAACATGTTGCACTGATAATATTGTCATAGTCTCACTCCTTTTGTATTTAATTTCATTTTAAATAATGTTTGGAGTAGTAGCCTTTATCTAAACTTACAATTCAATGTTTGAACCTTACAGAGTTGAAAGCTATCGCTACTTAGTAGATTTTTGAGTGAGGATACAGATTCATCGTACATATTAGACAAAAGCAATGGTGCTTTCTAAGTGATGATGTTTGTGTAAATTGAGAAAAGGGAATTTAATTATTGTATAATAAATTTTTTGTAAAAATTAAAAGAGGGCTTTATTTGAAAGGAATTGATTGTTATGGAAAAAGGAAATCAAGGTATTAAATGGTCTAGTTTAATAATGGGTGTATTATTATTAATGTTGGCAGTCGTTATTTTTACATTTCCAATTGAAAATTTTTATGCTATTACCTGGTTGATTGGACTGTTTGTATTAATTAACGGTGTGATTCAAATCATTTACCGTAGAAAAGCAAAAGCTTTAGTAGGTGGTAACCAAAATTGGATTCTGTTTATGGGGATTGTAGATATTCTCTTTGGTCTTATTGTCATTTTTAATGTTGGCGCTAGCTCGGCATTTTTTATCTACATGTTTGCATTCTGGTTCATTTTTAGTTCTATTGCAGGATTATTTACGTTTACGGGTAGTGGTAGCTTAAAACTAATTTCAGTGATTTTTAATTTATTAGGTATTGTTTTCGGTGTCATTTTATTATTTAATCCATTAATGGGTATCGTCTTTATTTCGACGATGATTGCTATTGCATTTGTATTCGTAGGTGTCATTTATGTTGTAGATGCACTTGCTTAAGTAAAATGAAGCGGTTCAAAAGAAGGGTGTGACATGAAGTTTGTGTCATATCCTTTTTGTTGTGTTTATGAAGCATAAAAAAGGGGCGCTACCTACAATAAGTAAGATACGCCCATATTTTTATATTTTACTATTATTGTTTTTCAATACGATTAATAGTTACATTTAGTCCAAAATATTTTTCTAAAAAATGTTTATAGTTATCTTTAGTGACATCAAATTTTTCTGAGCTACCATTCCTTGTTAAAGTTAAATGATTTTCAGACATTGTAGCACGGCCAAATGATTGTGGCATTGTAATTAATAAATGCTGTACAAATATTGAATCTGGATGCGTTTGATTATATTCGATGTTGCTATTAAAATCTTCTATTTGTTTAGGTTTGAATTCAGCTTCATATTTTGTATGCCAATGATCATTTTCGAATTTTTGAACATAGAAAATATCCTTGTCTTCGTTGTTAAAAATAGCGCGGAATGTACCACTGATATCAGTAATTGGTTGTGTATGCTCAGATGAAGTAATAGGAATGGCATGTAGAGGTAAGTCTCCAAAGCCAACATCAGTTACATAGAATACATCATTTATAGAAACAACAAGTGAAGCATGTGAACCGTTCAGACTACGACCGCCACCGGGTGTGTGAATAGTAGCTGACATTAATTCAGGATTAAATCCTTTTTGTTGTAAATAGGCTTTGAAAAATGTATTTAACTCATAACAAAAACCACCACGTTTATCATGAACAATTTTATTAAAAAGTGCATCGATATTTATAGATATCGGCTTACTATTTTGAACATCAATATTTTCAAAAGGTACAGTTAACATAAAACGTGTTGCATAATAATTTAATGCTTCAATACTCGGTCGATTATAACGAGATGAATCAATTTGTAAATAATTCTCTAACTTCGCAATATTCATAAGCATAGCGCCTCCTGTATTAAAGATTATAATTAAATTTTAAACAGAAATACTGAAATTTTAAATTCGAAAGCATTGAATTTTGGATAAATACATTTTAAATAGAAAAATACGCTCTCAAAATGAAGTCATCTCTAAAAGAAACGATTTAAAGATGACTACTGAGAGCGTAGCATAATGGAAGAAGTGTGCAGGGTGTCTAAAAATGCAACAATACAAAGGTAGTTGCAAGACAAGTTACTTTATTTAGACCATTTGTGTTCTATGCGACCAAACTTCCAAATTAAACTTGAAATAAGCCAAGTAATTAAAAATAATGCAACTAAAATATAGCCTAAATAATCAAATTCGATCGAACCAATGAATGCCCAAAACGCACCATGTAAATCTAGCTTATCAGCAAGAATTTGTAGCAATTCAATCATCCCAATCACTAATGCTGCCATGACTGATATCGCAGTAATCGTTATATTGTAATAGATTTTGCGAATAGGATTGAAGAATGCCCAATTATAGGCATACTTCATTACAACACCATCTAATGTATCCAATAAACTCATACCTGATGCGAATAAAATTGGTAAAGATAAGATTCCGATAAATGAAATGGCTTGTTGTGATGCGCCTGAAGAAAGAGCGAGTAACGCAATTTCACTAGCTGTATCAAAACCAAGTCCAAATAAAAAGCCAAGTGGCAATACGTGCCAACTACGCGTGATTAACTTGAAATAAGGTCCTACAAATCGAGAAACAAATCCTCTAGATTCAAGTAATACATCGACTTCAGCTTCTTCAATGTGTTCACGACGTAATTTAGCGAACAAGTTAATTAAAGAGATTAAAATAATTAGATTCAACACACCGATAAGCACTAAAAAGAAACCTGAAACTAGTGTACCAATCGTTCCACCAATATCTTGGAAATGTGGTAATTCATCTTTAGCCCATTTTACAGACACCCCTAAAAAAACAGCCATTAAAAATACAACAGATGAATGTCCAATTGAAAAGTAGAAACCAACACCAGATGGATCTTTGCGTTGCTGTAATAATTTGCGAACCGTATTATCTATTGCAGCAATGTGATCTGCATCAAATGCATGACGTAAACCTAATGTATATGCAAGAATCCCCATACCAAATAAGATATGATGGTCTTTTCCAGCAATCCATAAAAAACTAAACCCAATAACGTGTAACAAAATGACAATAGCTATGTATGGTAACCAGCTTAAGCGCTCATTTTTAAAAACAGTCAAAATATATCCTTCTTTCATAACATGATATTTAATCATACTGTATGTTCAATGGGCACTCTAGTAATAAGTGTTCATATAACAAAAATGTTATGCCAAATTATTTGTTATATAAAAATATACATGTAACCGCAAAAGATTTTTTTGCGATATATATATAATTTGATAAATTAATCAACAACAATGTAAGATGTCACTTTGCTTAACTTGGCATCCTTTTTATGATTTTCAAATTCAAAAAAATGAGCAAAATGAATCTCTTTACCAGTTTTTAATATTTCAATACCATGCATGGAACCTAAGCACCCATGTGTGATGCTGGAATGGATATTGAGACTAGCAACCTGATTGTAATAGTTAGATAGTTCTTGAATTAAAATTTGAGGTCCATAAATGTCAAAGTGTCCAGGCACAGACCAAATAAATTCTGTTGTAACCAGTGAACGTAATAATTCAATATCTAATGCTGCTGTAGCAACTATAAAATCTATCATTTGTTGACGTTTAGGCGCATGATTGCATGACACATCTCCTGTTAACTTAAAAGGTAATGATGACTGAACTTCCGTTTTAAAATGTAGTTGGTGCTGAAATAAAGCTTGTTCCAATATTGATATAGCTTTAGGACCAACGCCATGCATCTCCATTAGAGATGACTTCGTATATTGTGATACTGCTTCTAATGTGTATATACCTTGTGAATTTAGCGCGCGTGTTGCAGGCTTTCCAATTTTAGGTAAAGTCATTTGTATCCATCCTTTATGTTGTATGGTAGTCTTTCTGGCAATATACCCTGATTTGTACAGAATTATTTATAAAATTAATATTGTTTAGTGGTTGGTGAATAAATGTGGGAAATATAAACAAAATGATATCTTTATCGAAATATTATTAGTAAAATCGTTATATTAGCATAACCAAGTGAGCGTAACATGTTAAAAATTTGGGAGAGTAAGGAGGTATGTAAGTGAATACAGAATATAAAAAAGGTATATTTTTAGCACTTAGTGCATACATTCTGTGGGGCATACTACCTATATATTGGCAGTTCGTTGATGCAATAGGCGCATTTGAAATTTTAGCCTTTCGTATTATATTTTCAGCAATATTCATGATTTTCATACTCGCGGTTGGACAAAAACAACGCAATGCATTTCAACGAGATATGAATCAATTGTTAGGCAAGCCCATTCAGCTATTAGCAATTGTTGTAGCAGGCTATGTCATTACATTAAATTGGGGTACATTTATTTGGGCTGTAACGAACGGTCACGTCCTACAAACAAGTTTAGGTTATTATATAAATCCACTTGTTAGCATTTTGCTCGCACTTATCTTTTTAAAAGAAAGATTCAATAAATTTGAATGGCTAGCCATTTTATTCGCATTCATCGGTGTATTATATATGACGCTCAAGATTGGAGAATTCCCAATCGTTTCTATTATATTAGCGTTATCCTTTGGTACATACGGATTATTGAAAAAAGTAGTACATATTGATGCCATCAGCAGTATTACGATTGAATGTATTGTTACCGCACCTGCTGGACTAATATACGTTATTTATTTATGGCAGCAACATCAGATGTCATTTGGATTGAACATGTCATCATTTTGGTTGTTATTTTCTGGTGCTATTACGGCAATACCACTAATCCTATTCTCAGCCGGGGCAAAACGTATTCCACTTTCGTTAATAGGATTTATTCAATACGTTGGACCAACAATAATGTTTGTACTCGGCATATTTGTTTTCAAAGAGCCTTTTAGTATAGATCAATTAATTACGTTTATATTTATTTGGACAGGTATTGTGTTATATAGTCTTTCTCAATACATTAAATTGAAGAAACATCCGGTCGCAAAAACCCTATAAAATACGAGGAAAGATAATTATACGTGTTTTCAATATCCTTTGTGTCATGATAAGGTGAGACTGAGGTATGTGTGCAGTAACAGTGACAGACGTATAAATTTGAAACATTAAATATGAAATAAGGCACTTTCGTTGAATTCGCAATTAAAATGAATTTAAACGAAGGTGTTTTTTATTTCATGATTTATGATGGCATACGTAATGTTGATCAATGAAACGGAATAGTATAGAAATGTATTTTATGTGATGTTACGTAATGACTTAAATCTTTATACAAATTTTCAGTGAAGCACGCAATGATTTAAAGGATAAACGGGGAGTCTTGATTTAGCAAAGGTTGATTTTAAATACAAATTAAAAAGCGCCCAAATCAATGAGATTCGAGCGCTAATTTAAATATTTTAAAATATACCAATTACTTTCATCCAAAGTGATCCTAAACCAATCCAGATAATAAAGTAGACGAAACCTAATATTAAGTTCATTGTCCACCAACGTTTTTGAGTCACGTAACCTGAAGAGAATAGAATCGGCGCTGGACCACTACTATAGTGTGTTGTTGAAGCTAATAGGTTACCGAAGAAACCTAACATTAATGCACTGAATAATGGTGGTGCACCGGCTGCGATGGCAACGCCTAGTAATGCTGCATACATCGCACTGATATGTGCTGTAGAACTTGCAAATAAGTAATGTGAATAGAAGTAGAACAATATTAAAATGACCAGTACTATAGGCCAGCTTAAGCCATCAAGACTTGTAGCAATGGATTTACTTAACCAAGGAATAAATCCAAGCTTGTTTAATTGGTCGGCCATTAACACTAATACTGAGAACCATACTAATGTGTTCCAAGCACCTGTTTCGTTTAAAATGTCTTGCCATGTTAAGACACCTGTCAATAATAACAATGCTAGCGCAATAAAGGCCGTTAAAGTTGCATCAATATGAATGAAACTTCCGACAATCCATAATGTTAGAGCAATGACAAAAATACCAATCATAAATTTTTCAGCTAAAGCGATTTTACCCATAGTCGCTAATTCATTTTCAGCCCAACTCTTAGCATTTGGTGTTTCTTTAACAGTTGGTGGATAAATTTTATAAATAATAAAAGGTACAACAATTAAGGAAACAAGTCCAGGAACTAAAGCAGCTAGGAACCAATTCATCCATGTAATGTGAACATTAGATGTGCTAGATGCTAAATTTTGTGCAAGGGGGTTACCGGCCATTGCAGTTAAAAACATAGCCGCAGTAATTAAATTACCTTGGAATTCTGTGAAAACAAGAAATGCACCCATTTTGCGTGCTGATTCGTCTTTCGGTTTCGAACCAAATGATTCAGAAAGTGATTTGATAATTGGGAACATGATTCCACCAGCACGCGCGGTGTTACTTGGTGTAGCAGGTGCTAGAATTAAATCTACACCGACGATAGAATATGCTAAGCCTAATGTTTTTTTACCAAATAATTTGACGAAATGAAGTGCGATACGTCTACCAAGACCTGTTTTCACAAATCCTCTCGAAATGAAAAATGCCATAGCAATTAACCAAATGCTATTATTACCAAAACCAGCGACAGCCGTTTTCATGTCAACAATGCCAACGAGTACCATGATTGTAAATCCAATTATAGAGACGGCCCCAATTGGCATCGGTTGTGTAATACAAGCAATGATTGTCGCGACGAATATTGCGAACATATACCATGCTGTTGGATCCACAGCATCCGGTTTAAAAGGTGTAAGTGCCCAAATAAGGAGACCTACAACGATAGGGAGTATAAACTTACGATATTTAACCGTGTTTTCCATGTTAAAACGTCCTTCTTTCTATGTTTTATACATATTTCAATTTAAGAATAAAGCTAACTACAAAAGATGTACAGTAATAATTAAATATAAAATTAAATTAACGAAATCATTAATATAATTATTTTTCGAGAATCGGTGAAGAACTGGTATAGATGGTATTTATTAAATTCAAAAAAGTGACCTTTTAAACAAATAAAAAACCCGTTAACGTGTTGTTAACGGTTAATAAGCACATATTTATTTTAAATTTTTTAATATACGAGACATCTCTTCAATTTTACCAGCATGAAGTGGGATGTGAATGGCATTTAATACTAATAACTCTTCTAAGTTATTACAACCAACAATTGGTTGTTTCAATTCAATTGCTAAATCATCTTCAGTTAGTTTTCGTGCACGTTCAGGTAATGTTTGAAGACCTTCTAAAATCGTTCCAATACTCGGTACTTCGCCCTTCCATTCATCTGGAGACGAACCATTTCCGAATAAAGGTCTATATATATTTAAATCAATATTCTCTTTACCAGTAACAGCTAAGGCTGATTCAAAAATTGTTAATACATGCCCAAATTGCCAATGAATGGTATTAGAAAAAGGCTTATGATAATCATCAAGTATCTTTTCAACTTTCCAAGTATCATACACATTTACTAAATATCCTAAACCCATATCAATGACATCAAATACCGTTTTTGTAGTCATTATTAATTCCTCCCCCCATAAATAAAACATACTTCCGTAAGTATTACCCTATTAACAAAGTTGTTAGTCATTTAAGGAATGTATTTTGTTGTTACTCTTATAACTATTCCGTTGTGCCTAGAGCTATACGTAAATCCTCATCATTAGAAATAGCTTCAATGGCTGCAGTCAAACCTGCAACTATCTTTTCTAATGGTATAGATGGTGTATCGGGTTTACCACCAATCTGCTCTGGTATGTATGGCACATGAATAAATCCGAATCGTAGGTGAGGGTAATGCTTATCTTGTAAATAACCTAAGTGATAAAGCACGTGATTACATACATACGTACCTGCGCTATTTGAAAGTGCTCCAGGAAGTCCTTGATTAATAATACTTTGAGTCATTGCTTTAACTGGTAAATTTGAAAAATAAGCTGGCGCACCGTCTAAGTGAATGGCTTGATCAATAGGTTGAAAATCATCATTATCTGGAATACGTGCATCATCAATATTAATGGCGACACGTTCTGGGGTAATGGCATTTCTACCACCAGCTTGTCCTATAGCTAGTACAACATCATAGTGATTAGATGCCAACGTTTTATTTATAATATTATCTACTTTCTTAAAAGAGGTTGGTAGTTTTAATTTATCGATTGTATGTGTGCCAATAATATCTTCTAGTTGAGTCACAGCTTCCCATGAGGGATTAATATTTTGATTGTCAAAAGGCGCAAACCCTGTTACTAAAATGTGCATTTTAAGACACCCCGCAGTATTAAAATTTAATTTAGTATAACACGCGCATAATTAAAAACATATCAGGTTATGTATGCGCATAAAAAACAGCCTTGAAAAACCTTTATAAATCGGATTTTCAAAGCGTGTTTTGAAAGGTATTTAATTAAAACTAAGCATGTTGATGTAAATCATCAAAGTTTGTTAAACGTTGTTGCCACTCATTATCACTAATATTATTTGCTTGAACATAACGATTACGCTCATGTTTAGCACATTCATAAGAGCATGCACCTAAATATTTAGTTTCGTTTTCTTCAGAAACTAATATTTGTTTATTACATTCTGGGTTAGCGCAATTAATATAACGTTCACATGGTTTGCCATCAAACCAATCCTTACCAATAATTGTTTTTTCAACTTGGTTGATATCAACACTGATACGGTCATCAAATACGTACATTTTACCGTCCCAATATTCACCTTTTGTTTCAGGATCTTTACCATATGTAGCAATACCGCCATGAAGTTGAGCTACATCTTCGAAACCTTCTTTTAAAAGCCATCCAGAAAATTTTTCACATCGAATGCCACCAGTACAGTACGTAACCACTTTTTTATCTGCAAATAACGCTTTATTCTCTTTAATCCAGTCAGGCAAATCTCTAAAGCGCGTGATATTTGGACGAATTGCACCTCGGAAATGACCTAAATCAAATTCATAATCATTACGTGCATCAATAATGACTGTGTCATCATCTTCAAGAGCTTTTCTAAATTCTACAGGTGATAAATATTGGCCAGTTGTGTGTCTTGGATCGACGTCATCTTCTAAATCTAAAGCAACGATTTCTTTTCGAGGACGTACATGCATTTTCTTAAAAGCATGTCCTTCAGTTTCATCAATTTTAAACACCATATCTTTGAATCGTTCATCGGCATGCATATGTGCCATATATTGTTCGGTTTCTTCTTTTGTACCAGATAATGTGCCGTTAATACCTTCTGTAGAAACAAGAATTCTACCTTTTAAATGGTGTGCTTTGCAAAACGCTAAGTGATCCTGAGCAAACTGTTCAGGGTCATCAATCGTCGTATATTTATAATATAAAAGAACTTGATAGTTCATAGGTTAATCTCCTTCTATAAACATGTTATAAGCATGTTAATTTTTAAAATAAAGCGTCAATACGCATATTTATCTACGTCCATCATTTTAACAGAGTTGTATTGTCATTCAATATTTCTAGCTTGAAATCAGCCACTAGACCGATAAAATAGATAGATGAAACCGTTATCATTTTATTTGATAGTTATCTTGTTTAAAATAAAATTGATAGTTAAAACGAATGAAATGAAAGGAATGATCATGATGTCACAACAAGATTTACCTACATTATTTTATAGCGGGAAGTCCAATAGTGCTGTTCCAATTATATCTGAAAGTGAATTACAAACAATTACAGCTGAACCATGGCTTGAAATTTCCAAAAAAGGATTGCAGCTAGAAGGATTGAACTTTGATCGGCAGGGACAACTCTTTTTATTGGATGTATTCGAAGGCAATATTTTCAAAATCAATCCTGAAACGAAGGAAATCAAACGACCTTTTGTAAGCCATAAAGCGAATCCTGCAGCAATCAAAATACATAAAGATGGCCGATTATTCGTTTGTTATTTAGGAGATTTTAAATCTACAGGAGGCATTTTTGCAGCTACAGAAAATGGTGACAACATACAAGATATTATTGAAGATTTTTCAACAACTTATTGTATTGATGACATGGTATTTGATTCTAAAGGTGGATTTTATTTTACAGATTTTAGAGGATACTCTACCAATCCACTAGGGGGCGTTTATTATGTTGCGCCGGACTTTAGAACAGTGACGCCTATCATTCAAAATATTAGCGTAGCAAATGGTATTGCTTTAAGTACAGATGAAAAAGTACTATGGGTAACAGAAACTACAGCCAATCGATTACATCGCATTGCACTTGAAGATGATGGTGTGACGATACAACCATTTGGAGCTACTATACCGTACTATTTTACAGGTCATGAAGGACCAGACTCATGTTGTATTGATAGTGACGATAATTTATACGTAGCAATGTATGGTCAAGGTCGAGTGTTAGTTTTTAATAAAAGGGGTTATCCAATAGGACAAATATTGATACCAGGCCGAGATGAAGGGCATATGTTACGTTCTACTCATCCGCAATTTATACCTGGAACAAATCAACTCATCATTTGTTCCAATGATATAGAAATGGGCGGAGGATCTATGCTTTATACAGTTAATGGCTTTGCAAAAGGTCATCAAAGTTTTCAGTTTCAATAAGACCTACCTGAATGAAAGGCGTCTTAAATTAGGGTGAACAGTTAGTGCTTGTTACACATGAGTTAAACGAAAAATGCCAACTATACCTAGGGATGATATAGTTGGCATTTCGTATATATATTAAAATAATGAGGATTGTGTAATGAGATTATTCTGAGATTGAGAATTCAGCTGATGCTTCGAATTTCACATCTTTGCCTAGCATTACGCCACCAGTTTCAAGTGCTTGGTTAAAGTTAATGCCGTAGTTTTCTCTATTGATTGTACCAGTAACAATAACACCTGTTACTTGAGAACCATCCATTGGATTTTTACTTACTCCGTTGAATTCAACATCGAATGTTTCTTCGTTAGTGATGCCTTTAATTGTTAAATCACCAACAACTTTGCTTTCAGATACTGATTTTGTCACAAATGTAATTTTATCAAATTCGTCAGTACCAAAGAAATCACCAGATTTTAAGTGGTTATCACGTGCTTCGTTTTTAGTGTTAATTGAGCTTGGAATAATTGTTGCAGTAGCTTTCAAAGTACTGAAGTCATTAATATCTCCTTCAACAGCTACATCAAATTGATCAAATGAACCTTTCACTTTAGAAACCATTAAATGTTTAATTTGGAATTCTAAACTACTGTGTGCACCATCAAAAGTAAAGTTAGTCATAATATAAAACCTCCATATTTTTATCTCTTAGATATATTTTTTATACTTGATATACATACAATACCACCTAAAAAACAAAGATGCAAGCATTTTATTTCGAATTCGAATATTTTCTGTGATGTATTTAAAGAATGACCTATAAAACACCACACTATTGTTATACCCTAGTCAATTAATTCAAACATAAAGAAGTGATTACAAGTCCGTGAAATTTAGTTAATGAGATAAATCTGACTATTATTATCATTTTTATAGTCACTACTATTGACTTTGCATCAAGTGACTCGTACTATTTTAATATAATTCTGAAAATTCAAAATACAGAACATTAAATATGTAGATAATATTTTTTTGAAGTTTTAAAAAAAGGAGGCATTTTATGGGAAATTATTTGGTATTGCAATCAGATTTTGGACTTAGTGATGGCGCTGTAAGTGCAATGTATGGAGTTGCATATACTGTAAGTGATGATATACGTGTTGAAAACTTAACGCATGATATACCACCGTATGACATTTGGGTAGCGTCATATCGTTTATATCAAACTGTAAAATACTGGCCTAAAGGCACAGTTTTTGTATCAGTGGTAGACCCGGGTGTAGGTAGTGATAGGCGGAGCATTGCTTGCTTAACATATTCAGGTCATTACATTATTACACCTGATAATGGTTCTTTAAGTCATATTAAACATTACGAAGGTATTAAAAAAGTTATCGAAATTGATGAAGTGAAAAGCCGATTGCCTCATTCGGAAGAAAGTCATACTTTTCATGGTAGAGATGTTTATGCATACAATGGTGCGAGATTAGCTGCAAATAAGATAGCGTTTGAACGTCTCGGTCAGGCAATTAATGTTGATAGTATTGAGGCATTAGAAATAAGAGAAGCGACAAAAAATGAGGATTCTGTTACAGGAAGCATTGATATTTTAGATATCAGATTTGGGTCATTATGGACAAATATTCCATTGGCATTCTTAAAATCCTTGGAAATTGTTCATGGTAATAATTTGGTGGTAACAATTTATCATCAAGATAAGAAAGTCTATCAAAATATTATTAAATTTGCGCGATCGTTTGCAGATGTTAATGTGGGTGAACCTCTTGTGTATGTTAACTCGCTAGTAAATATTGGTGTAGCGGTCAATCAAGACTCATTTTCAGATTTATATCATATTGGTACTGGAAATGATTGGACGATTCATTTATCTAAAGCACCATCAATTTAATGAATTTTTTATGTAAGGAGTAATGAAGATGAAAAAACAAGATATTTCAGTTAAAACTGTTGTTGCGATTGGTATAGGAGCAGCGGTATTTGTGATTTTAGGGCGTTTTGTTGTAATACCAACAGGTTTTCCTAATACGAATATAGAAACATCTTATGCATTTTTAGCATTAATATCTGCAATATTTGGGCCTTTTGCTGGTTTAATGACTGGATTAGTTGGACACGCTATTAAAGATTTCACGACATACGGTAGTGCTTGGTGGAGTTGGGTTATTTGTTCAGGAATTATAGGCTGTTTATATGGATGGATTGGCCTAAAATTAAATCTTTCTTCAGGCCGATTTTCTAGGAAATCGATGATTTATTTTAATATCGGTCAAATTATTGCGAATATTATTTGCTGGGCACTTATTGCACCAACATTAGATATTTTGATTTATAACGAACCGGCTAACAAGGTTTATACACAAGGTGTTATCTCTGCAGTATTAAATATTATTTCAGTTGGCATTATTGGGACAATATTATTAAAAGCATATGCTTCATCTCAAATAAAAAAAGGTAGTTTACGTAAAGAATAATCATTTTGTTGAATCAGATATGTAAATGAATGTAGAAAGGTAATGATATATCATGACTGAACCAATTATCTCGTTCAAAGACTTTAGTTTTCAATATCATAGTCAAGCAACACCTACATTACAGAATATAAATGTTGATATTTATCCAGGAGAAAAAGTGCTAGTAGTTGGTGCTTCAGGTAGTGGTAAATCGACTTTTGCAAATTGCATAAACGGATTAATTCCATTTAAAACTAAAGGTAACATAACCGGGGAACTATATATAAATAATCAAGATGCAACCGTTAGTTGTTTACATGATAGATCTAATGTTGTTGGTACAGTTTTACAAGATACAGATGGACAGTTCATAGGCTTAACAGCAGCTGAAGATATGGCCTTTTTATTAGAAAATAATTGTGTTGAACAAGATGATATGAAGAAAAATGTAAGTTATTGGGCTGAAAAAGTTGGCATGATAGAACATTTAAATCACCGACCGCAAGATTTATCTGGAGGTCAAAAACAACGCGTTTCATTAGGTGGTATATTAATCCATCGTACGCCTATTTTAATATTGGATGAGCCACTGGCCAATTTAGATCCTGCGACAGGACATGAAACGCTGAGATTGTTAAACAATATTCATGAAGAAACAAAGTCAACGATGATTATTGTCGAACATCGATTAGAAGAATCATTAGATGATACGTTTGATAGAGTTCTTCTTTTTAAAGATGGAAAAATCATCGCTAATACAACGCCTAGTGATTTGCTAAAATCATCTAAGCTTAAAGAAGCAGGCATACGTGAACCATTATACTGTACAGCGCTTAAATATGCAGAAGTAGATGTCGAATCCATTGATAACTTAGCGAATTTACGTGACGTTTGTATGAGTGAACATGTTAAATTTAAAGTGAAAAAATGGATAGATGAAACATCTGCAAATAATGATAATAAGTACAAATCTGAACCGCTATTAGAATTAAATGAGGTATGTGTTCAATATAGTGACTATAGTAATAGTGTACTTAATAATGTTCAATTAAATGTTTATAGAAGAGAAATGCTTAGTATAGTTGGTCACAATGGTGCCGGCAAATCAACACTTGCTAAAGCAATTTGTGGATTTTTAGATATAACAGGTAATATCCAATTTTGTAATAGGGGATTTAATCAATTGTCAATTAGCGAACGATCTGAATTCGTAGGTTATGTGATGCAAAATCCAAATCATATGATTTCTGAAAAAATGATTTACGATGAAGTAGCATTAGGGTTAAGAGCACGAGGTATGAAAGAATCAGATATAAAGATACGAGTAGAGAATGTGCTCAAAATATGCGGACTTTATGCATTTCGGAATTGGCCAATTGTAGCTTTAAGCTATGGTCAAAAAAAGAGGGTCACTATAGCATCTGTTTTAGTCTTAAATCCGGAAATAATCATATTGGATGAACCGACTGCTGGTCAAGATTTCTATCATTATAATGAGATAATGTCATTTTTAATTGAGCTAAACAGACAGGGGAAGACGATTATTATGATTACGCATGATATGCATTTATTGTCTGAGTATAGTTCAAGAACAATTGTATTATCAAAAGGACAAGTCGTTGCTGATACCACGCCAGTATTGGTATTAAATGATAAAAAAATCTGTGAGATTGCATCATTGAGACAAACATCGCTATTTGAAATGGCCGAATATATAGGGATTAGCGAGCCACAGAAATTAGTACAATTATTTATTAACCATGATAGGAAGGTGAGACGCCAATGAATCAATATAATACTATAGGTTTTCACCCGGGAAATAGTCGTATTCATCAATTAAATGCGACTGTTAAACTTTTATTCTTATTAGTTGTTTCTATTTCTGCAATGGTGACTTATGACACAAGATATTTAATTTTAATTAGTGCTTCATCTATTTTATTGTTCAAATATGCTCATATTGAATGGAAACAAGTTCGCTTTGTTGTTAAATTCATTCTGTTTTTCACAATATTAAATATTATTGCCGTATACATATTTGACCCTGAATATGGTGTGAGGATTTATAATCAGCGTACAGAGTTAGTCAATGGTATTGGTCGATTTACGCTAACATCACAGGAATTATTCTATCTTTTTAATCTAATATTAAAATATATTAGCACAGTTCCTTTAGCGTTAATATTTTTATTCACAACGAATCCGAGTCATTTTGCTGCAAGTTTAAATCAGCTAGGTGTGAATTATAAAATCAGTTACGCAGTCTCACTAGCATTAAGGTATATTCCAGATATTCAAGAAACATATTTTAATATTTCACAAGCGCAACAAGCAAGAGGATATGATAATTCGAAAAAGGCGAAATTTACTAGCCGTGTTAAAGGTATCAAACGCATTGTGTTACCTTTAATATTTTCTAGTATCGAAAGAATTGACACTATTAGTACTGCTATGGAGTTAAGACAATTCGGACAGTATAAAAGGAGAACCTGGTACGTCAAAAAACAATTAAAAAAAGATGATTATGTTGTTTTGTGTTTGACGTTAATACTTCTGATGTTAGTAGTTACATTATTCTTTTTAAATAATAGTCGATATTTCAACCCGTGGTATTAGCATTCATATAAATAGTCTTTAAATAGAAATAGGAGGGAGACATTTAATGATAAATACTGAAAGATTAAATTTAATGATTCCAAGTTCCTCGCATTTAATTGAACTTTATAATATTTGTAGTCATCCACAAGCAAATATATACACTCCCAAAGGTTTACATAATTCCAAATTAGACACACAACGGTGGATTGAAAAATGGCGAAACCATTGGCAACAATATCAATTTGGTTACTTTGTATTGGTAAAAAAAATAGATTGTAGTGTTATTGATATTTGTGGATATGAATATCGACAATTAAAGCAAGAAACAGTATTAAATTTATTTTATAAATTACATCCAAGTTTTGAAGGACAAGGGTACGCATGTGAGGCTATTACAGCAATCACAAATTTTGTGAATTATATCGATCAAGAAACAGTAAAAGTTATCAGGACAAATAAGTGTAACCAACGTTCAATAAATTTAGCAGAAAGGCTTAAATTCAAGCGAGACAAAGCTATGGACGACATTATCAATCAAGGAGATATTGTGTTTTATAAATAAAATACTATGACATTATCTAAAAAATAAAATTAAAATCCCAACAGTTTCTTAAAAAGTTATGAGCCACATAATAAAAATGTTATAATTGTGCATAATAAAACATAGGGAGAATGTTTAATGCATAAAAAATATTTATTGCTATTTTTTCTGTTATTATCAGTTGCATTGTTATATAGCTGTTCCAAGCAAAATGAGAAAGCTCAAAATAAATCTGTTAATCCAAATGAGTATGCAAAGCATAAATCGAAAATGGATGAACATTGGGAAACATATCACGGCCAAGTTTATCATGTGTTTTATCACCCATTAATTACAGACCCAAAAGTTGCGTTTACAGGAGATACACACCAAGCTAAGGGCAACAATGATTGGATGATTACTGTAAGTGAATTTAAAAAATCATTGAACGAATTATATAAAAATAATTACATCATCGTTAATCCACATGATGTATACGACTTATCATCTCATCATGTAAAAGCCAAAAAAATAAAATTGCCGAAAGGTAAAAAGCCACTAATCATCTCAATTGATGATATGAATTACTATAGTTACATGAGACACCATGGTTATGCTGACCGTTTAGTACTCGATAAAAATAAACATGTTGTATCTGAAACGACAGACTCAAAAGGCCATGCTACTTATTCTGATGACAATGATATCGTGCCAATTTTAAATAAATTTGTAAAAGAGCATCCAGATTTTTCTTTAAATGGTGAAAAAGGTGTTGTTGCTTTAACCGGTTATGAGGGCGTATTAGGTTATCGCACGAATGAATTAACGAGTAAAGATTATACAAAGAATAAAAAGGCAGCTGAGGAAGTTGTTCGCGCAATGAAACGGGATGGATGGTCATTTGCGAGTCATTCATATGGTCACATTAATTTTGAAAAAACATCTTTAGAAGGTATTAAACGTGATACTAAAAGATGGAAAGATGAAGTTGAACCAATTGTAGGTAAAACAGATATGTTTGTATTTCCACATGGCGCACAGGATAGACATACACAAGCGTATGATTATTTGGTAGATGAAGCAGAGTTTAAGTTTATTGCAGGTGTCGGTCCAAACAATTTTACAGATATATCAGCAACGAACGTTTACCAAGATAGGGTTGCGATTGATGGTCTAAACTTATTTGAATTTAAATATAAACTCAAACCGTTTTTTAATCCTGAAAATGTATATAGTAAACAAGATAGACGTTACTTTAAAGGGAATCAGGATTATGAAGAATAGTTAAATTTAATAAAAAGATAGAAAGAAAATAACTTTACATAATAAGGCAAGGACAATATGTGCAAGAAGTACAACTTCAATATAAAAATCTTGGTTAAGCATTTTTATAGGCACAAATGTCTTGCCTTTTTCTTTTGTAAAAATTTAAAAACAATACACCGAATTTTCTGAAAAAGGTTGTAATGTATTGCTAAAAATGATAAGTTATTAATCATATTACACTTTAGTGTGGTAGAGAAGTAAAGTGAACAACGAAAATACCAAGTGATTTTAAATACAGTATTGAAAGTAAAGGGTGGTCGAGTGAATAATTCAGAACAATTAATTGCGTTAAAAGAATCGGAAACAGCATTTTTAAAATATTTTAATAAAGCGGATTATGAGTTAGTTGATTTTAGTGTGGTTGAAAAGTTGGACTGGAAACAATTGAACCATGAGGATTTGCAGCAGATGGGTGAGCGAAATTTTTGGCAACATGAGCATCAAATTTATGCACTTCGAAATGATTTTACAGATCAATTATTGCGTTATTACTCAATGTATCCAACTGCAGCAACAAAAGTGGCATACACAGGTTTAATCATTCGGAATAATGAAGCGGCTGTACAAGTGGGTTTGGAAAACTATGCACCATCATTAGCGAATGTACAACAGAGCTTAAAGCTATTTATTCAGTTTATTCAACAGCAGTTGAGAGACAACGTGCATTTTGTTGTATTGGGACATTATCAATTGCTTGATGCCTTACTCGATAAATCGTTACAAACACCAGACATACTATCAATGATTGAGGAACGTAATTTATCGGGACTTTTTACATATTTGTCGACTGAACATCCAATCGTGCAAATCTTGAAAGAGAATACGCAACAACAATTAAATGTATTGGAACACTATATTCCAAATGACCATCCAGCACTCGTTGAATTAAAAATATGGGAACGTTGGTTACATACACAAGGTTACAAAGACATCCATTTAGATATTACTGCGCAGCCACCTAGATCCTATTACACAGGTTTATTTATTCAATGTCATTTTGCTGAAAATGAATCTCGAGTTTTAACAGGTGGTTATTACAAAGGAAGCATCGAAGGGTTTGGATTAGGATTAACACTTTAAGTAAGGGAGTATGCACAATGTTAAGAATCGCCATAGCCAAAGGACGTCTAATGGATAGTTTAATTAACTATTTAGATGAAATTGAATATACGACATTATCAGAAACATTAAAAAATAGAGAACGCCAATTATTATTAAGTGTAGATAATATTGAATGCATTTTAGTAAAAGGAAGTGACGTGCCAATCTATGTGGAACAAGGAATGGCAGACATAGGCATTGTTGGTAGCGACATATTAGATGAGCGCCAATATAATGTTAATAATTTGTTGAATATGCCTTTTGGAGCATGTCATTTTGCGGTTGCAGCGAAACCTGAAACGACCAATTATCGTAAAATCGCAACGAGTTATGTTCATACTGCTGAAACATATTTTAAATCAAAAGGTATTGATGTCGAATTGATTAAATTGAATGGCTCTGTTGAATTGGCCTGTGTCGTAGATATGGTAGACGGAATTGTCGACATCGTTCAAACAGGTACTACGCTAAAAGCGAACGGACTGGTTGAAAAGCAACATATTAGTGATATCAATGCAAGATTAATAACTAATAAAGCAGCTTATTTTAAAAAATCACAATTAATAGAGCAATTTATTCGCTCTTTGGAGGTGTCTATTGCCAATGCTTAATGCACAACAATTTTTAAATCAATTTTCATTAGAAGCACCATTAGATGAGTCATTGTATCCAATTATTCGCGATATTTGTCAGGAAGTTAAAGTTCATGGAGATAAGGCTTTGAAAATGTATAATCTAACATTCGATCATACGAAAACAGATCATTTAGAAATTAGTCATGAACAAATTAAAGCAGCATTTGACACATTAGATGAAAAAACAAAACAAGCATTACAACAAAGTTATGAAAGAATTAAAGCATATCAAGAAAGTATTAAACAGACGAATCAACAGTTAGAAGAATCAGTGGAGTGTTATGAAATATACCATCCACTAGAAAGTGTGGGTATTTATGTGCCTGGTGGCAAAGCAAGTTATCCATCAACGGTTCTAATGACAGCGACTTTAGCACAAGTAGCAGGTGTAGAAAATATTGTTGTTGTGACACCACCTCAACCTAACGGAGTATCCCAAGAGGTATTAGCTGCATGTTATATTACGCAAGTTAATCAAGTGTTTCAAGTTGGTGGTGCTCAAAGTATTGCTGCATTGACTTATGGAACAGAAACGATACCTAAAGTTGATAAGATTGTAGGTCCAGGTAACCAATTTGTTGCATATGCCAAAAAATATTTATTTGGACAGGTAGGTATTGATCAAATTGCAGGACCAACAGAAATAGCACTGATTATTGACGACACCGCAGATTTAGATGCCATCGTATATGATGTATTTGCGCAAGCAGAACATGATGAATTAGCACGTACATATGTCATTAGTGAAGATGCGCAAGTCCTTAAAGATTTAGAATCACGTATTGCTAAAGCATTGCCTAATGTGGACAGATACGACATTGTTTCTAAAAGTATCGCTAATCAACACTATCTTATCCATGCTAGTAATTTTGATGAAGCATGCCATGTCATGAATACAATCGCGCCTGAACATGCGTCGATTCAAACAGTAAATCCTCAACCATATATTGAAAAAGTGAAATATGTGGGTGCATTGTTTATTGGACATTATTCGCCAGAGGTCATAGGAGATTACGTTGCAGGTCCAAGTCATGTATTACCTACAAATAGAACAGCTAGATTTACCAATGGGTTATCGGTCAATGATTTCTTAACACGGAACACGGTCATCCATTTATCAAAAGATACGTTTGAACAAATTGCTGATTCAGCACAACATATTGCTCATGTTGAAGCATTATACAATCACCAGCAGTCTATTTTAATACGTCAGTCTTAGGGGAGTGTAATTGAAATGATTTATATTGATAAAAATGAAAGTCCAGTTACGCCGTTGGATGAAAAAACAATGACGTCTATTATTAGTGCAACGCCATATAATTTATATCCTGATGCAGCATATGAACAATTCAAGGAAGCTTATGCTAAGTTTTACGGATTATCGCCTGAACAAATTATTGCAGGAAATGGATCTGATGAATTGATTCAAAAGTTAATGCTGATCATGCCAGAAGGTCCGGCATTAACGCTAAATCCTGATTTTTTTATGTATCAAGCATATGCGGCACAAGTAAATCGTGAAATTGCATTTGTAGATGCAGGATCAGATTTAACGTTTGATTTGGAAACCATTTTAACGAAAATCGATGAAGTACAACCATCATTTTTTATTATGAGTAATCCACATAACCCTTCAGGCAAGCAATTTGATACGGCATTTTTAACAGCTATTGCAGATAAGATGAAAGCATTAAACGGATACTTTGTCATTGATGAAGCATATTTAGATTATGGTACGGCATATGACGTGGAACTGGCACCACACATCTTAAGAATGCGTACATTATCAAAGGCGTTTGGAATTGCCGGCTTAAGATTAGGTGTCTTAATTAGTACTGCTGGAACGATAAAGCATATTCAAAAAATAGAACATCCATATCCATTAAATGTATTTACGCTAAATATTGCGACTTATATTTTTAGACATAGAGAAGAGACAAGAGTATTTTTAACGATGCAACGACAGTTAGCTGAGCAGTTAAAACAAATATTTGATACACATGTTGCAGATAAAATGTCAGTATTCCCATCAAATGCCAATTTTGTACTTACTAAAGGTTCAGCAGCGCAACAATTAGGACAATACGTATATGAACAAGGATTTAAACCTCGCTTTTATGGTGAGCCGGTGATGAAGGGCTATGTAAGATACTCAATTGCAACAGCATCGCAGTTAAAGCAATTAGAAGAAATTGTTAAAGAATGGAGTGCAAAATATGATTTATCAAAAACAACGAAACACAGCTGAAACACAACTAAATATTTCAATATCAGATGACCAGTCACCATCGCATATTAATACAGGTGTGGGCTTTTTAAATCATATGTTAACATTGTTTACATTTCATAGCGGTCTGTCATTAAACATTGAGGCACAAGGTGATATTGACGTAGATGATCACCATGTAACTGAAGATATCGGCATTGTCATTGGCCAATTGTTACTTGAAATGATTAAAGATAAAAAGCATTTCGTTCGTTATGGAACGATGTACATTCCAATGGATGAAACATTAGCACGTGTCGTTGTGGATATAAGTGGGCGCCCATACCTATCATTCAATGCATCATTAAGTAAAGAAAAAGTTGGTACGTTTGATACGGAGTTAGTAGAAGAATTTTTTAGAGCGGTCGTAATCAATGCAAGATTAACAACGCATATTGATTTAATTCGTGGAGGTAATACACACCATGAAATTGAAGCTATATTCAAAGCGTTTTCCCGTGCATTAGGCATAGCGCTAACTGCAACTGATGATCAGCGTGTGCCGTCATCGAAAGGTGTGATTGAATGATTGTCATCGTTGATTATGGATTAGGGAATATTAGTAATGTAAAACGCGCTATTGAACATTTAGGGTATGAGGTGGTTGTCTCAAATACCTCAAAAATAATCGATCAAGCAGAAACAATCATATTGCCCGGTGTCGGCCATTTTAAAGATGCGATGTCAGAGATAAAACGATTAAATCTCAATGCAATATTGGCTAAGAATACTGATAAGAAGATGATTGGTATTTGTTTAGGCATGCAATTAATGTATGAGCATAGTGATGAAGGCGATGCATCTGGATTAGGGTTTATCCCAGGAAATATTTCGCGTATCCAAACAGAATACCCAGTGCCACACTTAGGCTGGAATAATTTAGTGAGTAAGCACCCTATGTTAAATCAAGATGTTTATTTCGTACATTCTTATCAAGCGCCGATGTCAGAAAATGTCATTGCATATGCGCAGTATGGTACTGATATTCCAGCAATTGTTCAATTTAACAATTATATTGGTATTCAATTCCATCCTGAAAAAAGCGGTACATATGGGTTGCAAATTTTGCGTCAGGCAATACAAGGGGGATTTATAAATGATTGAATTATGGCCAGCGATTGATTTGATTGGGTCAACAAGTGTGAGGTTAACAGAGGGTAAATATGATAGTGAAGAAAAAATGTCACGCTCGGCTGAAGAAAGTATTGCTTACTATAGTCAATTTGAATGTGTGAATCGTATTCATATCGTCGACTTGATAGGTGCTAAGGCACAGCATGCCCGAGAGTTTGATTATATTAAGTCATTGAGGAGATTAACAACCAAAGATATTGAAGTAGGTGGTGGCATTCGTACGAAGTCACAAATCATGGACTACTTTGCCGCAGGGATTAATTATTGCATAGTTGGAACGAAAGGCATTCAAGATACTGATTGGCTTAAAGTGATGGCACATACATTTCCAGGTCGCATTTATTTATCTGTTGATGCTTATGGAGAAGATATTAAAGTGAACGGATGGGAAGAGGACACAGAGTTAAATTTATTTAGTTTTGTGAGACAGTTATCGGATATACCTCTTGGAGGCATTATATATACTGATATTGCTAAAGATGGCAAAATGTCCGGACCTAACTTTGAATTAACTGGTCAATTAGTAAAGGCAACGACGATTCCTGTCATTGCTTCCGGTGGTATTAGACATCAGCAAGATATTCAACGATTAGCGTCGCTAAATGTTCACGCTGCTATTATAGGAAAGGCTGCACATCAAGCATCTTTTTGGGAGGGGCTAAAATGATTAAAAAACGTATCATTCCATGTTTAGATGTCAAAGATGGTCGTGTCGTTAAAGGGATTCAATTTAAAGGATTAAGGGATATTGGGAATCCTGTTGATTTAGCAATGTATTACAATGAAGCGGGTGCTGATGAATTAGTATTTTTAGACATCTCTAAGACGGAAGAGGGTCATAGCTTAATGCTAGAAGTGATTGAACAGACAGCGTCACGCTTGTTTATCCCTCTTACTGTAGGGGGTGGGATTCAAAGTCTCGATGATATTACCCAATTGTTAAATCATGGTGCAGATAAAGTATCATTAAATTCAAGTGCTTTAAAAAATCCACAGCTCATTAAACAAGCGAGTGATAAATTCGGTAGACAATGCATCTGTATAGCAATTGATAGCTATTATGATCCTGAAAGAAAAGCACATTATTGTTGTACGCATGGTGGTAAAAAGATGACAAATATTAAAGTATATGACTGGGTACAGCAAGTAGAACAGTTAGGTGCAGGTGAGCTCCTCATTACAAGTATGGGACATGATGGTATGAAGCAAGGATTTGATATTGAACACCTAGCAAATATTAAGTCTCTTGTAAATATTCCAATCATTGCTTCTGGTGGTGGTGGCAATGCACAACACTTTGTAGAATTATTTGATCAGACGGATGTTTCTGCAGGTTTAGCTGCAAGTATATTACATGATCGAGAAACGACGGTTCAATCTATTAAAGAAGTGATACGGCAAGGAGGTATAGCAGTAAGATGACCAATTACAAAATTGATTTTAGCAAAGGTTTAGTGCCAGCAATTTTACAAGATAATCAAACAAAACAAGTATTGATGTTGGGTTATATGAATCAAGAAGCTTTTGATAAAACGATAGAAGATGGTGTAGTATGTTTCTATTCGCGGTCGAAACAACGTCTATGGACAAAAGGTGAAACATCTGGTCATACGCAACGTGTTAAAGATATTCATGTAGATTGCGACAATGATACTATTTTAATTGATGTCATACCAAATGGACCAACATGTCATACAGGCAGTCAAAGTTGTTTCAACACAGAAGTTCCATTTTCAGTGCAAACATTAGCGCAGACAGTTCAAGATAGTGCCCAATCCAATAATGAAAAGTCATATACAAAATATTTATTAACAGAAGGTATAGAAAAGATTACGAAAAAATATGGTGAAGAAGCTTTTGAAGTCGTAATTGAAGCAATTAAAGGTGACAAAAAAGCATTTGTAAGTGAAGTAGCAGATGAACTTTATCATTTATTTGTCTTGATGCATGCGCTAGGCGTCGATTTTTCAGAAATTGAGGCAGAATTAGCGCGTAGACATCATAAGCGCAATAACTTTAAAGGCGAACGACAAAATATCGAACAGTGGTAAAACAAGTATGGGCTGAGATATAGAGAAAAGGATCATGGCTTATACACTTACAAATATTGTGGAAAACGTGACATTTTCAAGTTTAAAATACGACACCAACATATTTTAACTATGAATGCTGTGATGGTACTAAAGTTGCAAACGCGTTATAGATAAGTAGTGGATAATCACAATACGAAACCAAAAATAATTATGAAAAGTGAATTGAGCAACTCAGGAATAGATGTCACTGTTAAAGATGTTGAAAAGTATATGAATCGATATAATGAAGTTATGAAGGGAAAAAATGGCGAAAAAGCTAAAGAGAATTTAGTAACCTTTAATATCATAGTTGTCTTTACATTCTTTGTATTTATACTGTAAATAAAAATATATCTAGCCTGAAATAGAAATGTCATAGCCTATTTAAAAGACAATCTCCATTAGAACTAAGATGTGCATCCCGAAAGTTAGACTAAAAAACTAACTTTATGGGATGTATTTTTATGCTAATCATCATAAATTCGAGATTAAGTTAAAGGTAGTTCAAGAGTAATTAAACAATAAATTAAAAATAGTAGGATACTTACTTTGAGGGAAGAAAATTAACTGTATATATTTAGTTTAGGAACAAGTATTACGGTTTATCCTGATACAATTATTGTGGATGGGATGATATTTTTAGGTTTAAAATACGACACCAGCAAACATTATAACTGTGATAGCTCATAAATCCCCCCATACAGCTAATCTAAAAAAATAATACATCATTGGAATCAAGCCCCAAGCATGTAAATATTAAAAATCACAAAAGATATATGTAAAAAAGTTACAATTTGCATAATTAAATTGTGTCTAATTATTGACTAATTAAATTTTGCCAAATATAATATTAATTAATAATTTGAAATGATTAGCGTATACACTTTAAATTCTCTTTGGAGAATATATTTTTTAAATAAAAATGTAAACGCTTTCTCGTCAAATTAAACAATAGAAAGGATGGTCATTATGAGTGCTTGGTTAAGTAAATTATTTGAGTTTATTCCTCGAATAATTATCAATTTGTTTATCTAAAATAAAAAAATAGAGGTGCTGACAATGATGAAAAGTCAAAATAAGTATAGTATTCGTAAATTTAGTGTAGGTGCATCTTCCATTTTAATAGCTACATTACTATTTTTAAGTGGTGGACAAGCACAAGCAGCTGAGAAGCAAGTGAATATGGGAAATTCACAGGAGGATACAGTTACAGCACAATCTATTGGGGATCAACAAACTAGGGAAAATGCTAATTATCAACGTGAAAACGGTGTTGACGAACAGCAACATACTGAAAATTTAACTAAGAACTTGCATAATGATAAAACAATATCAGAAGAAAATCATCGTAAAACAGATGATTTGAATAAAGATCAACTAAAGGATGATAAAAAATCATCGCTTAATAATAAAAATATTCAACGTGATACAACAAAAAATAACAATGCTAATCCTAGCGATGTAAATCAAGGGTTAGAACAGGCTATTAATGATGGTAAACAAAGTAAAGTGGCGTCACAGCAACAGTCAAAAGAGGCAGATAATAGTCAAGATTCAAACGCTAATAACAATCTACCTTCACAAAGTTTAACAAAGGAAGCACCATCATTAAATAAGTCAGATCAAACAAGTCAACGAGAAATTGTTAATGAGACAGAAATAGAGAAAGTACAACCACAACAAAATAATCAAGCGAATGATAAAATTACTAACTACAATTTTAACAATGAACAAGAAGTGAAACCTCAAAAAGACGAAAAAACACTATCAGTTTCAGATTTAAAAAACAATCAAAAATCACCAGTAGAACCAACAAAGGACAATGACAAGAAAAATGGATTAAATTTATTAAAAAGTAGTGCAGTAGCAACGTTACCAAACAAAGGGACAAAGGAACTTACTGCAAAAGCGAAAGATGATCAAACGAATAAAGTTGCCAAACAAGGGCAGTATAAAAATCAGGATCCTATCGTTTTAGTGCATGGTTTCAATGGGTTTACAGATGATATTAATCCTTCAGTGTTAGCTCATTATTGGGGCGGTAATAAAATGAACATTCGCCAAGATTTAGAAGAAAATGGTTACAAAGCTTATGAAGCAAGTATAAGTGCTTTTGGAAGTAACTATGACCGCGCAGTTGAACTTTATTATTATATCAAAGGCGGTCGTGTAGATTATGGTGCAGCACATGCAGCAAAATATGGACATGAACGTTATGGAAAAACATACGAAGGAATTTACAAAGACTGGAAACCAGGACAGAAGGTACACCTAGTTGGACATAGTATGGGCGGTCAAACGATACGTCAACTAGAAGAATTACTGCGTAATGGTAATCGTGAAGAAATAGAGTATCAAAAGAAACATGGTGGCGAAATTTCTCCACTATTCAAAGGTAATCATGACAATATGATTTCATCAATTACTACTTTAGGAACACCACATAATGGTACACACGCATCAGATTTAGCTGGTAATGAAGCTTTAGTGAGACAAATTGTATTTGATATCGGTAAAATGTTTGGTAATAAAAATTCAAGAGTAGACTTCGGGTTGGCTCAATGGGGCCTAAAACAGAAGCCAAATGAATCATATATTGATTATGTCAAACGCGTTAAACAATCTAATTTATGGAAATCAAAAGATAATGGATTTTACGATCTGACGCGCGAGGGTGCAACAGATTTAAATCGTAAAACGTCGTTGAACCCTAACATTGTGTATAAAACATACACTGGTGAAGCAACGCACAAAGCATTAAATAGCGATAGACAAAAAGCAGACTTAAATATGTTTTTCCCATTTGTGATTACTGGTAACTTAATCGGTAAAGCAACTGAAAAAGAATGGCGAGAAAACGATGGTTTAGTATCCGTTATTTCTTCTCAACATCCATTTAATCAAGCTTATACAAAAGCGACAGATAAAATTCAAAAAGGCATTTGGCAAGTGACGCCTACAAAACATGATTGGGATCATGTTGACTTTGTAGGACAAGACAGTTCTGATACAGTGCGCACAAGAGAAGAATTACAAGATTTTTGGCATCATTTAGCAGACGATTTAGTGAAAACTGAAAAGGTGACTGATACTAAGCAAGCATAAGTTAAAAAGTAAAGGGAGGAATTAACAATGACTGCAGACTTCTTTCAATTAATCGGATCATTATTTAGAATTCTAAAAGAATTATTCAAGTAAAACCTTGGCGGGGCCCCAACAAAGAGAAATTGGCGGAAAGTCAGCTTACAATAATGTGCAAGTTGGCGGGGCCCCAACATAAAGAATTTCGAAAAGAAATTCTACAAACAATGCAAGTTGGGGTGGGACGACAAAATAAATTTTGCGAAAATATCATTTCTGTCCCACTCCCATTGGCATTTGAGTAGTTTAAATGTGCAATTAGAATATATGTATAACAATATTAAACACGCGGTAAAACGAAGTCAGTCAACTCAAACTGATTTCGTCCACCGCGTGTTTTTAATATAGCTTAATAATTAATAAGCATTAATGTTCAATTTATATGGTTGTTTTCCAATAATAAACCTAAAGATATAGAATTCACGCAATATCATGCCGACACCTATACATAATCCTAAAATGAATAGTAGTGATATCGCTAGAAAGACCATTGTATTATCCTCAAATATATTTGTATATGCAAACAATGAGTCTAGAATGATTGGATGTAATAAATAAATAAAGAATGAGAAAGCACTAATCATTTGAATCGTATTAAATAACATTGTTTTAAAATGCGTGCAAATACCCAAGATAACAATAAACATAATACTATTATATGGTGTTAATGAATATGAAAAGCTGGTAACGTTCCAATAGTCTCCATTTGCTAACGCAATAAACACAAAATAAGTAGCTACAGCTAATACAATCATAATAACTAAATAACGTTCTAAGAAATTTAATACACGTTCGTAGTTATAACCCATATATGCACCTAAAAAGAAATAAAAAATCCATCCGAATATTATAGTGTTTTCACTTAATGGATAATAGTGTAGCACGGTATCGTGAAACGCTGTGTTGTTCGTAAAGTAATATAAAAATGATTGCTGTAAAATAAAAGATAACAATAATAATATTTTACTGTTGAATAGGTTATAGTTAATTTTAAAAATGATATAACTCAAAATAAAGAATTGCATGATAACAACGATAAAATAGCCATACCATTGACCTAATAGGACATTTTCAATGAATTGTTTATTGAAACTTGAATCTGTTAATAATGATTCACTATAACTGTAAAACAATCCCATTAATATGTAAGGAATAAGTATATATTTTACGCGTGTAGTTAAGTATCTATAGGTGACTTTTTGGTAATTCAAGGTTGTCAGTAACTGTGACAAGATAATAAAGCAAGGTGTACCAAAAATCACAATATTACGAATGTAAAATTGTAATACTAAGGATCCTCCCTCCATATTTTCATGTTTTAAAGTAATTTGTGTAAGTAAATGTGTGATAATAATAATTGCACATATAATAGCACGTAAATATACGAGTTCAAGTCTAATCTTTTTCATGGAATCCGTCCCATCTCTTAATTAAATGCTCAAAAGCATCATCACTAATTAATATTCTAGGGATGTAATAATCATTGGAGTTCGGAGTGACTGCTTTTTCCTCTAATGAAAAATTGTATTTTAACCCAGCTTTTTTGATTACCGGTAATTTATCGTCATTCATCAAGCCATAAGGATAGGCTATAGTTTTCTGCGACTTTTTAAAGTTTTTAGTTAGATATTTTTCACTTTTGTTTAAATCTTTTATGATTGTAGCTTCAGAAGCTTTCATTAATTTTGACTTATTATTTTTAGATAAGTTATGCAAATCGTGGGTATGTGTTTCAAATTCCCATAACCCAGTTTTATACATTTCTTTTAGTTCTTTTTTACTAATCATATCGAGGTTGTGAAAGTTTTCTTCCCCAACATGACCTGTGATAATAAACCCAGTTGCCGGTATTTTATATTTTTTAAGATTGGATAAGCATTTTCATAAATAGTTTCATCCATATCATCAAAGTTAATCCATACACTTCGTTTTGGAAACTTACCTTTTTTCTTGTAATATAAAAATTCTTTCAAGGTTAAAAATTTAGCATCATGTGATTTTAGCCATTTTATTTGAGATTCAAATTGTGATTGACTAACACTATAATTTTTAATTTCTTTACTACTAGAAAAGAAGTAAATAAAATTATTCAGAAAATTCGCTTTTCTTACACGGTGATAATTTAATGCCAGAGCACTATTTTCTTTATATTTCAGTTTTTTAGGTGAATCGTCATCTGCATTTGCAATATGATGACCATCCAGTGTGCTTACAGGCAATATGATCAAGATACTCAACACTAAAATTATTAATTTTCTATACTTCACGATTCTCTTCCTCTCTGCCATTTTTGAATCAATATGCTAATTGTAAAAAATACAAAAATGATAATCGCGAAAATGCCCATAGTTTCAAATATATCTAAAATTTCAGTATTTTCAATGTTTAAAGCAACACGTATTGTATTGATACTTTCGTCATGAATTTCAAATATAGTACCAATATAAACGAGTAGAACAACTAAACAATATATCCAAAAGACACACGATATAGCGATAAGTGCTGTTTCTCTTACAATATTTAGCGATGATTTTAGCGTTGGGTATTCCCTCTGTCTGGGCTTGACCATGTTGCGTAACCACCTTTCTTACGTTTTAATGCTTTTGGAAATGCGACAAGAACTACTGCTGCGTTAATAATCCAGTATACTGTCGGATACCAACTTACAAATATGAGTCCAGCCATATTCTTTTTCTCGTAGCGACTATCAATAAAGAGTGCGACTGTAAATTGAATAACGTTTATAAAAGTCATAGTAAATGATGATAGTAGAAATATTGAAAAACTATATGTCATAAATGTATAGTCTAAGAAGTTTGCTGTTATGAACAAATAGCCTAAATATAGAAGCACTATATATACCCATAAAATTGAGATGATTTGCTCAAACATCAAAATATATAAAGGAAACCTTTTCGTTTTCATTGTGCTAAAAAAGTCTCGTAGTAATACTTCGTGTCCCCCTTGAGCCCATCTCACGCGTTGCTTCCAAAGACCTCCCAATGTTTCTGGAACCAACATCCAACACATGGCAAGCGGTTCATACTTAATACGATATCCACGTAAATGCAATTTCCAAGAAACTGCAATATCTTCGGTAATCATATCAGTATCCCAGTAGCCAACGTCGACAACTGCACTTTTTTTAAATAGAGTGAAGACACCCGAAATAGTATTGACTGCGCCAGCAAGTGTCTGACTTCGCTTAATACAGCCAATTAAACTTGCATATTCTATCGTTTGAATTTTACCTAAAATAGAACTCTTATTTCGAATTCTAGGATTACCTGTAACTGCACCAAGTTTTGGATCATGTTTGAAATTCTCAATCATATAATATGGTGCATCTTGATCAACGATAGTATCTGCATCCAAGCACATTACATAATCATATGAAGCCTGTTTAATGCCTTGATTGAGTGCGTTGGCTTTACCTCTGTTTTCTTGTAAATCGACGAAAATAAAGTCATTATTTTCTTTGATTTTATAGATGAGTTCTGCTGTATTATCTGAACTTCCATCATTAATGATAATAATTTCTTTCTTCTCGTATTTGAGTGCAAGAACATTAGACAACGTATCTTCAATCGTTTCACTTTCGTTATAACAGGCAAGTAAAAATGTAATGCCTTCTAATTCATCCACATTTATGTCAGGCTTCTTGTTCAATGAATATCTAATTTCTCTGGTAAAATAGAAATAAATTGAACCGACAATCCAGTAAATAGACATAAATACAGGATAAAAAAGCAAAAAGTTAAAAAATTGCAATTTCTTTACCTACCTTTCGTTAGTTAGGTTGTAAGCCATATGGTAATTGATAGTATTTTAATTTGCAATAGATTGTTGTTATAATTAAACGGAAATATTTGTAATTGCAACTTAATTTTCCTGTAACATAGTGTGATTAATTTTCAGTAGGGGGTTATAAAAATTGAAGGATAAGATTATTGATAACGCAATAACCTTATTTTCAGAGAAGGGGTATGACGGTACAACACTTGATGATATAGCTAAAAGTGTAAATATAAAGAAAGCGAGTTTATATTACCATTTTGACTCGAAAAAAAGTATTTACGAACAAAGTGTTAAATGTTGTTTTGATTACCTTAATAATATTATTATGATGAATCAAAATAAATCGAACTATTCAATTGATGCTTTATATCAATTCTTATTTGAGTTTATTTTCGACATCGAAGAAAGGTATATTAGAATGTACGTTCAATTATCTAATACGCCTGAGGAATTTTCTGGAAATATTTACGGACAAATACAAGATTTAAATCAATCATTAAGTAAAGAGATAGCAAAATTCTATGATGAATCAAAGATAAAGATGACAAAAGAAGACTTTCAGAATTTAATATTGCTGTTTCTTGAAAGTTGGTATTTGAAAGCATCCTTTTCGCAAAAATTTGGAGCAGTGGAAGAAAGTAAAAGTCAATTCAAAGATGAAGTGTATTCGCTACTAAATATATTTTTGAAGAAATAATTTTTGTTACTAGTTTGTAATAATTAACTTACTTTTGTAAAAAAAGACATGAGATTATTTTTTTAAATCTATATAAAGTTGACAATACAAATCGATATTGAGAATATTAAGATGTATATGAATTTTATAAATTAAATGCAATACATTAATATAAATATCAATTGTTGCAAAATACGATTTGTTCAATGATTTGATAATATTATTCTTTATATTTGTGAATGGTTAAGTTTGTCTTTGAACATATTATAAAAGTGTAATGTTCCCCTGAAAAGAATAAGTTGTCATCTAATTACAGGAAATCCGCATAAATTAGATGAAATGGAAAGTAATAAGTAATAATTTATTGATAAGCGCCTATGTGATGGTAAATCATGACATAGGCGCTTTTTTTTATAAGTTAAAAATGTAAATAAAAATTATATAAATTACCCACATCTTTTTAAAAGGTGTGGGCTTTATTATCATTAACCCAACTCACAGTGACGGGTTACGCAAGGTATTGAATTACCGAGTACGGGCACGCTCGGTGTTGTAAAGAGCAAATAATCAAGTAATGATGATGCTTCTACTCGATTATAAGAAAGCCATGATAGAGTACGATGGTATCTAGTTTTATTATTAATAGGTTTGGATATTTAAAGTTGGACAATATTATATCTTGTGCAAAAATATAAATAAGTTATACATAATGGTAGAGAATCATGATATAATTTTAAACGATAAAATATTTATATAAATAATTAGAGAAAATGTAGTTGTGTATGTTTTGTGGTCGTTAAACTAGATATAATTGTCCGATTTATAAAACATACATAATGAATACAATGATTGATTATGTGGAGGAAACCATGAAAGAAAAGTTTGATTTAGTAAAACTATTAAATATTCTAAAGAAGAATATTAAATTATTGCTTATTTTACCGGCAATATGTCTTGTAGTAAGTGCGGCATTAACCTTTTTTGTTATGCCTGACAAATATACTGCTTCTACTCAAATATTAGTGAACATGAAAAAGTCCTCAAGTGATTTAGCTTTCCAAAATGTTCAAAGTAGTTTGCAGTCTGTTAATACATATACGGAAATTATCAAAAGTCCTAGAATTCTAGATAAAGTATCTAGAGAATTTGATGGTCAGTATTCAACAGCTGAGTTGAATTCATTTTTAAAAGTAACCAATCAAACAAACTCTCAAATTATTACTGTATCAGTTACCACTGGGAATAAATCTGAATCTGACAAAATTGTTAATAAAATATCTAAAGTTTTTGCTCATGACATGCCTAAAATTATGAGTGTTGATAATGTTACGATACTTTCCTCAGCACATGATAATGCTGTAAAAGTATCTCCAATAGTATCTGTCAACTTAGTTATCAGCATTATTGTTGGTATTGTTTTAGCAATATTGATTATTTTCTTAAAAGAATTATTAGATAAGCGTATTAAGACAGAAGAAGATGTTGAATCGCAACTAGGATTACCTATTTTAGGTTCAATACAAAAATTTTAATTTACGAGGAATTACCATGACGAATACACGAAGAAGTACATCAAGTTTAATTGTCCATGAACAACCAAAGTCACCTATTAGCGAGAAATTTCGAGGCATAAGATCAAATATTATGTTTGCAAATCCTGACAGTGCAGTTCAAAGCATTGTAATCACTTCAGAGGCACCAGGCGCAGGTAAGTCTACAATTGCAGCAAATTTAGCAGTTGCATATGCGCAAGCAGGTTATAAAACACTAATCGTAGACGGGGATATGCGTAAACCTACGCAGCATTATATTTTTAATTTGCCAAACAATGAAGGCCTATCAAGTTTATTGCTAAATTGGTCAACTTATCAAGACAGTATTATCTCAACTGAAATTCAAGATTTAGACGTCTTGACGTCTGGGCCAATCCCACCGAATCCGTCAGAGTTAATTACATCAAGGGCATTTGCAAATTTGTATGACACATTATTGATGAATTATAACTTTGTAATTATCGATACGCCACCAGTGAACACAGTTACAGATGCGCAATTATTTTCAAAGTTTACCGGCAATGTTGTCTACGTAGTTAATTCGGAAAATAATAATAGAGATGAAGTTAAAAAAGGAAAAGAACTTATTGAAGCAACAGGTGCTAAATTATTAGGTGTAGTCTTAAATAGAATGCCTAAAGATAAAAGTGCTAGTTACTATGCATATTATGGGACTGATGAATCATGATTGATATTCATAACCATATATTAGTTGATATAGATGATGGTCCTAAAACAATTGAAAAGAGTATTGCACTATTAAAGCAAGCTAAGGATGAAGGTGTAACAAGTATTGTAGCGACACCTCATCATTTGCATCCGAGATATGATAATACATTTCAACAAGTGCTTGTGAAATTGGCGGAGTTAAGAACGCATCCAGAAGTTCAAGCATTGGATATTAAATTATTTCCCGGGCAAGAAATTAGAATTACAGATTCGATTCTGAAAGGCTTAGATAATGGTAGTATTCAAGGTATTAATCGTTCGAAATATTTATTAATTGAATTTCCAACGGGCGAAGTACCACATTATACAAAACAATTGTTTTTTGAAATACAATCGAGAGGTTACATACCAATCATTGCACATCCTGAAAGAAATAGAAGTATCGCCAAAAATCCGGAAATATTATATGAATTGGTTGCAAATGGGGCACTGAGTCAATTAACATCGAGTTCTTTAGTTGGTGGATTTGGTAAAAACATTCAAAAGTTATCATTACAATTTATAGAATGTAATTTGGCTCATTTTGTAGCTTCAGATGCACATTCATGTGACCAAAGACCATTTTTGATGCAAGAATTATTTCACAATCATAAATTGAAGAAATATTCGAATGATATTGAAGCATTACTTCGAAATGCCAGTTCAGTAATCAATGATAATTTTGTTTATTTAGACAGACCGACTAAGCCAGGAAAAGTGAAGTCGTTTTTGAAATGGTTTTAACTAAATATATTTTTTCGAATTAGACTGGTATACATGTACCAGTCTTTTTGAGTATGCTTAAAATGAATTATAATCATGATTATTTACTAATTCGTATAATACAACTTGTCTAATTGATTAAGGCGAATGGCTTTCAATAAAAAGACTCGTTTTTTATAGTGAAGGTAGTTTGAAAATAATGAATATAAAGATGAAGGTATTACTTTTGATATATAGGGCTAAGGAAGTGTTTTTATGGTATTAAGAAAAGTAATCATGCAGGACTTAGATCAAATTATTGCACTTGAAAATATTGGTTTTTCACCGGAAGAAGCTGCAACACGAGAGGCATTGAAATTGAGAATTGAACAAATTCAAGAAACTTTTATTGTAGCTGAAAAGAATGATGAAGTAATTGGATACATCAACGGTCCAGTCATAAAAGAGCGTTACATTAGCGATGATTTATTTAAAAATGTCTCCACAAATAATAGTGAAGGTGGCTATATTAGTGTGTTAGGTCTTGTTGTAGCACCAAATTATCAAGGTCAGGGTATTGCAGGTCGCTTACTAAACTATTTTGAAACTCTTGCTAAGAATCATCATCGACATGGTGTAACGTTAACATGTCGAGAATCATTAATTTCATTTTATGAAAAATATGGGTATCGTAATGAAGGTGTATCAGAATCATGTCATGGCGGTATTAAATGGTATAACCTTGTTAAAAATATAAAAAAGGATGATGAGGTGTAAATATGGCAGTTGTTTATGTAGCAGGAGGATGTTTATGGGGTGTTGAAGCATTTTTTGCAACAATACCTGGAATTATACATACAGAAGCAGGAAGAGCAAATGGAAGAAGCTCTAAATTAGACGGTCCGTATGATGGTTATGCTGAATGTGTCAAACTTCATATCGATGATCGTATGTTAACAATTACAGACATCATGAATTATTTATTTGAAATTATTGATCCATACAGTGTGAATCGACAAGGAAATGATATTGGAGAAAAGTATCGAACGGGTTTATATAGTTGTGTAGATGACCACTTAATTGAAGCTCGTCAGTTCATTGAACGACGTAAAGACAGAGATCAAATTGCAGTGGAAGTCTTACCGCTGTCTAATTACATTAAAAGTGCTGAAGAACATCAGCAACATTTAGAAAAATATCCAGAAGATATGCATATGTGTCATATTTCAAAAGATTTGCTAAATAAATACAAGTGATTTTCAGCGGAGAATAGATGTTTAAATTAACCAAAATCGGAGAAATACCTAGATATACTAAGAAAAGAGGTAGGTATTATGTATACGTTTGATGCACAATCATTAACTGCTAGAGAAAACTATAAATTATTAATTGGTTCAATTATTCCACGACCTATAGCTTTTGTTACAACATTAAATCAAGATGCATCAGTAAATGCAGCACCATTTAGCTTTTTTAATATTGTTAATAACCATCCGTCAATGGTTGCTATTGCAGTTCAACGTGCAGGAGGTAAGAGAAAAGATACTGCCTTGAATATAGAGCGGACTGGAGACTTTGTTGTGCATATTACAGACGAAGATAACGTTCAAGATATTAATGAGACTGCAGCGCCGTTAGCATATGGTGACAGTGAGTTGAGTCGTACAGAATTATCACTTTTAACATCTACAACGATTAAGACGCCAGGAATTAAAGACGCGAAAATGAGATTCGAATGTAAACTATCGCAAATGATATTGCTTGGAGATGTATTAGATGGGGCTGATTTAATAATAGGTGAAATTGTAACTTATCATATTGATGACAGTATTTATGAGGGTGATTTTAAAATCAATCCACACGCATTACAGGCTGTTTCTCGTTTAGCCGGAAATGATTATGCTAAATTAGGGGGAATATTTACGATAAAGAGACCAGAAAAATAATAAAACACATGCTATAGCGGTGTACCGTTTATGGATTGAATCAAAAGTACACAGGTGCTAAAGTATGTGCTTCTAAAATGAAGACTATTTTTTATTACAAGAAAATGTATCTAGTAAACTTAAAGTAGCAAGACCTAATAAATCTAATGGATGTTGTGCACCTTTTTTACCTTGGCCAGCTTCGAAATGTTTGTAAGCAGCTACACTTAAAATGCCTATCGTTGATAGTGATGCAAGGCGAGAAATGTTTTTATTGATAAAGCTAGCTGAGTATAAAGCAGCAGTAGTTGCTTCTGCAATGCCGACGTATTTTACAAGTTCTTTTTGTAAGCCAAAAGTATGTTCAAACAGTTCAATCATACCCTTATCTTCTTGCAATTTAGGTTTACTGGCTTGGTATAGCTCTTTCGCAAGTTTTAAATTCGTTGCGTAACGCAAAATCATATTTAATTCCTCCCAATATTTAATTTTTTGTGAAAGATGATTACTTTATCATTTTTACCCGTTTCTATAAAAATGAATCAATTATGTAACGTATGTGTAGTTTAGGAATGTTTGCTATGGAAATATAATTCTGTTCACTCAAAATGTATGAAATTAATGTGTAGTTTTGTCGAGTTGCTCTTTTAATTTGGTTAGATTGTTTTTTAGAGAAGCGGTACTATTTTTAAGTGCATCAACAGATTTACCTTCGTTTTGAGACATTGCGTTTATTACAGCACGAAGTTCTGTTTCTAGCATGTCAGCGTCGCCTTTAGCATTAGAACTTAATACTTTAATATCTCTTAAAAGGCTATCTGATAGTAGTGCATTTTTGCCAGTCACCAATTTCGAATTGTAATTCCAACCGCTACTTAACTCAATAGCATCTAAATCGGTTATATGATTATTTGTTCTCATCATACTTTCCTCCCTCGATGGAAATTACATTAGTATCCGATTTTAAACGGCCATTTCTATCTACCATTGACGGGGAAACATCATCTTTATAAAACTGTACAAATTTTGTGCTAGGATATGATTGCATAACGTCATTTATAGATTTTTGAAGGTTCCAAGCATAGTTTTTTACTGTTTCTCTATTTTTTTCTTTATCATAATAAGCAATGAACTCTGATTTCATATTTTTTTGTATTTGTGGATATTTGTTAATCAAAGATTGTAACTGTTGATTGAATGCATCACCTTTTAAGTGCATAACAGGTTTGAATTCTTTTTTGAACTTATCCAGATCATCGATACTATCTGTTCTGAAATTCAAGTATTGCCTTGTAACGCCGTTAAATTCTTGTTTTACTTGAAGTTTTTCGCTCATCGCATAATAGCTGTCTTTTTCAATTTCACTTTATTATTATAAACTAATCATGATTGAAGTAACTATAATTAATTAAATTTACAAAAGATATCATAAATATTAATTGTATAAATCCTTATCTGAATTTTTCGAATCAAGAACGCAAATTATAAGCAACCACGTCATATATAGTTTCTACTTATAAATAAATTGTTTATTTATATTAGACGCTTATGTAAAGAGGGCGTAACCTTAAATGTAATTACTTATAAGGGGTGAAGATAGTATGAATTATTCGCCAAAACAAGGTGTAAGAAGTCATGGTTTACCGCACGATCCATTTAAAAGTAGTACAGTACCACGTCCAATAGGGTGGATCTCTACTGTATCGAAAGATGGGAAAGATAATTTAGCGCCTTATAGTCAGTATCAAAACTTAACTTGGGATCCGCCTATGGTTATGTTCGCAGCAAATCAATCTGTTCTTGGTGATCATGAGCGTAAAGATACAGTAAAAAATGCAGAAGAGACAGGGTGGTTTGTATGGAACATGGCCACGTATGATTTAAGAGAAGCTGTTAATTTATCGTCGAAGGCACTACCACCTGAAGAGGATGAATTTGAATATGCAGGTGTGACGAAAGAAGCATGTATAGAAGCACCAGGTTATCGAGTCAAAGAATCGCCAGTACATTTTGAATGTGAGTACGTTCAAACGATTCGTATTCCGACAGGAGACCCAGTATCTACCGTAGATATTGTTATAGGAAGAGTTGCCCAAGTTCATATTGACGATAAGGTTATTCTTGATAATGGTAAATTGGACATTAAGTCGATTAAACCTATTGCCAGATTAGGATATTACGATTACACAGTAGTGAATGAGATATTTGAAATGAAAGCACCTGCAGCTTCTAAAGAAGAGTTAGCAGGTTTAGAAGGAAGAAATTTCGATAATCAATCAGATGAAAAGAGATAAGTAATTTAATCATTTTAGTGAATTCAATGCATCGTTACTAAATATTCAACTTAATAGCGATGCATTTTTTCGCTTTATAAATGAAAATGTTAAAGCAATATGTCGTGGTATTTATATTTTTAAAGAAGAATCTTTTAGAATTACACATATATTACACTAGGTTTATTGAAAAAATATTGGTATTACTTTAATATTAAAGATGTATTTTGCATATAATATTTATCGTTTAGTTGTAAATTAACTATTTATAAATAAAAGGTGGATGATATAGATATATTAATACAATAATTATTTTAAAAACGAAACAATTATAATGATTAAACATAAAGCCAATTAGCCAAATTTATATAAAAAAAGATTATACGCATAAACGAGAAAAAGTAATTTTAAAAATATGAAAACGATTACATTTAGACGAATAAAAATGAATTTTTACAAATTTTAACAAAATGAGTATTTTTGTATCAAAAAAGAGTTGTATTAAATTGAATAGTGGCATATATTATAATCTAATGAATGTAAAGATAATACAAGGAGTTATTACATGAGTAAAAGACAGAAAGCATTTCATGACAGCTTAGCAAACGAAAAAACAAGAGTAAGACTTTATAAATCTGGAAAAAATTGGGTAAAATCCGGAATTAAAGAAATAGAAATGTTCAAAATTATGGGGCTACCATTTATTAGTCATAGTTTAGTGAGTCAAGATAATCAAAGCATTAGTAAAAAAATGACGGGATACGGACTGAAAACTACGGCGGTTATTGGTGGTGCATTCACGGTAAACATGTTACATGACCAGCAAGCTTTTGCGGCTTCTGATGCACCATTAACTTCTGAATTAAACACACAAAGTGAAACAGTAGGTAATCAAAACTCAACGACAATCGAAGCATCAACATCAACAGCCGATTCCACAAGCGTAACGAAAAATAGTAGTTCGGTACAAACATCAAATAGTGACACAGTCTCAAGTGAAAAGTCTGAAAATGTCACTTCGACAACTAATAGTACAAGCAATCAACAAGAAAAATTAACATCTACATCAGAATCAACATCCTCAAAGAATACTACATCAAGTTCTGATACTAAATCTGTAGCTTCAACTTCAAGTACAGAACAACCAATTAATATATCAACAAATCAAAGTACTGCATCAAATAACACTTCACAAAGCACAACGCCATCTTCAGCCAACTTAAACAAAACTAGCACAACGTCAACTAGCACCGCACCAGTAAAACTTCGAACTTTCAGTCGCTTAGCTATGTCAACATTTGCGTCAGCAGCGACGACAACCGCATTAACTGCTAATACAATTACAGTTAATAAAGATAACTTAAAACAATATATGACAACGTCAGGTAATGCCACTTATGACCAAAGTACAGGGGTCGTAACGTTAACGCAAGATACAACAAGTCAAAAAGGTGCCATTACATTAGGAACACGTATTGACTCTAATAAGAGTTTTCATTTTTCTGGAAAAGTAAATTTAGGTAACAAATATGAAGGGCATGGAAATGGTGGAGATGGTATCGGTTTTGCCTTTTCACCAGGTGTATTAGGTGAAACAGGGTTAAACGGTGCCGCAGTAGGTATCGGTGGTTTGAGTAATGCATTCGGTTTCAAATTAGATACGTATCACAATACATCTAAACCAAATTCAGCAGCAAAAGCGAATGCAGACCCATCTAATGTAGCTGGTGGTGGTGCGTTTGGTGCCTTTGTTACAACAGATAGTTATGGCGTTGCGACAACGTACACATCAAATTCAACAGCTGATAACGCTGCGAAGTTAAATGTTCAACCAACAAATAACACGTTCCAAGATTTTGATATTAACTATAATGGTGATACAAAGGTTATGACTGTCAAATATGCAGGTCAAACATGGACACGTAATATTTCAGATTGGATTGCAAAAAGTGGTACGACCAACTTTTCATTATCAATGACAGCCTCAACAGGTGGCGCGACAAATTTACAACAAGTACAATTTGGAACATTCGAATATACAGAATCTGCTGTTACACAAGTGAGATACGTTGATGTAACAACAGGTAAAGATATTATTCCCCCAAAAACATATTCAGGAAATGTTGACCAAGTAGTAACAATTGACAATCAACAATCAGCAATGTCTGCTAAAGGATATAACTATACATCGGTAGATAGTTCGTATGCATCAACTTATAACGATACTAATAAAACTGTAAAAATGACGAATGCTGGACAATCTGTAACATATTACTTTACTGATGTGAAAGCACCAACTGTAACTGTAGGCAATCAAACTACTGAAGTGGGTAAAACAATGAATCCTGTTGTGTTGACTACAACGGATAATGGTACTGGGACTGTGACAAATACAGTTACAGGATTACCAAGCGGATTAAGTTATGATAGTGCAACTAATTCAATCATTGGGACACCTACGAAAATTGGTCAATCAACAGTGACAGTTGTGTCTACTGACCAAGCAAATAATAAATCGACGACAGCTTTTACAATAAATGTTGTGGATACGACAGCACCAACAGTGACACCAATAGGAGATCAATCATCAGAAGTGTATTCACCAATATCCCCAATTAAAATTGCTACGCAGGACAACAGTGGAAATGCGGTGACGAATACAGTGACTGGATTGCCATCTGGACTAACATTCGATAGTACAAATAATACCATTAGTGGTACACCAACAAACATTGGTACAAGTACTATAACAATCGTTTCTACAGATGCGAGCGGTAACAAAACGACAACAACTTTTAAATATGAAGTAACAAGAAATAGCATGAGTGATTCCGTATCAACATCAGGAAGTACACAACAATCCCAAAGTGTGTCAACAAGTAAAGCTGACTCACAAAGTGCATCAACGAGCACATCAGGATCGATTGTGGTATCTACATCAGCTAGTACCTCGAAATCGACAAGTGTAAGCCTATCTGATTCTGTGAGTGCATCTAAGTCATTAAGCACATCTGAAAGTAATAGTGTATCAAGCTCAACAAGCACAAGTTTAGTGGATTCACAAAGTGTATCATCAAGCATGTCAGGTTCAGTTAGTAAATCAACATCATTAAGCGATTCTATTTCGAACTCTAGCAGTACTGAAAAATCCGAAAGTCTATCAACAAGTACATCTGATTCATTGCGTACATCAACATCACTCAGTGACTCATTAAGTATGAGTACATCAGGAAGCTTGTCTAAGTCACAAAGCTTATCAACGAGTATATCAGGGTCGTCTAGTACATCAGCATCATTAAGTGACAGTACATCGAATGCAATTAGTACATCAACATCATTGAGCGAGTCAGCTAGCACCTCGGACTCTATCAGTATTTCAAATAGCATAGCCAACTCTCAAAGTGCGTCAACAAGCAAATCAGATTCACAAAGTACATCAATATCATTAAGTACAAGTGATTCAAAATCGATGAGTACATCAGAATCATTGAGCGATTCGACGAGCATAAGTGGTTCTGTTTCTGGATCACTAAGCATAGCAGCATCACAAAGTGTCTCAACAAGTACATCAGACTCGATGAGTACTTCAGAGATAGTAAGTGACTCTATCAGTACAAGTGGGTCATTATCTGCATCAGACAGTAAATCAATGTCTGTAAGTAGTTCAATGAGCACGTCTCAGTCAGGTAGTACATCAGAATCATTAAGTGATTCACAAAGTACATCTGATTCTGATAGTAAGTCATTATCACAAAGTACTAGTCAATCAGGTTCAACAAGTACATCAACGTCGACAAGTGCTTCAGTACGTACTTCGGAATCACAAAGTACGTCTGGTTCAATGAGTGCAAGTCAATCCGATTCAATGAGCATATCAACGTCGTTTAGTGATTCAACGAGTGATAGCAAATCAGCATCAACTGCATCAAGTGAATCAATATCACAAAGTGCTTCTACGAGCACATCTGGTTCGGTAAGTACTTCGACATCGTTAAGTACAAGTAATTCAGAACGTACATCAACATCTATGAGTGATTCCACAAGCTTAAGTACATCAGAGTCTGATTCAATAAGTGAATCAACGTCAACGAGCGACTCTATAAGTGAAGCAATATCTGCTTCAGAGAGCACGTCTATATCATTAAGTGAATCAAATAGTACTAGCGATTCAGAATCACAAAGTGCATCTGCCTTTTTAAGTGAATCATTAAGTGAAAGTACGTCTGAATCAACATCAGAGTCAGTGAGTAGTTCGACAAGTGAGAGTACGTCATTATCAGACAGTACATCAGAATCTGGTAGCACATCAACATCATTAAGTAATTCAACAAGTGGTAGTGCGTCCATTTCAACATCGACAAGTAACAGTGAATCAACGTCAACGTCTAAGAGCGAGAGTGTTTCAACATCACTGAGTACGTCAACGAGTACAAGTTTGTCTGACTCTACAAGTTTGTCAACATCAATAAGTGATTCCACAAGTGATAGTAAGTCTGATTCATTAAGTACATCAATGTCGACAAGTGATTCAATCAGTACAAGTAAATCTGATTCCATTAGTACATCCACATCATTAAGTGGTTCTACAAGTGAAAGTGAATCCGACTCAACATCATCAAGTGAAAGTAAATCCGATTCAACATCAATGAGCATAAGTATGTCCCAATCAACATCAGGAAGTACAAGTACGTCAACGAGTACAAGTTTGTCTGACTCAACGAGTACATCATTGTCACTAAGTGCCTCAATGAATCAAAGCGGAGTAGACTCAAACTCAGCAAGCCAAAGTGCCTCAAACTCAACAAGTACAAGCACGAGCGAATCCGATTCACAAAGCACATCAACATATACAAGTCAGTCAACAAGCCAAAGTGAATCAACATCGACATCAACGTCACTAAGCGATTCGACAAGCACATCCGAATCACTGAGTACATCTATGTCTGGTTCACAAAGCATTTCTGACTCGACATCAACAAGTATGTCCGGCTCAACAAGTACATCTGAATCTAACTCAATGCATCCGTCAGACTCAATGAGTATGCATCATACTCACAGCACGAGCACATCTCGCTTATCAAGTGAAGCAACAACGAGCACGAGTGAATCTCAGTCTACATTAAGTGCAACATCTGAAGTGACTAAACATAATGGCACGCCAGCACAAAGTGAAAAAAGATTGCCAGATACAGGTGACTCAATAAAACAAAATGGATTACTAGGTGGCGTTATGACATTATTAGTTGGTTTAGGTTTAATGAAGAGAAAGAAAAAGAAAGATGAAAATGATCAAGATGATTCTCAAGCATAAATTGAATTTATAGCTGGCTAAAATTAAAAAGACTGAGGCACCAATCACTAGAAAAATCGATATAGGATTTTAATAATTAGTGATGAACCCTTAGTCTTTTTAATGTTTTTGATATAAAAGAGGTGCAACATGTTAAAACTTTTACAACAATACGAATATAAAATTATATATAAACGTATGCTATACACATGTTTTATCTTGTTTATTTACATATTAGGCACAAACATTTCCATCGTTTCCTATAACGATATGCAAGTAAAACATGAGTCATTTTTTAAAATAGCTATTTCTAATATGGGTGGAGACGTTAATACTTTAAACATTTTCACTTTAGGATTAGGTCCGTGGTTAACATCAATGATTATCTTGATGCTGATTTCTTATCGGAATATGGATAAATACATGAAACAAACAAGTCTTGAGAAGCATTATAAAGAGCGCATCTTAACATTAATTTTAAGTGTTATTCAAAGTTATTTTGTGATTCATGAATATGTTTCGAAAGAACGTGTTCATCAAGACAATATTTACTTAACAATATTGATTTTGGTTACTGGAACGATGTTATTAGTTTGGTTAGCTGACAAAAATAGTCGCTACGGCATCGCAGGACCAATGCCGATTGTAATGGTTAGTATTATTAAATCAATGATGCATCAAAAAATGGAATATATAGATGCAAGTCATATTGTGATTGCGTTGTTAATCATCCTTGTGATAATCACATTGTTTATCTTATTATTTATTGAATTAGTAGAAGTGAGAATACCATATATCGATTTAATGAACGTTTCCGCAACAAATATGAAATCTTATTTATCTTGGAAAGTTAACCCTGCAGGCAGTATTACTTTAATGATGAGTATTTCAGCTTTTGTTTTCTTAAAAAGTGGCATTCATTTTATTTTATCTATGTTTAATAAAAGCATATCAGATGACATGCCAATGCTGACATTTGATAGTCCAGTAGGTATTTCAGTATATTTAGTGATTCAAATGTTATTGGGTTATTTTTTATCGAGATTTTTAATCAATACTAAACAAAAATCCAAAGATTTCTTAAAGAGTGGCAATTATTTTTCAGGAGTTAAACCTGGTAAGGATACAGAACGTTATTTAAATTATCAAGCACGACGCGTATGTTGGTTTGGATTGGCATTAGTTACAGTCATTATTGGTATACCGCTTTATTTCACATTGTTTGTACCGCATTTATCTACTGAAATTTATTTCTCAGTACAACTGATTGTATTAGTTTACATCAGTATTAATATTGCAGAAACAATTCGTACATATTTATATTTTGATAAATATAAGCCATTTTTAAACCAGTATTGGTAAGGAGGTAATTATGAAATACTTTATTCCAGCTTGGTACGATGACCAACGATGGTGGCAAGACACGACTGTGCCGTATTATCAACTACAAAATAAGACGGAATTTGACGATATGATTAGTTTAATGGGAATGCACCTTGAAAATGACTTAGATTATCAACTGATTGTTCTCAATCATGCACCAAATTTAAGAACATTTTTACATCGATATGACTTATATGAGACAAAGTATTCGTCTGTGTTTGATGAAATTCAAGGATTCAGTCACCATGCGCCACAAGCGATTAATTATCATCACTTAAAATGGCCGGATGATGTTGAGTTTGTGTACACACCGTATTTATTAAAATGTGTGACGAGTGAACAGACCTATACAAATATTTATTTTAGTCAAGAAGGGTATTCAATTTGGTTTGAAGAATTTGAAAGAGATCAGTTACAACGGCGTTATATTTTTGATGACAGAGGTTATTTATCAGCGATACGTTATTTTGATGATCAGGGAGAGGCTTCTTACCAAGAATATTTAACGATTAATGGAGATTGTGTACTTCATGAAGATTTGAAAAATGGCAGAGTCACTGTTTCAAAAAGATATCAACATCACTATCAACAAACAGAATATAACAATATGGCTCAACTAATTGAAGAAAAATTTCAAGCAATGATTGCACAACAAATACATGAAGATGATCATGTGATTGTGGCTTCAGATGCTAGGCACAATCGACAAATAGCCAATCATATTCCAGCGAAATCATTAAGTTATTCATTTTTTAAAAATAGAAATGAAACTGTGTCAGATGAGGAATATCAATCTATCGTAAAGAATGCCCATTTAATTGTTGATAGTGTGCAACTAGAACGTGATTTAATTAGTCATCAAGAGAAGTATCAGCGGGAGAATACAATGATTCGAATCACACCATTTGAAACGAGACAATCACCTAATATAAGTAGTCAATTGATGGAAACATTTATAGGTGTATGGATAGATGGTATGAGTGACGCTGATTTGCAACAAATGATGCAACGACTTGTGGATTATATCGCACAGGAAGATTATTACCGTTTAATTTTATTATCGCGCCATCAAAATGACATACCGATGTGGCTTCGTGAATGTATTACGTCGGTAAATGAGGAATACCAAGCTAAACAGAATGCGGATGTTAATGTTTCAGCATTAATGACACCTGAAGATCAAGATGACATCATTGCTGTTAAGACGATACATGCTGAACATGATGTTGTAGAAGCATTGCGGACGTTGCGACTTGTGATAGATATGTCAAAAGAACCTGACTTGTATTTACAAATTAGTGCAATTAGCGCTGGGATTCCACAAATTAATGGTCAACAAACAGATTACGTCTCTGATTATGACAATGGCCGTATTATAAATACAGTTGATGAATTAGATGATGCGTTAAATTATTATTTATTTTATTTGAAAAATTGGAATTATGCGTACGCCTATTCTTTAAAATTAATAGATGCATATGCTTCTAAGAATATTATTAATCAGCTCGATGAGTTAATAGAAGGTGAAAATGATGCCACGTAAATTTAGAGTTTTGCAAATTGGAGGAGACGATTTAGAACCTATTTTTCAACACAAAAAAGGTGTGAGTTGGGATTACTTCGATATTGGATTGTTTGAATTTGATAGTGGTTATGTAGAGGCTATTGAAGCGATTGTTGAAGCAGAAGGGCGCTTTGATTTTATCTATATTCAAGCACCATACTCGGAGACATTAACGAATTTATTACAAATGATAAGCGAACCATACAATACGTATGTTGATGAATCATTTTGGTCAGTTGAATATGAACAAGACGAAAATGTCCAAAAATACGTTGTTCAACCATTACATTACCGGAATATTGAAGAACGTAATAATAAATTAGAGGCAGTTAGCTTCTCAGGACAGTATGGAGATAAGGTTTCTCCTAAGTTAGCACTTGTGCATCCGAATTTTAAAGGAGATGTCGTTTACCAAGGTAATTCAGAGCTCACATTGAGTGGAGAATTTGGGAAAGAATTTAAACCTATCGCATCTTGGCAAAATAATCTCGTTTACGATAAAGATAAAGTCATTCAAATATGGCCAGAATTTGATATTGATGGTGCGGTCGAGTTGCAATATACATTTAGATTGATTCAGACTGGCGCTGATGGTGCATTAATTGAACAAATCGTATTGACTGATGATATGTTAGACAGTCCTTTAGAGATACCTGCGAAACCATTTGATGCTTATATAAGTGTAACTGTTAAGGCGCGTGGGAACGGGACGGTACATTTAGGACCTATACACAAACGATGGTCTAGATTAGACATGGGTCAATTTTTACTTGGTGGTAGTCGTTTCGTAGATAGTCAACGACAGGAATTTATTTATTATTTCCACCCTGGTGATATGAAACCGCCACTAAACGTATATTTTAGTGGTTATCGAACAGCGGAAGGTTTCGAAGGATATTATATGATGAAACGTATGAATGCACCGTTTTTACTTATCGGCGATCCTCGTGTTGAAGGTGGTAGTTTTTATATCGGTTCATCTGAATATGAACAAGGTATTATCAATGTTATTGACGAGACATTAGAAAAGCTGAATTTTAAATCACATGAATTAATATTATCTGGTTTATCTATGGGTTCATTTGGTGCCTTGTATTATGGTGCTCAGTTAAATCCTCAGGCAATTATTGTTGGTAAACCACTTGTTAATATTGGAACGATTGCTGAACATATGCGATTACTTAGACCAGAAGAGTTCGGTACAGCATTAGACGTCCTGGTGTCTAATGAAGGTGATACATCTCAAGCGTCGATACAGGCATTAAATCAAAAATTTTGGCAAACATTTCAAAAGAAATCATTGTCACAAACTGTTTTTGCCATAGCATATATGCAACATGATGATTATGATCCACATGCATTTCAAGAGCTATTACCTGTATTGACAGCACACCAAGCAAGAGTGATGAATCGCAGTATTCCTGGGCGACATAATGATGATTCACCTACCATTGCAAGTTGGTTTGTTAATTTTTACAACATTATTTTGGAAGACAAGTTTGGGAGAGTTCAACATGCTGAAAAACAAAACATTTAAAGTTACTTGGAATTATATTTCACAAACTACATTTATGTATGGCTCTAAAGTATCATTTTCAAATGGTGAAGTGACTTTTATAAATCCTTTGATGCCCTCTGGATTACCGATTCATGAGTGGTTGATGTTAAAGCAATTTTCAAAATATAAAAGTGCGCCAAGTTTACCAATTTTGCGTAGAGGACAGCATTATAAATTGCATTTTGATTTTGATGCAACGCCTGCTGGTTCAGTGTATTTTATCATCATTTTTTATAATAAAAATGGCACAAAACTAAGTACTGAGATTGTAAAGTCAAATAGTATTACGATTCAATATCCTGATGAAGCCTATGCTTATAAAATAAAAATGATGAATGCAGCATCGACGAGTCTTATATTTAGATGTTTAACAATCACAGAGATGACGCATCAAGATGATTTAGAGTATAAAAGCATGCGGGTGACGAAGATAGGCGATGACCAATATGGAAATGATATGATCAATGTCATTATTGCAGAACCATCTGACACCTATCCAACTATTTCGAATGATTTTTTGAAACTGTTTGGTCATGTTTGGCTCGTTGAACGTTGGATGGACGACAATATCGAGGGAAATATTAAGCAACTAAAGAATGATTTGCAAAGTCAAGATACCCTAAAGGCTATTAATTTGATTAGTTATGGGTCAAAGTCAAATGTTTTTGCAACTTATGTCGCTCAGCATTTGGGTTGCAAAGTGTATCGTACAAGCCATGAAGATGATGATTTAAAAGGATGGCTTACAGAACATGTCCCAGGAAATCATGAACTAAAAGATACAAATGTCGAGGTTTATTTTAAAGAAGAGCAAGACAAACATCTAAATTATATGTCACGTTTAATGAATCCAGTACGATTTTTAGATTACTTAGATGTATCGAAACTGAATGGTGGGGAAGTAAATGAAACATAAACTAGATGTTACGATAAACGAATTAAGACTAAAGTCGATTAGAAAAATAGTGAAACGCATCAATACATGGAGCGATGAAGTTAAATCATATTCTGATGATGCGTTAAAACAAAAGACAATAGAATTTAAAGAACGTTTAGCATCAGGAGTTGATACACTAGATACATTGTTACCTGAAGCTTATGCAGTGGCACGTGAAGCGAGCTGGAGAGTATTAGGTATGTATCCTAAAGAAGTTCAGTTAATCGGAGCGATTGTATTGCATGAAGGTAACATTGCGGAGATGCAAACAGGCGAAGGTAAAACATTAACGGCAACGATGCCTTTATATTTAAATGCTCTTTCGGGAAAAGGAACATATTTAATTACAACGAATGATTATTTAGCGAAGCGAGATTTTGAAGAGATGCAACCATTATATGAATGGTTAGGTTTAACTGCTTCATTAGGTTTTGTTGATATTGTGGATTATGAGTATCAAAAAGGGGAAAAACGTAATATATATGAACATGATATTATATATACAACTAATGGACGTCTCGGTTTTGATTATTTAATTGATAATTTGGCTGATAGTGCGGAAGGGAAATTTTTACCACAATTAAATTACGGTATTATTGATGAAGTGGATTCAATCATTTTAGATGCTGCTCAAACACCATTAGTTATTTCGGGTGCACCAAGATTACAATCAAATCTATTTCATATTGTGAAAGAGTTTGTAGATACATTGATTGAAGACGTGCATTTTAAAATGAAGAAGACCAAAAAAGAAATATGGCTGTTAAATCAAGGTATTGAAGCGGCACAATCATACTTTAATGTTGAAGATTTATATAGCGAACAAGCGATGGTCCTAGTGCGTAATATTAATTTAGCACTGCGCGCACAATATTTGTTTGAATCTAATGTCGATTACTTTGTATATAATGGTGATATTGTTTTAATTGACCGTATTACAGGTCGTATGTTACCGGGAACTAAGTTGCAAGCTGGACTTCACCAAGCTATTGAAGCGAAAGAAGGTATGGAGGTTTCAACAGATAAAAGTGTTATGGCAACAATTACCTTCCAGAATTTATTTAAACTTTTTGAATCATTTTCAGGTATGACAGCTACAGGAAAATTAGGCGAATCAGAGTTCTTTGATTTGTATTCAAAAATAGTCGTACAAGTACCAACTGATAAAGCGATTCAACGTATCGATGAACCAGATAAAGTGTTTCGTTCAGTTGATGAGAAAAACATCGCGATGATTCATGATATAGTTGAACTTCATGAAACGGGGCGACCGGTTTTACTCATAACGAGAACTGCTGAAGCGGCTGAATACTTTTCGAAAGTATTATTCCAAATGGATATTCCTAATAATTTACTCATTGCGCAAAATGTTGCAAAAGAAGCGCAGATGATAGCTGAAGCAGGGCAAATTGGTTCCATGACTGTTGCGACTAGTATGGCAGGTCGAGGCACAGATATTAAACTTGGTGAAGGTGTCGAAGCATTAGGTGGATTAGCTGTTATTATTCATGAACATATGGAAAATAGCCGTGTAGACAGGCAATTACGTGGTCGTTCTGGTAGACAAGGGGATCCGGGATCATCTTGTATATATATTTCACTAGATGATTATTTAGTTAAGCGATGGAGCGATAGTAATTTAGCGGAAAATAATCAATTATATTCATTAGATGCACAACGATTATCGCAAAGTAATTTGTTTAATCGCAAAGTTAAGCAAATTGTAGTTAAAGCGCAGCGTATCTCGGAAGAACAAGGGGTTAAAGCTCGTGAAATGGCTAATGAATTTGAAAAAAGCATTAGTATACAGCGAGATCTTGTATACGAGGAACGCAATCGAGTTTTAGAAATAGATGATGCTGAGAATCAAGATTTTAAAGCGTTAGCTAAAGATGTATTTGAAATGTTTGTAAATGAGGAAAAGGTGCTAACAAAATCGCGTGTTGTCGAGTATATTTATCAAAATTTAAGTTTCCAATTTAATAAAGATGTGGCTTGTGTTAATTTTAAAGATAAGCAAGCAGTAGTGACATTTTTATTAGAGCAATTTGAAAAGCAATTAGCTTTGAATCGTAAAAACATGCAAAGTGCATATTATTATAATATTTTCGTTCAAAAAGTCTTTTTGAAAGCAATTGATTCATGTTGGTTAGAACAAGTCGACTATTTACAACAATTAAAAGCAAGCGTTAATCAACGACAAAATGGGCAACGTAACGCTATTTTTGAATACCATAGAGTTGCCTTAGATTCATTTGAAGTTATGACACGAAATATCAAAAAAAGAATGGTGAAAAATATTTGTCAAAGCATGATTACATTTGATAAAGAGGGTATGCCAGTTATACATTTTCCATAAATGAAAAGGGGTAGCGCATGACAATATATAATATAAACTTTGGTATAGGCTGGGCGAGTAGCGGTGTTGAATATGCACAAGCTTACCGTGCTAAATTATTGAGACGTACAAATCAAGACACTAAATTTGTGTTTTTAGATTTTATACAGTCAGAGAACATACAGACATTAACGCAAAACATTGGGTTTAAAGATCAAGAAGTTATTTGGTTGTATCAGTATTTTAGTGATATTTCTTTAGCACCAACAACGTACACGTTAGATGACATTGAACGTGAGCTTGGTCATGACATTAGTTTTAGAGAAAGAAATGGTAAGATAGTCCGCCTATATTTTAATGGGAAATCATCATTTGTAACATGTTATCTGCAAAATGAACAAAAAGATATTGTGGATCGTGCAGAATTTGTAATTAATAGTATGTTAGTACGTAAAGATTTTTATAGTTATACGCGCATATTTTCTGAGTATTATGCACCAGCTGATAATAAAGCGAAATTATATATGCGACAATTTTATAATCAAGATGGTTCCATCGCTTATAACGAATATATTGATGGAGACAGCTCTATATATGTGTTTGAAGATGCGGTGTTGTATAACAAAACGGAATTTATTGCATACTTTTTACAACGATTGAATTTAACCCGAGACGATATTGTCATATTAGACCGCGCTTCTGATATTGGTCAGGCTGTTTTGCAGCATAAAGGTGATAGTAAAGTTGGTGTTGTGATTCATGCTGATCATTATAGTAATAATATGATGAGTGAGCAGCATATACTATGGAACAATTATTATGAATATCAATTTTCAAAAGCTAAATACATTGATTTCTTTATTACAGCAACAGATATTCAAAATCATATGGTTTGTCGACAATTTGAGCAATATCAAGGTTATCGCCCACGTGTTTATACTATTCCTGTGGGAAGCATTGATGCATTATCATATCCAACATTATCAAGAAAGCCATATGCGATGATTAGTGCATCTCGTTTAGCGAATGAGAAACATATTGATTGGCTTGTCAAAGCGGTTATCGTGGCTAAACGACAAGTGCCAGAATTAACATTTGATATTTATGGAGAAGGTAGCGAGAAGACGCGACTGCGTAAAATTATTGATACACACCGCGCACAAGATTATATTCGTTTACTAGGGCATGTTAAACTTGATGAAATTTATAATGATTATGAGTTATTTCTTTCTGCATCAACTAGCGAAGGTTTTGGGTTAACACTAATGGAAGCGGTAGGCTCAGGACTAGGTATGATTGGATTAAATGTGAATTATGGTAACCCAACCTTTATTCGAGATGGGGAAAATGGCTACTTGGTACCTTTTGATACCGACGAAGATAGTGTGGATGATGTTATCGCAAAACTAGCTCATGCCATTGTAATGTATTTTAACAATGGTCCCCAGACACCACATGACATCTCTTATGAAGTGGCACAGCAATTTATGACTCAAGATATTATTTTAAAATGGGAAACATTAGTTCAAGAGGTGCTACATGATTAAATTATTTGATTACTTTAACGATCATTCACGAAAGTTATATGAGTCTTTTAAAGCCAGTAAGTTGGAAGAAGATTTAACAATTGTACTCAATGACAATGGCTTTTTACCGGACGATGTTATATCACCGTATCAATTTTTTGCAGATAATCATAATACAGAAAATATGAAACCACGATTTTTTAATCAGGTTACTGTACCAGCTTTTTGGGAAATTAAAGGTAACAACAATTCGGCTACAATTAATGATATGGGACGTCTACGAGGCAAAATATTTTATCAAAGTGGAGAGCGCCCTAGAATTGTTAGTCGTGTCGAATGGTTTGATGACCAACAACGTGTCCGATTTGTCGATTATTATTCTAAGAATGGTATTAAATTTGCACAAACTGTTTACGATTTAAATCGTAAAGCGATCTTGAAGAAATATATGACAGCAGAAGGTAAAGAAGTGATTTATGAAAATTTTGTAACATCTGATGTCATATTGGATTGGCAAGGGAAGTCTTACTTTTTCCCTTCAAAGCTCGCATTCGTATTATTTTTTATCAAGCAACTTGAAATTACGGAACATCATTTCGTTATTAACTCACTAGCCCTACCATTTTCAGTGTTATATAATTTGCCATCAAAAGGTAGTGATGTTTTGGTATGGCAAGAACACTGTAATGGTAATGTCCCGGGAAATATGCAATTGATGTGTAAAGGTGATATGAAACGACATTGTAATATTATTATTCCAGATAAAAACGAATATGAAACGATGCTCAATATAGCAGACGCAAAGGTTCAATCTCGTATTTTACAAGGCGGATATCTATATAACTATCGTAGTCGTAATAGATATACTAAAGAAATTGTAATATTAACTAACTCGGATCAACTTCGTAACATCAAGGTATTGGTTGAAACTTTACCAGATTTTAAGTTTCACATCGCTGCTATTACAGAGATGTCTGATAAGCTAATGCAACTTGATCAATATGCTAATGTGCATTTATACCCATCTATTAATATTGACAGGGTAAATGAACTATACCAGTTATGTGATATTTATCTTGATATCAATGAGGGTAATGAAATTTTAAATGCGGTGGAACAAGCGTTTGACTATGAGTTGTTGATTTTAGGTTATCGTCAAACCGCACACCATGCTAAAGTAACATTATCAGAGCACTTATTTGAGCATAATGATGAGATAACAATGGAAAGTAAAGACCAATTAATACAAATGTTAGAAAGTTTGAAAGATCAACAACAGTTTCGAGATGCTTTATTAGCACAAAAAGCACATGCACACGAAATCTCGCGTGAACAATTCGAGCAAGTTTTTAAACAGGCGCTCGAAAGCTAAAAGGAAAAAGCAGTCTAAAATAAAACATCATTTAATATAAAAGATTTGACGTAATATGATGTTAGCGACATGGACAATATGATATTACGTCATGCTTGTTTTGTTTACTTAAATATAAGCTAAGTAATAAGTAGATAATTACTAACAACAATAACTAGATAGATAAGTGTAAATTTCTTGTAAACAGGTATATAATAGTATGTAATTCTTTGAAGGAAGTAAGTGAGGAAGGAGTATGTTGATGGCTAAATATCGAGGGAAACCGTTTCAATTATATGTAAAGTTATCGTGTTCGACAATGATGGCGACAAGTATCATTTTAACGAATATCTTGCCGTACGATGCCCAAGCTGCATCTGAAAAGGATACTGAAATTACAAAAGAGATATTATCTAAGCAAGATTTATTAGACAAAGTTGACAAGGCAATTCGTCAAATTGAGCAATTAAAACAGTTATCGGCTTCATCTAAAGAACATTATAAAGCACAACTAAATGAAGCGAAAACAGCATCGCAAATAGATGAAATCATAAAACGAGCTAATGAGTTGGATAGCAAAGACAATAAAAGTTCTCACACTGAAATGAACGGTCAAAGTGATATAGACAGTAAATTAGATCAATTGCTTAAAGATTTAAATGAGGTTTCTTCAAATGTTGATAGGGGTCAACAAAGTGGCGAGGACGATCTTAATGCAATGAAAAATGATATGTCACAAACGGCTACAACAAAACATGGAGAAAAAGATGATAAAAATGATGAAGCAATGGTAAATAAGGCGTTAGAAGACCTAGACCATTTGAATCAGCAAATACACAAATCGAAAGATGCATCGAAAGATACATCGGAAGATCCAGCAGTGTCTACAACAGATAATAATCATGAAGTAGCTAAAACGCCAAATAATGATGGTTCTGGACATGTTGTGTTAAATAAATTCCTTTCAAATGAAGAGAATCAAAGCCATAGTAATCGACTCACTGATAAATTACAAGGAAGCGATAAAATTAATCATGCTATGATTGAAAAATTAGCTAAAAGTAATGCCTCAACGCAACATTACACATATCATAAACTGAATACGTTACAATCTTTAGATCAACGTATTGCAAATACGCAACTTCCTAAAAATCAAAAATCAGACTTAATGAGCGAAGTAAATAAGACGAAAGAGCGTATAAAAAGTCAACGAAATATTATTTTGGAAGAACTTGCACGTACTGATGATAAAAAGTATGCTACACAAAGCATTTTAGAAAGTATATTTAATAAAGACGAGGCAGTTAAAATTCTAAAAGATATACGTGTTGATGGTAAAACAGATCAACAAATTGCAGATCAAATTACTCGTCATATTGATCAATTATCTCTGACAACGAGTGATGATTTATTAACGTCATTGATTGATCAATCACAAGATAAGTCGCTATTGATTTCTCAAATTTTACAAACGAAATTAGGAAAAGCTGAAGCAGATAAATTGGCTAAAGATTGGACGAATAAAGGATTATCAAATCGCCAAATCGTTGACCAATTGAAGAAACATTTTGCATCAACTGGCGACACGTCTTCAGATGATATATTAAAAGCAATTTTGAATAATGCCAAAGATAAAAAACAAGCAATTGAAACGATTTTAGCAACACGTATAGAAAGACAAAAGGCAAAATTACTGGCAGATTTAATTACTAAAATAGAAACAGATCAAAATAAAATTTTTAATTTAGTTAAATCGGCATTGAATGGTAAAGCGGATGATTTATTGAATTTACAAAAGAGACTCAATCAAACGAAAAAAGATATAGATTATATTTTATCACCAATAGTAAATCGTCCAAGTTTACTAGATCGATTGAATAAAAATGGGAAAACGACAGATTTAAATAAGTTAGCAAATTTAATGAATCAAGGATCAGATTTATTAGACAGTATTCCAGATATACCCACACCAAAGCCAGAAAAGACGTTAACACTTGGTAAAGGTAATGGATTGTTAAGTGGATTATTAAATGCTGATGGTAATGTATCTTTGCCTAAAGCGGGGGAAACGATAAAAGAACATTGGTTGCCGATATCTGTAATTGTTGGTGCAATGGGTGTACTAATGATTTGGTTATCACGACGCAATAAGTTGAAAAATAAAGCATAATTATATTGGGGGAAGAGCATCTATATATTTTTTTAAGTATATAAGACGTCTTATTTCCCCTTAATTTATTGTGAAGTATATGCAAAATGCAATGAATAGATTGTCCATCATTTTAACGTTATAATGAATTTAACGACTTAGAACTACACAAGTAAAGGAGAATGAAGATGTCTCGAAAAACGGCGCTATTAGTTTTGGATATGCAAGAAGGTATAGCGAGTAGTGTACCTAGAATAAAAAATATTATTAAAGCGAATCAGAGAGCAATTGAAGCAGCAAGACAACATCGAATACCAGTCATTTTCATACGTTTAGTGTTAGATAAGCATTTTAATGATGTCTCCTCGAGTAATAAAGTGTTTTCAACAATTAAAGCTCAAGGATATGCGATTACTGAAGCAGATGCATCTACACGAATACTTGAAGATTTAGCACCACTAGAAGATGAGCCGATTATTTCTAAGCGACGCTTTAGCGCATTTACAGGTAGTTACTTGGAAGTTTATTTACGTGCAAATGATATTAATCATTTAGTATTAACGGGTGTCTCTACAAGTGGAGCTGTATTGAGCACGGCATTAGAAAGTGTAGATAAAGACTATTATATTACTGTTTTAGAAGATGCTGTTGGTGATAGATCAGATGATAAACATGACTTTATTATTGAACAAATTTTATCACGCTCATGTGACATTGAATCCGTAGAGTCATGGAAAAGTAGTTTATAGTTAATATAACGTCAATTAAAGCTCGGCAGTAATGTTTGAGAATAAGTACATTTGCTCATATTTATAAAATGTGTGAGATGGCAATTGAAACGGATATGATGAGGAACATTTGAACATAAAATAATATATTTATATAAAACGACCCGAGGCGTTCGAACTGAATGCCTCGGGTTTAATTGAATAAGAAATCGGACTTATGAACAGAAATATGTTTAAGTCCGAACTCCTTGTTTATACTTATAAATTTTACGGGTTTAATATAATACTTATTTACCTGTAATATATGATAATTCTTCAGCGGCAGCTGCGTTGATAGTTCTATGAGAAATGATACCTAATCCTTTAACATTGGATTCTGAAATAACGATAGAACCATCACTGTTAACTTTTTCAACAAATGCTACATGACCGTAATGTTGATCTGCACCAAATTGTCCAGCCTCAAATACAACAGCAGCATGACGTTTTGGTGTATGACTTACTTGATAATCACGGTATTGAGCTCGATTATTCCAATTATGTGCATCACCTAAATCACCTGAGATAGATGTACCAAATTGTTTCATACGGTTATATACGTACCAAGTACATTGGCCATGTGGATATGGCATACTATCAGATACCTCACGGAAAGGTTTGAATTCATCTGATGAATCATCATAATCCTTGATAGAACGTTCATATTTATCTAAATCTGGCATGCGTTCATCGTCAAACTGAGTTAATTGATAGTGTTTAATAATACTGTTTAATTTCTTAGCATAGTTTGGATCTGTAGCATATGTTTTAGATAAGTGTGATGTTGCATCTTTATAAGAATCGGCTTCCGATTTCCATGTTGGTTTATAAATTGTTCGATTGCCATCAATACCATTTTTAATAAGGTCAGAGTAATCTTTTAGTGATTCTTTCGTGCTTGGATATTTTCGGAATCCAGCATTAATACTATACAATTGATTACCATCAGCTTCTAATGTGTTAAAAGGAACAGAATTCCCTTCAAAAGCACCTTTGATACCGAATAAATTATGGTTTGGTGACTTAGCTAAAGCACTACGACCTGAGTCAGATTCTAAGATTGCTTGGGCAATCATGACAGACGCATAAATATCGTTATCTTGACCAATGCGATGTGCATCTTTAGCAATTGATTTGACAAATTGACGTGTATCTTTTGAGTCAACAACGTTAAATTGTCCGCTATCATCATTGTTAGATATACTAGGATCTGTTTCGAATAATGATGTTGCACGTGTATCCTTTTGATTAACATCGTTATTGAATGATTGAGCAGGTTTAGATTTATGTTTCAATTCATCTTGTGTTGGTAACTGTGGATTCTTTGTATTAGATTTTTCATTTTTGTCTTTTTTAGATTGAGATGCATAATCTTTTTGTGTTTTCTTTGCATCTTCACTGTATTGATCCAAAATAGAGTCTAAAGCCGAATCTGACATTGATTGATTATCTTTCGATGAAGATTTTTGATTTGCTTTATCGTCACTTGCTGGTTGACTATTTGATTGATTAGGTTGTGTTGGCTTTGGCGAATTTGGTTGCTTATTAGATGTACTTGGTTTTGTATTGTTTGATTTAGGTGCTTTTTGATTGTCTGCTTTATCTTGTTTAGATGATTGCGTATCAGTGTCATTTTTGATGCTATTGTCACTGTTTTTATTCGAATCATTTGTTGACTTTTCGCCATTACGAGGTTGTTCGTAATCAGAAATATCCGAATTTAAATTGAATAAGTTTTGGATTAAAGTTGTTAATGAGTAATTATCATCGTATTTATTTTTGGTTAGCAATTGGTTTATATTGGTTTGTGGTAAATTCTTATAAATAAAATCAATGATATTGTTAGAGTCTGAAGTGCTGTCGTCTATAGTTTTAAATTTTTTGTCGTTATTGTCTTGGTTACTTGTATTATTTTTGTCTGCTTTATCAATATCTTTACTTGTAGTATCCTTAGAAGTTTCATCGTCATTAGATTTTTTTGAATCATGAGATGTTGTCTTAGCTGTAGTATCTTTTTGAGGTGTATCAGCATAAGCGGTAGGTGAAACTAAAGTAGGTAATACGAGCGTAGTTGATAGCAAATAAATTAAAATTTTATTTTTAGGCATATTTCGTATTCTCCCTTGAAAAATATAATAATTAAGTGTGATAATAAACTATGATTTGTTATAATTTATCGTATGCTGAAAATAGTTGATAGGTATCAATCGACTAAATATCTTCCAGTAAATTGATTATACTAATTCACAACGCAAAAATAAATTAATTTACAAAAAATATATAAAAAATATGAATAATTCCTACATAGGAGTGTGACAATGAAGAACGCATTTAAATTATTTAAAATGGATCTGAAGAAAGTAGCTAAGACGCCAGCTGTGTGGATTATCTTAGCAGGCTTAGCTATTTTGCCATCGTTCTACGCTTGGTTTAACTTATGGGCAATGTGGGATCCATATGGCAACACGGGACACATCAAGGTCGCAGTCGTTAATGAAGATAAAGGCGACACAATCAGAGGGAAAAAAGTTAATGTCGGTAATACGATGGTTAATACACTCAAGAAAAATAAAAGTTTTGATTGGCAGTTTGTAAGTAGAGAGAAAGCTGATCATGAGATAAAAATGGGTAAATATTTTGCAGGTATTTACATCCCATCTAAGTTTACACATGAAATTACAGGGACACTACGTAAGCAGCCTCAAAAAGCAGATGTAGAATTTAAGGTGAATCAGAAGATTAACGCTGTTGCGTCTAAGCTAACAGATACTGGTTCGTCAGTTGTCGTTGAAAAAGCGAATGAACAATTTAATAAAACAGTAACTCGAGCATTATTAGAAGAAGCTAACAAAGCAGGTTTAACTATTGAAGAAAATGTGCCGACAATTAACAAGATAAAAAATGCGGTATATTCAGCAGATAAAGCTTTACCTAAGATTAATGACTTTGCGAATAAAATTGTATATTTGAATAACCACCAAGCGGATTTAGATAAATATGCCAATGATTTTAGAAAACTAGGAAATTATAAAGGTGATATTTTAGATGCTCAGAAAAAATTAAACGAAGTCAATGGTGCTATTCCGCAACTTAATGAAAAGGCTAAGTTGATATTAGCTTTAAATAATTATATGCCGAAAATTGAAAAAGCGTTAAATTTTGCAGCTGATGACGTGCCAGCGCAGTTCCCTAAAATTAATCAAGGACTTAACATTGCGAGTCAAGGTATTGATCAAGCTAATGGACAGTTAAATGATGCCAAAGGCTTCGTCACACAAGTTAGAAGTAGAGTCGGTGATTATCAAGATGCAATTCGACGCGCGCAAGATTTAAATCGAAGAAACCAGCAACAGATTCCTCAAAATAGCGCGGCGAACAACGAAACATCAAATAGTGCACCTGCAGCTGGTAATGGTGTAGCATCAACGCCACCAAGTGCACCAAGTGGCGATACTGCACCAAATAATAATGTTACGCAAAATACCGCACCAAATAGTAATAATGCGCCTGTATCGACTACACCACAAAGTACAAGCGGGAAAAAAGATGGTCAAAGTTTTGTAGATATAACAACAACACAAGTCAGCACAGCTAACGAGAACACACAAAACATTACAGATAAAGATGTTAAATCAATGGAAGCGGCATTAACGGGCTCTTTATTATCATTATCAAATAATTTAGATACCCAAGCGAAAGCCGCACAAAAAGATAGTCAGGCATTACGTAATATTTCGTATGGGATTTTAGCATCGGACAAGCCTTCTGATTTTAGAGAGTCTTTAGATAATGTTAAGTCCGGTTTAGAATACACAACGCAATATAATCAACAATTTATCGATACATTAAAAGAGATTGAGAAGAATGAAAATGTTGATTTATCAAAAGAAATTGATAAGGTAAAAGCAGCTAATAATCGAATTAATGAATCATTAAGGTTAGTTAATCAATTAAGCAATGCATTAAAGAATGGTAGTTCAGGAACTGCTGAAGCTACTAAATTACTAGATCAACTTTCAAAACTAGATTCATCATTATCATCATTTAGAGATTATGTTAAAAAAGATCTTAACAGCTCTTTAGTATCAATATCACAACGTATTATGGATGAATTGAACAAAGGGCAAACTGCATTATCCAATGTTCAGTCTAAATTAAATACAATTGATCAAGTCATTAACAGTGGACAAGCTATTTTAAAAAATGGTAAAACACGTATTGATCGCTTACAAACAGTATTACCAAGTATTGAACAACAATACATTAGTGCTGTTAAAAATGCTCAAGCAAACTTCCCGAAAGTGAAAAGTGATGTAGCTAAAGCTGCTAACTTTGTGCGCAATGACTTACCACAGTTAGAACAGCGATTAACTAATGCGACAGCAAGTGTGAATAAAAATTTACCAACGTTATTAAATGGTTATGATCAAGCGGTAGGATTACTAAATAAAAATCAGCCACAAGCGAAAAAGGCTTTATCAGATTTAGCTGATTTTTCTCAAAATAAATTGCCTGATGTTGAAAAAGATTTGAAAAAAGCGAATAAAATTTTCAAGAAATTAGACAAAGATGATGCAGTCGACAAATTAATCGACACACTTAAGAATGATTTGAAAAAGCAAGCGGGTATTATTGCAAATCCTATTAATAAGAAGACTGTTGATGTTTTCCCAGTTAAGGATTATGGTTCAGGTATGACACCATTCTATACTGCACTGTCAGTATGGGTAGGTGCACTCTTGATGGTAAGTTTATTAACGGTTGATAATAAACATAAGAGTCTAGAGTCAGTCTTAACGACAAGACAAGTGTTCTTAGGTAAGGCAGGATTCTTTATAATGCTTGGTATGTTGCAAGCACTCATTGTATCGGTTGGAGATTTGTTAATCCTAAAAGCAGGAGTTGAGTCACCTGTATTATTTGTACTTATAACGATTTTCTGTTCGATTATTTTCAACTCAATCGTATATACGTGCGTATCATTACTTGGTAACCCAGGTAAAGCCATTGCAATCGTATTGCTTGTATTACAAATTGCAGGTGGTGGGGGAACATTCCCAATTCAAACTACGCCACAATTTTTCCAAAACATTTCGCCATACTTACCATTTACGTATGCAATTGATTCATTACGTGAAACAGTAGGCGGTATTGTTCCGGAAATCCTAATTACAAAATTAATTATATTAACGTTATTTGGTATAGGATTCTTCGTTGTAGGTTTAATTTTAAAACCTGTAACAGATCCATTGATGAAGCGCGTATCTGAAAAAGTTGACCAAAGTAACGTTACAGAATAAAAATTAAATCCACACATTAGGGTTATAGCTCCTTAATGTGTGGATTTTTATGTTTTTAGACAGAAGAGATAGTAATTTCTGTCTTTTATGGGACGGTTGTTATCATTGCTATTATCCAGGATGACTTACTATAGCACTAATATTACCGACAAAGTGAATATCCTCGTCTTCCGTAGTTAAAATAAAGCTAGAACCTTTTTGGATGTCATAGTGCTTATCGTTTACTGTTAAAGTACCAGTACCATCGATAATTGTAACTAAGCAATAAGCATGTGGTTTATTGAATTTTAAATCTCCATGAATATCCCATTTATATACTGCAAAATATTGATTATCTACAAATTGAGTTACAGTGTGTGTGTCGATGTGAGTTGTTATAGGAGTAGTATTTGGTTCATGATTGCCTAATTCAATCACATCTTTACTTTGCTCTAAGTGCAAATCACGCAATTGACCATTTTGATCTCGTCTATCATAGTCATAAATACGGTATGTCGTATCGGAGGATTGTTGTGTCTCTAAAATTAAAATACCCGAACCAATGGCATGGACAGTGCCAGCAGGAACATAATAAAAGTCACCGGGCTTAACAGGTATACGTTTGAAAAGACTGTCAAATTCATGATTATCAATCATGTCTATTAACGTCTGTTTATTATGTGCATGTACGCCATATATAATTTCAGCACCTGGGGCTGCATCTAAAATATACCAACATTCTGTTTTACCTAGTTCGCCTTCGTGTTTTAAAGCGTAGTCATCATCTGGGTGAACTTGAACAGATAATTTATCATTGGCATCTAATACTTTAGTTAGCAGAGGGAAACTATCTCGTGAATCATTATCGAATAATTCACGATGTTGTGACCAAAGTTGATCTAGGGTCATATCCTTGTATGGACCATTGATAATTGTATTAGGACCATTTGGATGTGCAGAAATTGCCCAGCATTCACCAGTTGTTTCATTAGGGATATCATAGTTAAATGCTTTTAATGCATGACCGCCCCAAATTCTGTCTTTAAAAACGGGTTGTAAAAATAATGCCATAGTTAAAACTCCTCTATATTTTCATTAATAAGTTATAAATTTCTGTAGTACTGTTTGCATTAATTAGTGATTGGCGTGTCTCATCATTCATTAACGCTTTAGATAAGCGCTGAAGTATTTTTAAATGTGTATCCTGACTGTTGTTTGGTACGGCAATTAAGAATATCAATTGAGGTAGACTACCATCTAGACTCTCCCATTTAACACCATGATTATTTTTCATAACAGCTACAATCGGTTGTTTTACAACATCAGACTTTGCATGTGGAATGGCCACGTTCATGCCAATAGCTGTCGTAGACTCCATTTCACGTTCTAGGATTGCATTTTTTAAATGCGATGTGTGCTCTACATAACGGCAAATTTTAAGTTTATGAATCAACATATCAATTGCTTCGTTTCGAGACATGTCGTGATCAGTAATTATCATAGTTTGTTGATCAAAAACATGAGAAGGTTTATTGAGATGTGAATGTTTCGCGGTGTTATCTACATTGTCAACCTCTGTATCATGTTGTGTAATATCTGTATCATGAAGTTGCGTGTGTTGCGCTGGTGCATCTACTGCTATAACTGGTGTATTGCGTTTTAATAATAGTACAGTAATCATTGTGACAAGACTACCTACTATCACTGCAAAGATAAACCATAATACATGATCAATACCACCTAATACAGCCACGATTGGACCTCCATGTGCGACTCTATCGCCGACACCACCAATGGCTGCAATGACTGATGCAATCATTGCACCAATGATGTTTGCAGGTATAATGCGCAATGGATCTTGGGCTGCGAAAGGAATAGCACCTTCAGTAATACCAAACAGTCCCATAGTGAAGGAAGCCTTACCCATTTCTCTTTCGGAATGATTGAATTTATACTTTTGAACAAACGTTGCTAAACCTAAACCGATTGGTGGTGTACATACAGCAACTGCGACCATACCCATAACGGCGTAATTACCTTCAGCAATAAGTGCTGAGCCAAATAAAAATGCTACTTTGTTTACTGGACCGCCCATATCGAAGGCAATCATCGCACCTATAATCATCGCAAGTATAATAATATTAGCACCTTGCATACTTTTTAACCAGGTTGTTAATGCCTCAAAAATATTAGAAATTGGTGCACCGATTAAAAATATAAATATCAATCCTACAACGACCGATGAAATAATGGGAATAATAATGATAGGCATAATTGGTGCCATTGCTTTTGGAACTTTAATATCTTTAATCCACTTTGCGATATAACCTGCTAAGAAACCAGCAACAATACCACCTAAAAATCCTGCGCCTGCATCACTGCCATAAAAACTACCGTCAGCAGCGATAGCGCCGCCAATCATACCAGGAACAAGACCGGGCTTGTCAGCGATACTAACAGCGATATATCCAGCTAGTATTGGAACCATAAATTTAAAGGCTAAACTACCAATGTTTTCAATGGATTTCCAAAATGAATCATCTGGGATGACTAATCCTTTTGATGTCGTTTCACCGCCTAGAGTCAGCGCGATGGCGATAAGGAGTCCACCAACTACGATAAAAGGAACCATAAACGATACACCGTTCATTAAATGTTGATACACCATTTGAATACCACTTTTAGACTTACCGCGATCTTTCGAATGATAATTTGTTTCAGATTGATAAATAGGCGCATCTTGATTAATGATACGTTGAATTAGATCTCTCGGATTATGAATCCCTTCGCGAACATTTTCATTAATCAACCGTTTACCAACAAATCGGGATAGATCAACTTGTTTATCAGCTGCAATTATGACACCGTCAGCTTCTTCGATGTCTTGCGTAGTTAAAACATTTTCAGCACCAACACCGCCCTGTGTCTCTACTTTAATATCCACACCCATTTCTTTTGCTACCTGCTCAAGCTTTTCTTGAGCCATATATGTATGTGCAATGCCATTTGGGCATGAGGTAATAGCTACAATTTTCATAAAATCATCTCCTTTTCTATATTGTAAGCGTATTCTCGATACTAAAAAAAAGAATAATTACCGTTACTAGTGGCAATTATTCTTGTAAGTATTCAAATAACTGTTGCTTTAAACTATAATCACCTAAACTACATAAATGGTTCACTGAATCATCATCCAAGTTAGCAATTAATTGCATCATTTGTTTTGTAAAAGCTTTGTCTTTATGCGAAATCGCTAAGAAAAAGACAAGTTTGACATCGTGTTGTCGCCAAGGAAAAACATCTTTTGTGCGAAAAATAAGCACATGTGATTGTAAAACTTTTTCAGGATCTCCATGAGGAATCGCCATAAAATTACCTATGTATGTAGAAGATGATTTCTCACGCTCTAAAGCTGATTCGATATATCCTTCTACAATCGCATGATGTGCTTGTAATATTTTTTGAGCTTCTTCAAAAATTTGCACAGTATGCCGTGATTTTTGTTCAGTATTTACGACAAGGAAATTGACAGTGTCCATATGATGATGTGCTTGAACTGGATTTTGCTTTTGCTTCACAACGAGTCTGATTTTGTGACAATCATCTTCAGAAAATAATGGTGCAACCTTGATAGTCGTCAGGTGCTTAGGAAGTATGTTTAGCGTTTGTTTTGGAATATCATGGGTCGTTATTAATAAATCTACATTGTCAAAGTGATAGTGTGTTATATTTTCTAGTTTAATCGTATTTATCACTGACAACTCTTCGGATAAGTTATTTATTTTAGTTTCTAAAAAATTCGACACACCTAGACCATAATAACAAGCAATGACTACATTTAATTGTGTTTTGGTACGACGCTCGATGGCAGCTTGAAAATGAATTGTTAAAAATGCAATTTCATCTTCGCTCATCTCTATATCAGTATCAATTGCTAATTTATCAATCGCTTCAAAAAGTGTGTTAAACACAAAGGGATAGAGTTTTTTAATCTCTATAACTAAAGGATTGTTTAAATAAATGTTTTGAGTGATACGTAAATATGCTTTACTAAAATGATTATATAAATTTTGTTGTAAAATCGAATCTTCATTGAAAGGTACATGAATACGTTGCTGCATCAATTCGATTAAGCGATCAATATAACTTTGTATAAATATACGTTCTATGCCAATATCGAGTTTATTAAAATGATAAGCAATAAAGAATGAAAACATATTGATTACTTTTTCGTTCAAGTCATAACCTAATCTTTCGTTGATTTGCTTAATGCAAGATTGAGATATCAATTTTGCATCGTGGTTTAACGTGTCTAGCTCACTTAAAGATTGCTTACGTTTAATGATTAAAATGAGATGAATTAAAAGCTGTTGTATTTGAATATCAGTTGTTTCAATACTATGTTGTTGAAGTGTCTCTTGTATAATATGCGAAATCATCCTTTGGTGTGAATCAGGTAATTCATTTAAAATTAGGTCTTCAACATGTACATGCCCTGATGATAATTGATTTAAATGGATGATGGCATTAGTGATATCATTATCTGTTCCATCGACCACAATACCTTGTTTTTTCTTGATTGTTAAAGCGATATTAAATTTTTGACACCATTGTTGAATTCGAACGAAATAGTCGTTGAGCACAGTTTTAGATAATAGATAATCTTGCTCTAGTTGTTGCAATGTCTGCGATTTATTGTGCATTAGCAGTTGATACGCCATAGATAATAATAGTTTTTCTTTATATGATTGAATATGCGTGTAACGTTCAGTTATCGTTTCTAAGGTATACTGAGATGTATTTAATTGATATCCTTTAGATTTAATACTTACGATGATATCATCCATAAAATTGCTATTGATAACTTGGATATCATTGCGAACTGTGCGGTTTGAAACATTGACATGTTTAGCAATTTCATTAGAACTAATGTGCTTTGATGGATTTTTAATAAAAAACTGGAGTAGTTTTAAGTGTCTATCAAGCATTTAACATGTACCTCCTTTCTAAATTTTTCGTGTAAGCGTTTTTAAGGGTGTATTAATATTATTAAACATGAGAGCTTATACATACGTCAATGACATTAAAGCGAACTTTTATATGATTTTAACAGAGTGCGAATTATGCAAATAAAGAACAGCAGTAAGATATTTCAAATAGAAAAATATCTCACTGCTGTTTTTCTGAATTTATGCATCTGGTACTTGTGGACGTATCAGGCAAATGATTAATTTTTAGGTGATTGTGCTTGAGGTGTTTGTTTAGAAGGCGTATTGGTATTATTTGATTTATTAGCAGGTGGTGTGTTCTGTTGTTGATTATTTTGGTTGTTTGTTGACGATTGACTGCCACCACCGTGAGTATTATTTTTATTTGAATTTGAGTCTTTTGGCTGAGCTGGTTGCGTATTCGATGGTACTGTTGAATGGTTGTTAGGAACATTTGACGGTGAAGATGGTTGATTGTCATTAGTAACGTTATTGCCATTATTTTGATTTTTATCTGTTTTGTCTGCACTATCATCTTGTTGATCATTTTCTTCGGTTTCTGTCTTTTTATGCGTAGATTTATTTTCTTGTTCTTGGTTATTACTTGATGATGTAGAATGATTTATTGCAGCATAAATTGCGAACCCAAGTGCTCCGATTAATACGATAATTACGATGGTAATAAGAAGTTTTTTCAAATATAACGCCTCCATGTTAATGAAAAGTAGTTGATACGTGAAGCTAAATAATTTATTTCAATATTGCCATAATCATTTTAAAAAATAAATATTAGAAAAGTAGGCGATATTAATATTTTCATTGTTTTTTGTGTACTTCAATTAGTATAACAAAACTGTTATGTATTTATAAATATAATCATTAGTATTTTTATGGCTGAAAAAGTTATAATAAAAGTGTAAGGAATAAAATATTTGTATGGAAAAGAGAGATAATTATGAATAAAACCAGTAAAGTTTGTGTAGCAGCAACATTAGCATTGGGCACACTGATTGGAGTAACAGTTGTTGAAAATTCGGCGCCAACAAGTAAACAGGCACAGGCAGCAATAACCCCATATTATACTTATAATGGTTATATTGGTAATAATGCTAATTTTATTCTGGATAAGAATTTTATTAACGCGATTAAGTATGATAATGTGAAATTCAATGGTATTAAATTAGCTAAAACGAATACGATAAAAAAAGTAGAGAAATATAATCAAACTTTTAAAGGTGTTTCTGCAAAAGGAAACGAAGCAAGTCAATTGCAATTTGTAGTTAAAAATAATATTTCATTAAAAGATATCCAAAAAGCTTATGGCAAGGACTTGAAAAAAGAAAATGGTAAAACAAAGGAAGCTGATAGCGGTATTTTTTACTATCAAAATGCTAAAAAGACATTAGGCATCTGGTTTGTCGTTGATCATAATAGAGTTGTCGAAGTAACAGTTGGACATACACCATACAAAACAAGTAAATAAAATAATGGCATATTAAGGCTAGAGTGTGAGGAGTGATACCGCATTCTAGTCTTTTTTATTAAATAATAACGATTATTGCGTCTTACATAGTTGTTTGAAATTGATAAAAATGTTTATTTGATCATGATTATTTAAATAGTTATCTCACATATTTCAAGCATTGATTAAGTATATAGAGCACTATTTTGTATTTGTTAATATTTTCACAAAAATAAAAGCCTTGATAAATTTTAAAATATAATTAAGCTCAATTTTTAAAATTTTATTTAGCTACAGATAACATTTTTAAAAAAGAAAAGAATCAATAAATAAAATCAACGAACAAAAAGTATAGAAATAAATAGAAATAATCATTTACTTTTCTGAAAAATTAAATTAATATTTTATTTATAAGCTGTTTTTAAGATTTCAGGAGGAATGAAATGTGAGGAAATTTTCAAGATATGCATTTACAAGTATGGCAGCAGTAACATTGTTGAGCACTTTATCACCAGCAGCATTAGCGATTGATTCAAACAATAAACCAGCTAATTCTGATATTAAATTTGAGGTGACTCAAAAGAGTGATGCGGTCAAAGCATTAAAAGAATTGCCTAAATCCGAAAATGTAAAAAATATTTATCAAGATTACGCAGTTACTGATGTAAAAACTGATAAAAAGGGATTTACGCATTACACATTGCAACCGAGTGTTGATGGTGTTCATGCACCTGACAAAGAAGTGAAAGTACACGCAGACAAATCAGGGAAAGTCGTTTTAATCAATGGCGATACTGATGCGAAGAAAGTAAAGCCAACGAATAAAGTGACATTAAGTAAAGATGACGCAGCCGACAAAGCATTTAAAGCAGTTAAGATTGATAAGAATAAAGCGAAAAATCTTAAAGATAAAGTCATTAAAGAAAACAAAGTTGAAATCGATGGTGACAGTAATAAATACGTTTATAATGTTGAGTTAATTACAGTGACACCAGAAATTTCACATTGGAAAGTTAAAATTGATGCTCAAACTGGCGAAATTTTAGAAAAAATGAACTTAGTTAAAGAAGCTGCAGAAACTGGTAAAGGAAAAGGTGTACTTGGCGATACAAAAGATATCAATATCAATAGTATTGACGGTGGATTTAGCCTAGAAGATTTAACGCATCAAGGTAAATTATCAGCATTTAGCTTTAATGATCAAACAGGTCAAGCAACATTGATTACTAATGAAGATGAAAACTTCGTAAAAGATGAGCAACGTGCTGGCGTAGATGCAAATTATTACGCTAAACAAACATATGATTATTACAAAGACACATTTGGTCGTGAATCATATGACAACCAAGGTAGTCCAATTGTTTCATTAACGCATGTTAATAACTACGGTGGTCAAGATAACAGAAATAATGCCGCATGGATTGGTGACAAAATGATCTATGGTGATGGTGATGGTCGCACATTCACAAGTTTATCGGGTGCAAATGACGTAGTAGCACACGAATTAACACACGGTGTGACACAAGAGACTGCAAACTTAGAATATAAGGACCAGTCAGGCGCTCTAAATGAAAGCTTTTCAGATGTTTTTGGATACTTTGTAGATGACGAGGATTTCTTAATGGGTGAAGATGTCTACACACCTGGAAAAGAGGGAGACGCTTTACGCAGCATGTCAAACCCAGAACAATTTGGTCAACCAGCTCATATGAAAGACTATGTATTCACTGAAAAAGATAATGGTGGCGTACATACGAATTCTGGAATTCCAAATAAAGCAGCTTATAACGTGATTCAAGCAATAGGGAAATCTAAATCAGAACAAATTTACTACCGAGCATTAACGGAATACTTAACAAGTAATTCAAACTTCAAAGATTGTAAAGATGCATTATACCAAGCGGCTAAAGATTTATATGACGAGCAAACAGCTGAACAGGTGTATGAAGCATGGAATGAAGTAGGCGTGGAGTAAAAATATATAAACAAGAAGAAGTAATGTTAAACACTTATAAATAATTAAATTTTAAATACAGCTTATATATGGGGTATACCTACATTGATAATTGACTTTGTAGGTATACCCTCTCTTTGTAATTAGATGAGAGGAGTGTGAGGGTTGTCTGCCGAAAGACTACTCGGCAGTCTAAAATCATTACAAGTAGTAGATATGTGATAATTAAATGCTGACTTAGAATACAAAATTCATTTTAAAAGTTGTCACAAAAAATTTACATGTATTTTTATTATCTTTTGCAAAACAAAGTGTTAAATTATAAATGAAACATGCATGAATTTATTTTTTAATACAAGAAACGTAACTACCAAAGGAGTTTACAATATGAAGAAAAGTAAACGATTAGAAATTGTTTCTACAATAGTTAAAAAGCATAAGATTTATAAAAAAGAACAAATCATTTCATATATTGAAGAATATTTTGGTGTAAGATATAGTGCAACAACAATTGCTAAAGACTTGAAGGAACTAAATATATATCGTGTCCCTATCGATTGTGAGACATGGATTTATAAAGCTATTAATAATCAAACAGAACAAGAGATGAGAGAAAAGTTTAGACACTATTGTGAACATGAAGTTCTAAGTTCAATCATCAATGGTTCATACATTATCGTCAAAACCTCACCTGGTTTCGCCCAAGGCATAAACTATTTTATCGATCAGCTAAATATAGAAGAGATATTAGGTACGGTGAGTGGAAATGACACTACATTAATCTTAACTGCCTCAAATGATATGGCAGAATACGTATATGCAAAATTATTTAAATAGACATGTATCAAATGAATAATAAAAATTTGTTTCGTATCACGTGTACTCAAGTTAGTTACCAAATATTAACTTGTGTACGCGTTTTTTTATGGAAAGAAAGAATTCATAGTCATTCAATTGACTGTATAAAAAACTTTATACAACATGTTTTTATGGGTATTTTTGAATAAAAAATGCATATTTTGACCCAAAATACCTTTATTTATGTATAAAAATCCATTATTATGTATTGTATAACAAAAAGATATGAAATTTTCGACTTTCTTTATGTGAATATAATCACATGTAAGCGTTTGAAGATTGTCTATACTCTAAATGAATTCAAAGATAAAAGGAGGAAATAGACATGACAGATGGTCCAATTAAAGTAAATAGCGAAATTGGAGCTTTAAAAACTGTGTTACTTAAGCGTCCTGGAAAAGAATTAGAAAATTTAGTACCTGATTATTTAGATGGATTACTATTTGATGATATTCCATATTTAGAAGTAGCTCAAAAAGAGCATGACCATTTTGCGCAGGTGCTAAGAGAAGAGGGTGTTGAAGTACTTTACCTTGAGAAGTTAGCAGCTGAAAGTATTGAAAATCCTCAAGTAAGAAGTGAATTTATTGATGATGTATTAGCAGAGTCTAAAAAAACAATATTAGGTCATGAAGAAGAAATTAAGGCATTATTTGCGACACTTTCTAATCAAGAACTTGTAGATAAAATAATGTCAGGGGTACGTAAGGAAGAAATTAATCCGAAATGTACACATCTAGTAGAGTATATGGATGATAAGTATCCATTCTATTTAGATCCAATGCCAAACCTTTATTTTACTAGAGATCCACAAGCCTCAATAGGACACGGTATAACAATCAATCGGATGTTCTGGAGAGCACGACGACGAGAATCAATATTTATTCAATATATTGTAAAGCATCATCCTAGATTTAAAGATGCGAATATTCCAATCTGGTTAGATCGAGATTGCCCATTCAATATTGAAGGCGGCGATGAACTTGTTTTATCTAAAGATGTCTTGGCTATAGGCGTTTCAGAACGTACATCTGCACAAGCTATTGAAAAGTTAGCGCGACGTATTTTTGAAAATCCGCAGGCGACGTTTAAAAAAGTAGTAGCAATTGAAATTCCAACTAGTCGAACTTTTATGCACTTAGATACAGTATTTACAATGATAGATTATGACAAATTTACAATGCATTCAGCCATTTTAAAGGCAGAAGGCAATATGAATATATTTATTATTGAATATGATGACGTAAATAAAGATATTGCCATCAAACAATCTAGTCATTTAAAAGATACTTTAGAAGACGTACTAGGTATAGATGATATCCAATTCATTCCAACAGGAAATGGTGATGTCATTGATGGTGCTAGAGAGCAATGGAATGATGGCTCAAATACATTATGTATAAGACCAGGCGTTGTAGTGACTTACGATAGAAACTATGTATCGAATGATTTATTGAGACAAAAAGGCATTAAAGTCATTGAAATATCTGGTAGCGAGTTGGTACGTGGACGTGGGGGCCCTAGATGTATGAGTCAACCATTATTCAGAGAAGACATTTAACGTAATAAATTATAGAAACGAGGGTGAAAATAATGACAGAAATTCAAAAACCGTATGATTTAAAAGGCAGATCATTATTAAAAGAAAGTGATTTTACCAAAGCAGAATTCGAAGGACTTATTGATTTTGCAATTACATTAAAAGAGTATAAGAAAAACGGTATTAAGCATCACTACTTATCTGGAAAAAATATTGCACTACTATTCGAAAAGAATTCGACGAGAACGCGTGCTGCGTTTACAGTTGCGTCTATTGATTTAGGTGCGCATCCAGAATTTTTAGGAAAAAATGATATTCAATTAGGCAAAAAAGAATCTGTAGAGGATACTGCGAAAGTATTAGGTAGAATGTTCGATGGTATTGAATTCCGTGGTTTTTCACAACAAGCTGTTGAAGATTTAGCGAAGTTCTCTGGTGTACCGGTGTGGAATGGATTAACAGACGATTGGCATCCTACACAAATGCTAGCTGATTTTATGACAATAAAAGAGAATTTTGGATATCTAGAAGGAATAAACTTAACTTACGTTGGAGATGGACGTAATAATATTGCGCATTCATTAATGGTAGCAGGTGCTATGTTAGGTGTTAATGTAAGAATTTGTACACCTAAATCATTAAATCCAAAAGAGGCATATGTTGATATTGCAAAAGAAAAAGCGAGTCAATATGGTGGTTCAGTCATGATTACGGATAATATTGCAGAAGCAGTTGAAAATACAGATGCTATATATACAGATGTTTGGGTATCGATGGGTGAAGAAAGTGAATTTAAACAACGTATTAATTTATTAAAAGACTATCAAGTGAATCAACAGATGTTTGATTTAACAGGTAAAGATTCAACGATATTCTTACATTGTTTACCAGCATTCCATGATACAAATACACTTTATGGACAAGAAATTTATGAAAAATATGGATTAGCTGAAATGGAAGTTACAGACCAAATCTTTAGAAGTGAACATTCAAAAGTGTTTGATCAAGCTGAAAATAGAATGCATACAATTAAGGCAGTAATGGCAGCAACATTGGGGAGTTAATCACTAAATGGAACGATATGAATATGATGTGTCTGATGATATAAGTGTCATGTACAGACACCTCATATTGGTATTAAAGGAGAAATGAATATGAACGAATCAGGAGATAACAAACTCAGTAAATCTTCTTTAATTGGACTAGTTATAGGATCCATGATTGGTGGCGGTGCGTTCAATATAATGTCTGATATGGGCGGTAAAGCCGGTGGATTAGCCATTATTATTGGTTGGATTATTACAGCTATAGGAATGATTTCATTAGCGTTCGTATTTCAAAATTTAACCAATGAACGGCCGGAGCTAGACGGTGGTATTTATAGTTATGCTCAAGCAGGATTTGGCGATTTTGTAGGATTTATCAGTGCTTGGGGATATTGGTTCTCAGCGTTTTTAGGCAATGTTGCCTATGCAACACTATTGATGTCAGCAGTAGGTAACTTTTTCCCGATTTTTAAAGGAGGCAACACATTACCAAGTATTATTGTCGCCTCGTTACTACTCTGGGGTGTCCATTTCTTGATTTTAAAAGGCGTTGAAACAGCAGCATTTATCAATAGTATTGTTACTGTTGCAAAGTTAATACCGATTTTACTTGTAATCATATGCATGATAATTGCATTCAATTTTGACACTTTTAAAACAGGCTTTTTCAGTATGACGTCAGAGGGTGTATTGCCATTTAGTTGGGCGAGCACAATGAGCCAAGTTAAAAGTACGATGCTAGTGACAGTTTGGGTGTTTATCGGTATCGAAGGTGCAGTAATTTTTTCTAGTAGAGCTAAAAATAAAAAAGATGTAGGTAGTGCCACGGTTATAGGACTTATATCAGTTTTAATTATCTATTTCTTATTAACTGTATTAGCTCAAGGCGTGATTTTGCAAAATCATATTTCGCAATTAGATTCGCCAAGTATGGCACAGGTGCTTGCAACTATTGTAGGTGGTTGGGGATCTACACTTGTAAATATTGGTTTAATTATTTCGGTACTAGGTGCATGGTTAGGATGGACATTGCTTGCTGGTGAATTACCTTTCATTGTTGCAAAAGATGGATTATTTCCAAAATGGTTTGCTAAAGAAAATAAAAATGGAGCACCTGTAAATGCACTGCTTATTACCAATATATTAGTACAATTATTTTTAATAAGTATGCTATTTACACAGAGTGCGTATCAATTTGCATTTTCACTAGCATCAAGTGCTATTTTATACCCTTACATGTTCAGTGCATTTTACCAAGTTAAATACACTTTAGAGCATCGACAGCAAGCAACTACTAAACAATGGACGATTGGCATCATAGCCTCAATTTATGCTATATGGCTTATATATGCAGCAGGTATCAATTACTTATTATTGACGATGTTACTTTATATTCCAGCTCTTCTTGTTTATTCAATCGTTCAAAAGAATAATCAGACACGTTTGATTAAATCAGACTATATTCTTTTTATGATTATTATCGTACTTGCAGTTATCGGGTTAATTAAGTTATTGATGGGAACGATAAATGTTTTTTAAAAGGAGCGACAAAAATATGAAAGAGAAAATTGTCATTGCATTAGGCGGTAATGCGATACAGACAAAAGAAGCAACAGCTGAAGCACAACAAACAGCTATTAGACGTGCGATGCAAAACCTTAAACCTTTATTTGATTCACCAGCGCGTATTGTCATTTCACATGGTAATGGCCCACAAATTGGAAGTTTATTAATCCAACAAGCTAAATCGAACAGTGACACAACGCCGGCAATGCCATTGGATACTTGTGGTGCAATGTCACAGGGTATGATAGGCTATTGGTTGGAAACTGAAATCAATCGCATTTTAACTGAAATGAATAGTGATAGAACTGTAGGCACAATCGTTACACGTGTGGAAGTAGATAAAGATGATCCACGATTCAATACCCCAACCAAACCAATTGGTCCTTTTTATACGAAAGAAGAAGTTGAAGAATTACAAAAAGAACAGCCAGACTCAGTCTTTAAAGAAGATGCAGGACGTGGTTATAGAAAAGTAGTTGCGTCACCACTACCTCAATCTATACTAGAACACCAGTTAATTCGAACTTTAGCAGACGGTAAAAATATTGTCATTGCATGCGGTGGTGGCGGTATTCCAGTTATAAAAAAAGAAAATACCTATGAAGGTGTTGAAGCGGTTATAGATAAAGATTTTGCTAGTGAGAAATTAGCAACGCTGATTGAAGCAGATACCTTAATGATTCTTACGAATGTAGAAAATGTATTTATTAACTTTAATGAACCTAATCAACAACAAATCGATGATATTGATGTAGCAACACTGAAAAAATACGCGGCACAAGGTAAGTTTGCGGAAGGATCGATGTTGCCAAAAATAGAAGCTGCGATACGATTTGTTGAAAGTGGGGAAAACAAAAAAGTTATCATTACCAATTTAGAGCAGGCATACGAAGCTTTGATTGGTAATAAAGGTACACACATTCACATGTAGCACTTTATCACGCGACAAAACATTAAATATGTTTCTCCGTTGATTCAAATGAAAAAGTTGTCTGCTGACACTTTGCAAGGTTTGAAGGAGTTTAACTTATGACAGAAAACTTTATTTTGGGTAGAAATAATAAATTAGAACATGAACTAAAGGCATTAGCAGATTACATTAATATCCCATATAGTATATTACAACCATATCAAAGTGAATGTTTTGTCAGACATTATACGAAAGGCCAAGTTATTTATTTTTCGCCACAAGAAAGTAGCAATATTTACTTTTTAATTGAAGGTAACATTATTAGAGAACATTACAATCAAAATGGAGATGTATATCGTTATTTTAATAAAGAGCAAGTATTATTTCCAATCAGTAACTTATTTCATCCGAAAGAGGTTAATGAATTGTGTACAGCATTAACCGATTGTACAGTTCTTGGATTGCCTAGAGAATTGATGGCCTTTTTGTGCAAAGCTAATGATGATATATTTTTGACACTTTTTGCATTAATAAATGATAATGAGCAGCAACACATGAACTATAACATGGCATTAACAAGTAAATTTGCTAAAGATCGAATTATTAAATTGTTATGTCATATATGTCAGACAGTAGGGTACGATCAAGATGAATTTTATGAAATCAAACAGTTTTTAACTATTCAACTCATGAGTGATATGGCTGGGATTTCCCGGGAAACAGCTGGTCATATTATTCATGAACTTAAAGATGAAAAACTTGTTGTTAAAGATCATAAAAATTGGTTAGTAAGCAAACATTTATTCAATGATGTATGTGTTTAATATACAATGTAAAATGAATAAGTTGAACATGAGGTCTAACGTACATTTATACGTTAGGCCTTTTTTGCTAGCATGATGAATAATTTAAAATGTTAGTTAAATTTGATTGTTGAAATTACAGTAAAATTTAAGGTGATGAAAAATTTAGAACTTCTAAGTTTTTGAAAAGTAAAACATTTGCAATAGTGTAAAAATGGTATATTGATTTTTGCTAGTTAACAGAAAATTTTAAGTTATATAAATAGGAAGAAAACAAATTTTACGTAATTTTTTTCGAAAAGCAATTGATATAATTCTTATTTCATTATACAATTTAGACTAATCTAGAAATTGAAATGGAGTAATATTTTTGAAAAAAAGAATTGATTATTTGTCGAATAAGCAGAATAAGTATTCGATTAGACGTTTTACAGTAGGTACCACATCAGTAATAGTAGGGGCAACTATACTATTTGGGATAGGCAATCATCAAGCACAAGCTTCAGAACAATCGAACGATACAACGCAATCTTCGAAAAATAATGCAAGTGCAGATTCCGAAAAAAACAATATGATAGAAACACCTCAATTAAATACAACGGCTAATGATACATCTGATATTAGTGCAAACACAAACAGTGCGAATGTAGATAGCACAGCAAAACCAATGTCTACACAAACGAGCAATACCACTACAACAGAGCCAGCTTCAACAAATGAAACACCTCAACTGACGGCAATTAAAGATCAAGCAACTGCTGCAAAAATGCAAGATCAAACTGTTCCTCAAGAAGCAAATTCTCAAGTAGATAATAAAACAACGAATGATGCTAATAGCATAGCGACAAACAGTGAGCTTAAAAATCCTCAAACATTAGATTTACCACAATCATCACCACAAACAATTTCCAATGCGCAAGGAACTAGTAAACCAAGTGTTAGAACGAGAGCTGTACGTAGTCTTGCAGTTGCTGAACCTGTAGTAAATGCTGCTGATGCTAAAGGTACAAATGTAAATGATAAAGTTACGGCAAAAGATTTTCAATTAGAAAAGACTACATTTGACCCTAACCAAAGTGGTAATACTTTTATGGCGGCAAACTTTACAGTGACTGGACAAGTGAAATCAGGGGATTATTTTACAGCGAAGTTACCAGATAGTGTAACTGGTAATGGAGACGTGGATTACTCTAATTCGAATAATACGATGCCAATTGCAGATATAGTAAACGATAAAAATGAAGTTGTAGCAAAAGCGACATATGATATTTTGACTAAGACATATACATTTGTCTTTACAGATTATGTAAATGATAAGCAAAATATTAATGGGAAATTTTCATTACCACTATTTACAGACAGAGCAAAGGCACCTAAATCAGGAACATATGATGCAAATATTAATATTGCGGATGAAATGTTTAATAATAAAATTACTTATAACTATAGTTCGCCAATTGCAGGAATTGATAAGCCAAATGGCGCGAACATTTCTTCTCAAATTATTGGTGTAGATACAGCTTCAGGTCAAAATACATACAAGCAAACGGTATTTGTTAACCCTAAGCAACGAGTTTTAGGTAATACGTGGGTGTATATTAAAGGTTACCAAGATAAAATCGAAGAAAGTAGCGGTAAAGTAAGTGCTACAGATACAAAACTGAGAATTTTTGAAGTGAATGATACATCTAAATTATCAGATAGCTACTATGCAGACCCAAATGACTCTAATCTTAAAGAAGTAACTGATCAATTTAAGGATAAAATCACTTATAAATACCAAAATGTAGCAAGTATTAATTTTGGTGATATAAATAAAACGTATGTCGTTTTAGTCGAAGGTCATTATGATAAAACAGGTAAAAACTTGAAAACGCAAGTCATTCAAGAAAATGTTGACCCAGCGACAGGTAAAGACTACAGTATTTTCGGTTGGAATAATGAGAATGTTGTACGTTATGGTGGTGGAAGTGCTGATGGTGATTCAGCAGTAAATCCGAAAGACCCAACTCCAGGGCCACCGGTTGACCCAGAACCAAGTCCAGACCCAGAACCGGAACCAAGTCCAGACCCGGATCCGGAACCAACGCCAGATCCAGAACCAAGCCCAGACCCGGATCCGGATTCGGATTCAGACAGCGACTCAGGTTCAGATAGCGATTCGGATTCAGACAGCGATTCAGACTCAGACAGCGACTCAGGTTCAGATAGCGATTCGGATTCAGACAGCGACTCAGAATCAGACAGTGAGTCAGATTCAGATAGCGATTCAGAATCAGATAGCGACTCAGATTCAGATAGTGAGTCAGATTCAGACAGTGACTCGGACTCAGATAGCGATTCAGACTCAGACAGCGATTCAGACTCAGACAGCGACTCAGATTCAGATAGCGACTCAGACTCAGACAGCGATTCAGAATCAGATAGCGACTCAGATTCAGATAGTGAGTCAGATTCAGATAGTGACTCGGACTCAGATAGCGATTCAGACTCAGACAGCGATTCAGACTCAGACAGCGACTCAGACTCAGATAGCGACTCAGATTCAGATAGTGAGTCAGATTCAGACAGTGACTCAGACTCAGATAGCGACTCAGATTCAGATAGCGATTCAGACTCAGACAGCGATTCAGATTCAGACAGCGATTCAGACTCAGACAGCGACTCAGACTCAGACAGCGACTCAGAATCAGATAGCGATTCAGACTCAGACAGCGATTCAGATTCAGATAGCGACTCAGACTCAGACAGCGATTCAGATTCAGATAGCGACTCAGACTCAGACAGCGACTCAGAATCAGATAGCGATTCAGACTCAGACAGCGATTCAGATTCAGACAGCGACTCAGACTCGGATAGCGACTCGGATTCAGATAGTGACTCCGATTCAAGAGTTACACCACCAAATAATGAACAGAAAGCACCATCAAATCCTAAAGGTGAAGTAAACCATTCTAATAAGGTATCAAAACAACACAAAACTGATGCTTTACCAGAAACAGGAGATAAGAGCGAAAACACAAATGCAACTTTATTTGGTGCAATGATGGCATTATTAGGATCATTACTATTGTTTAGAAAACGCAAGCAAGATCATAAAGAAAAAGCGTAAATACTTTTTTAGGCCGAATACATTTGTATTCGGTTTTTTTGTTGAAAATGATTTTAAAGTGAATTGATTAAGCGTAAAATGTTGATAGAGTAGAATTAGAAAGGGGTCATGACGTATGGCTTATATTTCATTAAACTATCATTCACCAACAATTGGTATGCATCAAAATTTGACAGTCATTTTACCGGAAGATCAAAGCTTCTTTAATAACGATATAACTGCTAAACCATTAAAAACTTTAATGTTGTTACATGGATTATCAAGTGATGAAACGACATATATGAGATATACAAGCATAGAAAGGTATGCGAATGAACACAAATTAGCTGTGATTATGCCCAATGTGGATCATAGCGCATATGCTAACATGGCATATGGTCATAGCTATTATGATTATATTTTGGAAGTATATGATTATGTTCATCAAATATTTCCACTTTCCAAAAAGCGTGATGACAATTTTATAGCAGGTCACTCTATGGGAGGATATGGCACAATTAAATTTGCATTAACACAAGGGGATAAATTTGCCAAAGCTGTACCATTATCTGCTGTGTTTGAAGCGCAAAATTTAATGGATCTAGAGTGGAATGATTTTTCAAAAGAGGCCATAATTGGCAATCTTTCAAGTGTTAAAGGAACTGAACATGATCCGTATTATTTGCTAGACAAAGCTGTAGCTGAAGATAAACAAATTCCAAAATTGCTCATTATGTGTGGTAAACAAGACTTTTTATATCAAGACAACTTAGATTTTATCGATTATTTATCACGTAAAAATGTTCCTTATCAATTTGAAGATGGACCAGGAGATCATGATTATGCATATTGGGACCAAGCGATTAAGCGTGCTATAACATGGATGGTGAATGATTAATTATTTCCTGGAAAATATGTGGTTGCATTAAATACACAGAGTGAGAGATACAAACTATTTACGCACGACTAACATTTCTGAGTGTTTAAATTAAATTTGTATTAATATGATTGGCGCAATTTGCTGATACGCAAAAATGTTTCTCGTGAAACTTAGATTTAGCTTATAGTTTTATCATCATTTGTATGACTTACATTATAAATTTTATTATAATGAGGTTAACGCTTTGAAAGGAGTCATCATCATGTCGACCAATAAAAACGATTATGAGCATATGTTGTTTTATTTTGCATATAAAACGTTTATTACTACCGCTGATGAAATTATAGAGAAGTATGGTATGAGCCGTCAGCATCATCGTTTTTTGTTTTTTATCAATAAATTACCTGGTATTACTATTAAATCATTACTAGAAATATTAGAAATTTCTAAACAAGGATCACATGCAACACTTCAAAAATTAAAAGAGCAAGGTCTCATTATTGAAAAAGTTTTAGAGACTGATCGACGTGTCAAAAAATTATATTCGACGGATAAAGGCGATCAACTCATTGCTGAATTGAACAAGGCGCAAGATGAATTATTGCAAAATATATATCAACAAGTCGGTTCGGATTGGTATGATGTGATGGAAGCATTGGCTAAAGGGCGACCTGGCTTTGATTTTATTAAGCATTTGAAAGATGAAAAAGAAAGCTAGCATCAGAAATGTTAAAAATCTTCGCATTCTTAAATTTAAAAAATATGTCAAAAAGTGTATAATAAAAACATATAATTTAATTGAACTCAGTTTCAACACATCTTAGAAAGGAGTTTGAATGATGAAAAAATTAGCAGTTATTTTAACATTAGTTGGCGGTTTATACTTCGCATTTAAAAAATACCAAGAACGTGTTAACCAAGCACCTAACATTGAGTACTAAATTAAACCATAAAAAATTCCCGAACACCTTGTTATAGTGCTCGGGAATTTTTTTATGCTTTACTTGAATATATCAAATATTATTTTTGCGCTTTCTGTATTTTCGATATTACCACTAAATGATTCTGATCTAGGTCCATAAGCGTAGGTATTAACATCCTCGCCTGTATGTCCATCGGAAGTCCACCCTGTATAAGATTTATCATTTACTGGCTTCTGAATAGCGTGTTGTAGGGCTTTTGTTTGCGTTTCTACTTTTGCGGATTTTTCGTCTTTTTCTTTTTTAAGTAGTCTTTTTAGCTTTTTATTCTCTTTTTTAACCTTTTTCATATCATCTTGTGAAAATTCAAAGCCATAACCTTCATTAATAACTTTTTCAGGGTCTTCACCTTTAGCCATTTTTTCTGTCATATATGATCCAGAGTGTTTCATCGATTTAATCGGTTGAGGATTCCATTCGTATCCTTTATCTTTACCAATTGTTAGACCACCAGTAGAGTGATCTGCTGTTGCAACGACAAGTGTATCTTTATGTTTCTTAGCATATTGAATGGCGTCATCGAATGCTTTTTCAAAACCTTCCATTTCAGACATAACGCCTGTAATATCGTTGGAATGCGCTGATTTATCTATAGAAGCACCTTCGACCATTAAAAAGAATCCTTTTTTATTACGCTCAAGCTTACTAAGTGCACTTTGTTGCATATCAGCTAATGATGGTTCATCTTTAGAAGCATCTATTGCAAGTGGCATATTTTTATCTGCAAACAAACCAAGAACTTTATCTTTATCAGATTTTGATAACTCCTTACTGTTTGTGGCAAGGTCGTAACCATCATTTTTGAATTTTTTATCTAAATTGCCATTACTTTTACCGAAATATTTAGCGCCGCCGCCTAATAAAACATCAACTTTATGCTTTCCGTTGATTTTATCTTTATAAAATTGTTTAGCGATTTCGTTTTTATCATCTCTAGAAGTCACGTGTGCAGCATATGCTGCTGGTGTTGCATCTGTTAATTCAGCTGTTGAAACAAGACCAGTCGACTTACCTTTTTCTTTTGCACGTTCAAGCACCGTCTTTACTTTCTGCTTGTTACTGTCAACACCGATGGCACCATTATATGTCTTATGACCAGAACTAAAGGCTGTTCCGCCAGCTGCAGAATCAGTAATATTCTGTTTTGGGTCATTTGAATATGTACGATTTGTGCCTTTTAAATATGAATCAAAAGCAGTAGGGGTCATTTCTTTAGCATGCGGATCATTTTTATAATAACGATAAGCTGTGTTAAATGATGGACCCATGCCATCGCCAACTAAAAAGATAACATTTTTTGGATTTTTAGTATTACCAACCGCGAAACTTTCATCTTTAGAACTTTTATCGGATTGCGCAATTGCAGGTGTGACAGAACTAAAAACCGTTGACACGATAATAAGGTTAGCAACTGCAAATTTTGTGGCTTTTTTAACTGATAACATAAGACATCCTCCTGAGTATATGACTATGTCTTCAGTGTAAAAGAGGAATTTTGAGCAATTATGTAGTTTTAGTTAAAAATATGTAAACAGAGTGATTTAGAATAACAAAAAATGAATATATATGACAATTTGTTATAGAAAGCGTTAGAATAGAAGCGTGTGAAAATATAGAATTAAATATAATTTGAGGTGGAAAAATGATACTAGTAATGTTATCTCCATTATTAATCATATTCTTTATAGTGTTGTCTATTTTAGAGGAGCGTAAACGTACGAAGAAAAAGCAACTCGAGAAAGAAAAAGCAAATACACTAAATCAAAATACAAATGACACGGAAAGTTCAAATCAAGAGCCGTCATTGCAACAGGCTAAAGAACAAAAAGATAACAAAGGGTAATTCAATTGAAGGAAGAAGATTATAGATGAAAATATTAATTGTTGAAGATGATTTTGTTATAGCAGAAAGTTTAGCATCTGAACTTAAAAAATGGAATTACGGTGTTATTGTCGTTGAACAATTTGATGATATACTGTCTATCTTTAACCAACATCAACCTCAGCTTGTATTGCTAGATATTAATTTGCCAACGTTAAATGGTTTTCATTGGTGTCAAGAAATCCGAAAAACATCTAATGTGCCAATTATATTTATTAGTTCCCGTATTGATAATATGGACCAAATTATGGCAATACAAATGGGGGGAGATGATTTTATCGAAAAACCATTTAACTTGTCATTAACGATTGCCAAAATTCAAGCATTATTGAGACGAACTTATGACTTGTCAGTAGCTAATGATTCATTGACGGTTAAAGGTTGTACATTAATATTAGATGAAGCAAAAGTCGTGTATCAAGAACAAAACATACAGCTATCTTTGACTGAATTACAAATATTAAAGTTATTATTTCAAAATGAAGATAAATATGTAAGTAGAACTGCTTTAATTGAAAAATGTTGGGAATCAGAAAACTTCATAGATGATAACACATTAGCTGTTAACATGACGCGCCTGCGTAAAAAATTAAATACTATTGGCGTTAATGATTTTATTATTACAAAGAAAAATGTCGGATATAAAGTATAGGGTGAATGCAATGACCTTTCTTAAAAGTATTACTCAGGAAATAGCAATAGTCATAGTTATTTTTGCTTTATTTGGCTTAATGTTTTACCTGTATCATTTGCCATTAGAAGCATATTTACTAGCACTTGGCGTTATTTTATTATTATTACTCATATTCATAGGTATTAAATATTTAAGTTTTGTAAAAACTATAAGCCAACAACAACAAATTGAAAACTTAGAAAATGCGTTGTATCAGCTTAAAAATGAACAAATTGAATATAAAAATGATGTAGAGAGCTACTTTTTAACATGGGTACATCAAATGAAAACACCCATTACTGCAGCACAACTGTTACTTGAAAGAGATGAGCCTAATGTTGTGAATCGTGTTCGTCAAGAGGTTATTCAAATTGATAACTATACAAGTTTAGCACTTAGTTATTTAAAGTTATTAAATGAAACTTCTGATATTTCTGTCACTAAAATTTCGATTAACAATATCATTCGCCCAATTATTATGAAATATTCAATACAGTTTATTGATCAAAAAACAAAAATCCATTATGAACCTTGTCATCACGAAGTATTAACTGACGTTAGATGGACCTCTTTACTGATAGAACAATTAATAAATAATGCACTTAAGTATGCGAGAGGTAAAGATATATGGATTGAATTTGATGAGCAATCCAATCAATTATACGTAAAAGATAATGGTATCGGTATTAGTGAAGCGGACTTGCCTAAAATATTTGATAAGGGCTATTCAGGTTATAATGGCCAGCGTCAAAGTAACTCAAGTGGGATTGGCTTATTTATCGTAAAACAAATTTCAACTCACACAAACCATCCTGTTTCAGTCGTATCTAAACAAAATGAGGGTACAACATTTACGATTCAATTTCCAGATGAATAAAAACTTTCAATATTGTAAGCATACTAGTAACATTTTTTCACTAATTTAAATGTTATTAGTATTTTTTTGTTTTAATATAGAACTAACAAAGAAATGAGGTGCATGCCATGTTGCTAGAAGTGAAACATGTAAAAAAGGTTTATGGTAAAGGTTTGAATGCTACGACAGCACTTAATCAAATGAATTTATCAGTTGGAGCTGGTGAATTTGTTGCAATTATGGGTGAGTCTGGGTCAGGGAAGTCTACACTACTAAATTTAATTGCTTCTTTTGATGGACTAACTGAAGGTGACATTATTGTGGATGGCGCACATTTAAATAATATGAAAAATAAAAGTAAAGCACTGTATCGTCAACAAATGGTAGGTTTTGTTTTTCAAGATTTTAATCTTTTACCAACAATGACGAATAAAGAAAATATAATGATGCCATTAATTTTAGCTGGTGCTAAACGAAAAGATATAGAACAAAGGGTACATCAGTTGGCAGTACAATTACATTTAGAGGGATTCTTAAACAAGTATCCTTCTGAAATCTCGGGGGGTCAGAAGCAACGCATTGCCATTGCACGTGCATTAGTTACTAAACCGACGATTTTACTAGCCGATGAACCTACAGGTGCACTTGATTCAAAAACATCAAAGGCATTGATGATGTTATTTCAAGAGATTCATCAATTGGAACAGACAATTTTAATGGTAACTCATTCAAATATCGATGCGTCTTATGCAGAGCGAGTAATTTTTATTAAAGATGGGCGTCTATATCATGAAATATATCGTGGCGAAGAAAGTCAATTAGCTTTTCAACAACGAATAACAGATAGCTTAGCACTTGTGAATGGAGGAAGTGTCAATATATGAAGTTAAGATTGTTATGGCACATAGTGCGACGTCAATTTATTACGCAGCGACTTGTAATCATTCCATTCATTTTAGCGGTAAGTGTACTATTCATGATTGAATATACGCTTGTGTCAATTGGGTTAAATAGCTACATAAAACAGAAGAATGACTTCCTAGTACCATTTATTATCATAGCTAATTTTTTTATGGCGCTTTTAACTTTTATTTTTATTTTCTATGCAAATCACTTTATGATGTCACAAAGACGAAAAGAGTTTAGCATTTTTATGACATTGGGCATGACCAAGAAAAGTATGCGTTTAATTGTAGTAATGGAAACTATCTTACAATTTATAATAATTTCAGTCGTTAGTATTGCCGGCGGATACTTACTTGGTGCGATATTTTTCTTGTTTATACAGAAAATAATGGGCAGTGAAGTTGCGACGTTAAGGTATTATCCATTTGACTTTGTAGCGATGTTTATTACTTTGATTATCATTGCTGTATTAATGGGCATGCTACTTATATTCAACTTGTTCAGTATTAATTTTCAACGGCCGATAACTTATCAACATCGTTCCGATTCTAGTGTCATATCACGATGGTTGCGTTACGTTTTAATTGTTATAGGAAGCGCAGCACTATATTTAGGCTACTTTATTGCATTACAACAAGATACGACGTTTGGTGCCTTTTTTAAAATATGGATTGTCATAGGATTAGTTATTATCGGTACTTATGCATTTTTTGTAGGTATAAGTGAAATAATTATTAGTATATTGCAGCAGGTATCAAAAGTTTACTATCATCCACGGTATTTTTTTGTGGTAGTTGGGATGCGTGTACGTCTTAAAATGAATGCAGTCAGTCTTGCAACAATCACTTTGCTGTGTACATTTTTGATTGTAACGCTCACAATGACATTAACAACCTATCGTGATATGAATCATACCATTACGAAATTGATTACGAATGATTATGATTTGTCATTTAGCGACAATTCTAAGTCACAAATAGAACGTCAACAAACAATTGAGAATATTAAACGTGATATACAGGGTTCGGTTAATGCAAAAGACTTCAAAGTATATGAAACGACATTATTTAGAGCTTCTTTAGAAAAGAATCGTGCTTATTACAAGTTAAAACAGGCTAGTGATGATATTCCAATAGACTTCATTGGTAATGAAGGCGCGATATTTTCAAGACAATCAGTAATGATTACAGCTTTTACTGCACAAGATTATAATCGATATCACCAAAACAAATTACACTTAGACAATCAAAGTATAGGTATGATTACGAATGTACCTATTTTTAAAAAGCAGTCTAAGGTCGGTCTTAATAATGAAGTCTTTAAAGTGAAACAACTTGACGCACATGCGTTAAATTTGATGATGATTCAAGATAGTATGGTTTTAATTGTTAAAGATAACAATCAATTACAAAAAGTAAAAGGATTTTATGCACATGAACAAAAGAATTCGACAATATCGATAAACTTTAATGTATTTGGAAAGACGAAATTAACAACATCACAAATACAAAAGCTATCGAAAAAATACGATGCGTCAATAAATTCTAAATCAGAAATGCTAATGGTTTGGGATCGTTTGACAGGTGGACTAATATTTGTAGGTGGCGTAGTATCAATTGTACTTGTCATTGGAATATTTCTAATGATGTACTATAAACAAGTTTCAGAAGCCTATGCAAATCAGCACAATTATGACATTATGAAAAAACTTGGTTTAGATAATGGAAGAATAGCAAAGATAACACGAAATCAAATGACTTTCTTGTTCGCAATACCAATAACAGTAGCACTGATTCACACATTAATTTCTAGTAACATTGTATATACGTTACTAAATATGATAGGTATTAATAACCATCATATATTTTTAACAAGTTACGTACTAGCTGTCATTATAATTTCGTTTCTATATATGGCGATGTACAAAATAACTTCCTATATTTATGCTAAAGTTATTCATCAACAACGCAATTAACCATGTTTCAGTGAAATCACAATCAATCATGTATTTTCACTGAAATATATTATATTAAAAAGAAACCTAAAAACATTACAAATAACAATAACAAATTTCAACCGATAAGATAAAATGTCTTGTCGGTTTTTAATATAACAAGTGATATTTTGGAAATGCCAAAAATATATAGATTGTTTATATAAAATGATTTAAAATGTTTTATAACAACATATTTTATGCAACACATAAAATGGGTAACTAACATCACGAAATCATTGTATTTGTTGTTACACTGATGAAGCGATGTCACAAAGAAATGTCGTTATCAAACGAAGCCCGAAATACATACTGATACTCGAAATAATGTAACGATAAATAACAATGATAACGATTGATTACTACGCAAAAATATATGTAAATTGACGATTTAAATGCAATTCGTATATTTTGCCAATGATTTACACATTAAAATGTTTGAAAATTGTCATAATTCAGTCTAATTTAAAAGGAAGTTAATTACAAAATTCAAAAATCATGCATCGTGTCATTTAGATATTGAAAAAGATGAGTCAAATTTGTTTCATATATTTTCCAATAACAAATGATTATATCTAAATATACAATCAGAAATATATGAATAGAAATATCAATAAGAAAAATAATATGATTAAAAATGATGAATGGCATACTTATAAAGTGTCTAAATATTGGCGGTCAATATTACTTATAAACACGAATGTTAAGTAATGTAGACAATGATGAAAAAACAATAAGTAGAAACTCTATATAGAATGTTCGTTTTTATTTTTAATAATTGAATAATCATTATTGATGATTTAATATGTATTCGGTCGCACACGATACAAAGTGACTTGTTTTAATGATATGCAATAATATGACGTTTATCGTCGCGTGTAACAATGTATGAGTGTGTCAGTTTAATTTTAAAAGGGTTATAAGGATATTTAATAAGATAAAGGAGGGCTTAATAAACAATCACATGTGAAGTTTTTAAGGATTATATGAGTTGGGCAGCTCTTTAATCCATAGTTATAACGAATTTTAAATTGTTAGATCTAACGTATGGTATCAGTATGTATGAGTTTAACTTAAGTATTAATCTATAGTTTAAAGAGCGGTCTAATTGTCTTTTTAAAAATAGAAAATAAGGATGATTATAATGAGGGGTTATAACGAAAGATATTGTAGCTGGACTAATACAGCTATACAATGTGATTATTTTAATAAAGTAAGACAGGTGAAAAAAGACGGTAAATCGGATAGGTTGAGCAACAACATAAACTCGAACATTATTTATCGTGTGCTCGAAAAATGTATCACGCTATATAATGTATGTTCGCGGTGTAAACGCGCACTTATTTTATCAGAACATTCTAAAAAGAACATATTCAATATAAAAAAGGCTGTGTAGGGGTGTCTTATGAATAATAGAAATGTGTATGATATCGAAGTAAGTGATTATAAAGGCTTAACTTATAAATTAGAAGCATTTAGAGGTAAAGTGATTTTAGTTGTTAATACTGCAACAGAATGTATATATAGCGAACAATTGAAAAAACTAGAGACTTTGTTTCAAAAATATAAGGATCGTGGGTTTGTAGTGTTGAGTTTTCCGAATAATAATTTTGACAATCGACAACCAGGTTCTAATGAAGAAATCTTGAAAATTAGTCGTGAGAAATTTGGTGTTACATTTCCAGTGCTAGCTAAAATATCTGTGAACGGGAACGATGAACATCCGTTATTTACGCATTTAAAGAATGAACAACCAGGAATCTTTGGGTCCCCAATAAAATGGAATTTCACAAAATTTATAATCGATCGACAAGGCAATGTTGTAAATCGATTCTTGCCAATGGAAGATCCATTGGATATATCGACAAATATAGAAATATTATTGCAAGAATCTTCATCTTAAATTTAAAATTGAGCGCTTAGTATGCAAATAACACAAGAGCCTCTTAATGATGTACTAATAGTATGTCATTAGGAGGCATTTTATATTTAGAAAATCAGTAATTTGACCTATTTTACTGAAAGGCTGATTTGGTACATAATAAATAGTAAATAAATAAAAAATAACAACGATGCATTACTGTATGCATTAATAACTGACACGACATAATCAAAGTTTTGTCTGAATTACTGATAATGTCATTCAAGCAACATGAAAGTTGTAAATATTTGCAAGTATAACTATCAGACACAACTCAAGTTTGTTTTAATTTATACCATACATATTAAAAAATTGACTAAACTATCGATAAAAAAAGAGTCAATCATCTATTTCAAGTTTATTGAGGTGAAAACATTTGAAATTAAATACATCTAATAGTCCATTTACAGAAAAACAAGTCACAGAGATTAACAATCTGCTGCAAACATTAACAGAGAGCCAACAACAGTGGCTTAGTGGTTTTTTACTAGCTAATAGTAACGATACGACAAGTGATAGTAATCAACAACAATTAGAGACAGAAGTGTGGCAACAATCACAAATATCAGAAGAACAAGCAACTTCAACAACGTATATGTTACAAAATAAAGAGCCACATATCGAAGCTAATCAGCGGCATGTTACAGTGCTATATGGTTCTGAATCAGGTAATGCCATGCGTTTAGCTGAAATTTTTTCAGAACGTTTAAGTGATATCGGACATCAAGTTGTTTTGATGTCAATGGATGAATATGATACGACAAACATCGCGCAGTTAGAAGATTTATTTATTATTACGTCTACTCATGGTGAAGGAGAACCGCCTGATAATGCATGGGATTTCTTTGAATTTTTAGAAGACGATAACGCACCTAATTTAAATCATGTGAGATATTCAGTACTAGCTTTAGGTGATCAAACATATGAATTTTTCTGTCAAGCTGGTAAAGATGTAGATGCTTTACTAGAAAATCTAGGCGCTGAGCGTATATGTAAGCGTGTAGATTGTGATATTGATTATGAAGAAGACGCAGAAAAGTGGATGGCAGACATCATTAATATGATTGATACTACATCAGAAGGTATTCAAAGTGAATCGGTGATAAGTGAATCAATTAAGTCTGCCAAAGAAAAGAAATATTCTAAATTAAATCCATACCAAGCAGAAGTTTTAGCGAATATCAATTTAAATGGTACCGATTCAAATAAAGAAACACGACATATAGAATTTTTACTTGATGATTTTAGTGAATCATATGAACCAGGAGATTGTATAGTAGCATTACCGCAAAACGACCCTGAATTGGTTGAAAAACTAATATCCATGTTAGGTTGGGATCCGCAATCTCCGGTGCCAATTAATGATCATGGTGATACAGTTCCTATTGTTGAAGCACTAACATCACATTTTGAATTTACTAAATTAACATTGCCATTATTGAAAAATGCAGATATCTATTTTGACAATGAAGAATTATCTGAACGTATTCAAGATGAGTCATGGGCGCGTGAATATGTTATAAATCGGGACTTTATAGATTTAATAACAGATTTTCCAACTATAGAATTACAACCTGAGAATATGTATCAAATCCTTAGAAAATTACCACCAAGAGAGTATTCGATTTCTAGTAGTTTTATGGCAACGCCAGATGAAGTGCATATTACCGTTGGTACGGTTCGTTATCAAGCACATGGACGTGAGAGAAAAGGTGTATGCTCGGTTCATTTTGCTGAGCGAATTAAACCAGGCGATATAGTACCAATTTATTTGAAGAAAAATCCGAACTTCAAATTTCCGATGAAGCAAGATATACCGGTTATTATGATTGGACCAGGTACTGGAATTGCTCCTTTTAGAGCATATTTACAAGAACGTGAAGAACTTGGTATGACTGGGAAAACATGGTTGTTCTTTGGCGATCAACACCGTAGTTCTGACTTTTTATATGAAGAAGAAATAGAAGAATGGCTTGAAAATGGAAACTTAACACGCGTAGATTTAGCATTTTCAAGAGACCAAGAACACAAAGAATATGTACAGCATCGTATAATGGAAGAAAGTGAACGTTTCAATGAATGGATTGAGCAAGGCGCAGCAATCTATATTTGTGGTGATGAAAAATGTATGGCGAAAGATGTCCATCAAGCCATTAAAGATGTATTGGTAAAAGAACGTCATATTTCTCAAGAAGAAGCGGAGACGATATTGCGTCAAATGAAACAGCAACAACGCTATCAACGTGATGTTTATTAGCGATTGGTGTTAAATGTTTTAAGATGAAATGACGTAAAAAGATATAAAGGATGTTGCTCAACATGAATATGCCATTAATGATAGATTTAACAAATAAAAATGTCGTCATAGTTGGTGGAGGCCTCGTTGCAAGTCGTCGGGCACAAACATTAAGTCAATACGTTGAACACATAATGGTTATCAGTCCTGAAATCACTGAAAAACTTCAAAATATGGTAGATAAAGGTGTCGTCATATGGAAAGAAAAAGAGTTTGAACCAAGCGATATTGTAGACGCGTATCTAGTTATTGCAGCAACCAATGAGCCACGTGTCAATGAAGCGGTAAAACAAGCCTTACCTGAGCATGCCCTTTTTAATAATGTTGGAGATGCATCAAATGGCAATGTTGTATTTCCAAGTGCACTACACCGCGACAAGCTAACTATCAGTGTATCAACTGATGGTGCGAGTCCTAAGTTGACAAAATCAATTATGGCAGAGCTTGAGGCGTTATATCCACCATCATACAGTTCGTATATCGACTTTTTATATACTTGCCGACAGAAAATAAAGTTACTTGATATGAATCACAGCGAAAAGCAGCAATTGTTATCACAAATAGTGACGAAAGAATTTATAAACGATACTAAACAAGCTCAATTTTTAGCGTGGTTGGATAAAAAATAATAACTGTGTGCCGTCTAAAGGCAGTCTTGAAGTAATAACATGTCTGTTTGTAAATGAAGATGGGATGCATACTAATAATTTCTAAGCGAAGATGATAAACATATGTAAGATGATTTCTAACATAGAGAAATAGACGATTTGAAAAATCTTAATAAATATATAGGTTATTAGAAAAACTGGTTGAAGTTGCTATGAATAATAGCTAATTTTAGCCAGTTTTTTTGTGTAATAGAACCGAGAATTCAACCATTGCTATTAAAAATGATACTTATGAAAAGATTCAAATTAATCAATTGGATTCAAATAGTCATTAGAGATACTGCATAAAAATTAGATAACCGAATTAACTATTACGCAAAAAAGATTTTTTTGATAAAATGAGATAACTTAAATATAAAAAATTATATTAATTATAATACTTAAGTTAAAGAGGGGGATTATGTAAATTGTATTAAAAGTGGAGGGAGAAAATAATATGAATAGTGATAATATGTGGTTAACAGTAATGGGGCTCATTATTATTATTTCAATTGTAGGTTTACTCATTGCCAAAAAGATAAATCCAGTTGTTGGTATGACAATCATACCTTGCTTAGGTGCAATGATTTTAGGATATAGTGTGACAGATTTGGTTGGATTTTTTGCTAAAGGGTTAGATCAAGTCATCAACGTTGTTATTATGTTTATCTTTGCTATTATTTTCTTTGGCATCATGAACGATAGTGGTTTATTCAAGCCGCTTGTCAAACGCTTAATAATAATGACACGAGGCAATGTCGTCATTGTCTGTGCAATGACAGCTTTAATTGGCACAATAGCCCAATTAGATGGGGCCGGTGCGGTAACATTTTTGCTTTCTATTCCTGCATTATTACCTTTATATAAAGCGTTAAATATGAATAAATATTTATTGATTTTACTATTAGCATTAAGCGCGGCGATTATGAACATGGTACCTTGGGGAGGTCCAATGGCACGTGTAGCTGCAGTGTTAAAAGCCAAAAGTGTCAATGAATTATGGTATGGATTAATTCCTATTCAAATAATAGGATTCATTCTTATTATGTTGTTTGCGGTATATCTTGGATTTAAAGAACAGAAACGTATCAAAAAAGCAATAGAGAGAAATGAATTACCGCAAACACAAGATATAGATGTACATAAATTAGTTGAAGTATATGAACGAGATCAAGATGTAAGGTTTCCTGTAAAAGGACGTGCAAGAACAAAATCATGGATAAAATGGGTGAATACAGCTTTAACTTTAGCTGTTATTCTATCGATGTTAATAAATATTGCGCCACCTGAATTTGCATTCATGATAGGTGTCTCATTGGCGCTCGTTATTAATTTTAAATCAGTGGATGAACAAATGGAGCGATTAAGAGCGCATGCGCCGAATGCATTAATGATGGCTGCAGTGATTATTGCAGCAGGTATGTTTTTAGGTGTACTAAATGAAACCGGTATGCTTAAAGCGATTGCGACGAATTTAATCAAAGTGATTCCTGCAGAAGTAGGACCATACTTGCATATTATTGTAGGTTTACTTGGCGTACCATTAGATTTACTAACTAGCACAGACGCTTATTATTTTGCTGTGTTACCGATCGTCGAACAAACAGCAGGGCAATTTGGTGTACCGTCTGTATCAACAGCTTATTCAATGGTTATAGGGAATATTATAGGTACATTTGTCAGTCCGTTTTCACCAGCCTTATGGTTGGCAATTGGTTTAGCAGAGGCAAACATGGGCACGTATATTAAGTATGCATTCTTTTGGATTTGGGGATTCGCCATCGTTATGTTAGTAATTGCAATGTTGATGGGCATTGTGACGATTTAAGTATGAAAAATAGAAACTATAGTCCCGGTGCAAAATGAAATAATAGTTGCATAAACATGTCGAAATGACAGAACGATTCGAGAACAATTTTAAAAATTAATGAAATAATTGTGTAGAAATATGAATTTCACTAAATGTTAATAACTTTGTGACGTTTTAGTTAACAGACTAATAAAAATTTGAAAATACTATATATAGTGGTATAACGTAATGAGTAGACACAATATATAGGAAGAAGGGGTAAAATGAATCAAATCGAAGAAGCATTAACGGGTTTGATTTCTAAAGATCCTGCTATTGTTAACGAAAATGCCAACAAAGATAGTGATACATTTTCAACAATGAGAGATTTAACAGCAGGTATCGTTTCTAAATCTTACGCATTAAATTATTTATTACCAAAGCACGTTGCAGATGCACATCAAAGAGGGGACATACATTTTCACGACTTAGATTATCATCCATTCCAACCGTTAACAAACTGTTGTTTAATAGATGCTAAAAATATGCTACATAATGGATTTGAAATAGGCAACGCGAATGTAACTTCACCAAAATCAATACAAACTGCATCAGCGCAGCTTGTACAAATTATAGCCAATGTTTCCAGCAGTCAATATGGTGGCTGTACGGTTGACCGCGTTGACGAATTACTTAGTACATATGCACGACATAATGAAGAACAACATAGAAATATCGCAAAGCAATTTGTCAAAGAATCTGAAATTGATCGTTATGTTGATCAACAAGTCACTAAAGACATCAATGATGCGATTGAAAGTCTAGAATATGAAATTAATACCTTATATACATCTAATGGACAGACACCTTTTGTAACATTAGGATTCGGCTTAGGTACAGATCATTTAAGTCGCAAAATTCAACAAGCTATCTTAAATACTCGTATCAAAGGCTTAGGAAAAGACCGCACGACAGCGATTTTCCCGAAACTTGTATTTTCAATTAAAAAAGGAACCAACTTTAGTCCGCAAGATCCGAACTATGACATTAAACAACTAGCATTAAAGTGTTCAACGAAACGTATGTATCCAGATATTTTAAATTATGACAAACTCGTAGAAATATTAGGTGATTTCAAAGCGCCAATGGGTTGTCGTTCATTTTTACCAAGTTGGAAAGATGCGGAAGGTCATTTTGAAAATAATGGTCGTTGTAATCTTGGTGTTGTTACACTTAATTTACCTAGAATGGCATTAGAATCTGCCGGTAATATGACGAAATTCTGGGAAATCTTTTATGAACGTATCGATGTGTTACATGATGCATTACTTTATCGTATAAATCGTTTGAAAGATGCTGTACCGAATAACGCACCGATTTTATATAAAAGTGGCGCATTTAACTATAAATTAAAAGAAACAGATGATGTTGCTGAGTTATTTAAAAATAAACGTGCAACGATTTCAATGGGCTATATAGGGTTGTATGAAACAGCTACTGTTTTCTATGGTCCAGACTGGGAAACATCTCAAGAAGCAAAAGCATTTACGCTTGAAATTCTTAAAGAAATGAAACGTTATCAAACGAAATGGACAGAATTATATGACATTTGGTTCAGTATTTACAGTACGCCGAGTGAATCGCTAACGGATCGTTTTTGTCGTTTAGACCAAGAGAGATTTGGAGATATTAAAGACATTACAGATAAAGGATATTATCAAAACTCTTTCCATTATGATGTACGTAAAGATGTTACACCTTTTGAAAAGTTAGATTTTGAAAAAGATTATCCTTATTATGCGAGTGGTGGTTTCATTCACTATTGTGAGTATCCGAAATTGCAACACAATTTGAAAGCACTAGAAGCGGTATGGGACTACTCTTATGACAAAGTTGGTTACTTAGGTACAAATATTCCGATTGATCATTGTTATGAATGTGATTACGATGGAGATTTTGAAGCAACTGAAAAAGGATTTAAATGCCCGAACTGTGGCAATGATAATCCTAAAACAGTTGATGTCGTTAAACGAACATGTGGTTACTTAGGCAATCCAGTTCAACGTCCAGTAATTAAAGGCCGTCATAAAGAAATTTGCGCACGAGTAAAACATATGAAAGCGCCTAAAGAATGACACTTTTAGACATTAAACAAGGACAAGGTTATATTGCTAAAATAGAATCAAATAGCTTTGTTGACGGTGAAGGAGTAAGATGCAGTGTTTATGTATCAGGATGTCCATTTAATTGTGTTGGATGTTATAACAAAGCCTCACAAAAGTTCAGATATGGCGAGAAATACACTGATGAAATATTAGCAGAAATATTAGATGATTGCGATCATGATTATATATCTGGGCTAAGTCTATTAGGTGGCGAACCATTTTGTAATTTGGATATTACATTAAATCTTGTCAAAGCATTTCGAGCACGTTTTGGAAATAAAAAGACAATTTGGGTATGGACTGGATTTTTATATGAATATTTAGCAAATGATTGTGCAGAACGTCGAGAGTTATTATCATACATTGACGTTTTAGTAGATGGTCTATTTATACAACACTTATTCAAACCTGATTTACCATATAAAGGTTCTTTAAATCAACGCATTATAGATGTACAACAATCACTCTCGCATGCGCGTATGATTGAATATATAGTTAGTTGAATATGTATTAGAAGTCAAGGTAACATTCGTTGCCTTGGCTTCTTTTTAGGTTAGGTACATAATTGAAAGTTAATAAAAGCAATTCTTTAGAAAAATATATTGATAGAATATGACCTAACAATCATTTTGATACCAATACTAAAAGTTGCATATCCGTTTTTTAAAAAAGTTGAAAGAGAAAAGTGGTATTTTAGTGGGAAGGAAGTCTAACTTTTTGGTAGCGTTTTACAATAAATAAATATTCGTTAATAACGTATAAATATTCTTAAATGCCGTCCTAGTAAAATTTGTTAAATTCGTTAAATCATAACTTAACACTATTGTTTTAGCGCTATTAAGGTTTTGTTTATTACGGGAAAAATTATATAAATATTCAATAATTGCCAAGTTTCAAATTGTATGAAATTTGCATTATTATTAAATGTTAGTTATTGTCAATTTTGTGAATCAATATAATTATTACATTTTGAGATAAATCGAAACAGGATTCATAAAATTAATAATTAGGGGGAGCACAATTGAAAAAAGAGAAAGTTATGGACTGGACGACCTTTATAGGGACAGTAGCTGTACTTCTTTTTGCAGTTATACCTATGATGGCTTTTCCAAAAGCAAGTGAAGATATCATCACTGGTATTAATAGTGCCATTTCTGATTCAATTGGTTCGATATATTTATTTATGGGGCTGGCGATTTTTTGCTTTGTAATGTATATCGCATTTGGTAAATATGGTAATGTCACACTTGGTAAAGCAAGTGATAAACCAGAATTTAATACATTTACATGGGCGGCAATGCTGTTTTGTGCAGGCATAGGCTCTGATATTTTATACTGGGGCGTTATTGAATGGGCTTTTTACTATCAAGTTCCACCAAATGGCGCGAAAAGTATGAGTGATGAAGCACTCCAATATGCGACGCAATATGGTATGTTCCACTGGGGGCCAATTGCTTGGGCTATTTACGTTTTACCAGCATTACCAATTGGTTATTTAGTATTTGTTAAAAAACAACCGGTGTATAAAATTAGTCAAGCTTGTCGTCCGATTTTAAAAGGTCAAACAGATAAATTTGTAGGTAAAGTTGTAGATATCTTATTTATCTTTGGATTGCTAGGTGGTGCGGCAACATCACTAGCGTTAGGTGTGCCATTAATTTCTGCAGGCATAGAAAGATTAACTGGTTTAGATGGTAAAAATATGATTTTACGTTCGGCCATTTTATTAACAATCACGGTTATATTTGCCATTAGTTCATATACAGGATTGAAAAAAGGTATTCAAAAGTTAAGTGATATCAACGTTTGGCTATCCTTTGTACTTTTAGCCTTTATATTTATTATTGGACCGACTGTTTTTATTATGGAAACGACAGTGACAGGGTTCGGAAATATGTTGAGAGATTTTTTCCATATGGCAACATGGTTAGAACCATTCGGTGGTATTAAAGGTCGAAAAGAAACGAATTTCCCACAAGACTGGACAATATTCTACTGGTCATGGTGGTTAGTATATGCGCCATTTATCGGTTTATTTATCGCTAGAATTTCAAAAGGTCGACGCCTTAAAGAAGTCGTGCTAGGAACAATTATTTATGGAACGCTTGGATGCGTATTATTCTTTGGTATTTTTGGTAACTATGCTGTGTATTTGCAAATTTCTGGACAGTTTAATGTAACACAATATTTAAATACACATGGTACAGAGGCAACCATTATTGAAGTGGTGCATCATTTACCATTCCCATCATTGATGATTGTACTATTCTTAGTATCTGCTTTCTTATTCTTAGCAACAACATTTGATTCGGGTTCATATATTTTAGCGGCAGCATCTCAGAAAAAAGTGGTAGGCGAACCATTACGTGCCAATCGTTTATTCTGGGCATTTGCATTGTGCTTATTGCCATTTTCATTGATGCTAGTTGGTGGCGAACGTGCATTAGAAGTATTGAAAACTGCTTCAATACTGGCAAGTGTGCCATTAATTGTTATTTTTATTTTCATGATGATATCATTTTTAATCATTTTAGGGCGCGATAGAATTAAACTTGAAACGCGTGCTGAAAAATTAAAAGAAGTTGAACGTCGTTCATTGCGAATCGTTCAAGTATCAGAAGAAGAACAAGACGATAATTTATAATTCAAAGCGGGTCTGGGACGACGAAATGAATTTTGTGAAAATATCATTTCTGTTCCATTCCCCTTTTTTTAGTAGCATTGTAGGATGAACTTTTAGGTTTTCATTAATGTTGTACTAAAAGATTTAATTTTTTAGTGCTCCAAGTACTTATTTATTGTATGAAGCATATTCTAAATCGAAGTTTGAAAGACTCTCATTGATTATTAAATTAAATAAAGGGTATTGCGTATGTACAATTCAAATTAATCGAAGGATGAAATAAAATGACTAATCAATTTAAAAATAAACAGTCCAAATTACATGACAGTTTAGAATCCATCACAAAAAACTTATATGCGACACCTACTTCGGAACTGCCTTTTGATAATCGATTTCTATTTAAATCTTTTATTTTAAAACGTGAAACAGGTAATATTGTTATCTATCATTCCGAACACTTAGGTGACTCCCAACAAGACTTTGCATCATTAGGTGGTGTTTCAAAAGTATTGATGAATCATGATCATGAATCTATAGGAGGTTCTAATCAAGTTGAAGCTCCTTACTTTATACATGAAAATGATGTGGCTGCACTGAAACATAAGATTTCTGTTCAAAAACAATTTAGTAATCGTGTAATGTTGGATAAGGATTTAGAAATTATTCCCGCGCCTGGACATACACCAGGGACGACACTGTTTTTATGGGATGATGGTCATCATCGTTACTTATTTACTGGAGATTTTATATGTTTTGAAGGGAAGAGATGGCGTACAGTTATATTAGGTTCAAGTGATAGAGAAAAATCTATTCAAAGTTTAGAGATGGTTAAAGAATTAGATTTTGATGTACTTGTACCTTGGGTTACTATCAAAGATGAACCGTTAGTTTATTTTGTAGAAAATGAATATGAAAAACGTGAACAAATACAAAATATTATTGATAGAGTACGTGAGGGCGAGAATAGCTAATTGAAATATATTGGCGAAGCAATGTAACGAATCTAAGAAAGCCCTAGAAAATACCTCCATAATTGATTGTCATATAAAACAAAAACGGTAATTTCTATTTATTGAGATAGAAATTACCGTTTATTTCGTGGACCTATTGCATTGTTTTTATCATGCATAATCATCATTGTCGTTGTTTGAGTCAATTTTAATTTTCAGAATCAGAAGGCTGTTCTGGAATTGGGAAATATTTGAAAATTTCACCGCTTTCAATCGCTTCGGTTAACTGTTCTAACCATTCGTAATAAACATGTGTATGATCAAGCTGAGCTTTAATTTTTTGTGCCTCTTGTGTTTCAGCTTCAGTTAAATCACTGCTTTCAAGTAATGGATTGATAATAGCTTGAGCATCTTTTACTGCTTCGACATTGATGTCAATTTCACGCTGAAATTTTTTAGTGAAAAAGTTTCGGAAAAAGATGAAAAAGTCTTTCTCGGCGATAAAATGTTGTTTGCGGCTTCCTCTCGTAAATTGTTGTTTAACAATATCAAATTCCTGCAATTTCTTAACGCCAGCACTCATACTTGGTTTGCTCATTTGCAATTGATGACGCATTTCATCAAGCGTCATACTGCCTTCAAACACCATTGTGCCATATAAGTTTCCTACACTTCTATTAGTGCCATACAAATCCATTGTCTGTCCAATTGAATTAATTACAATATCTTTTGCTTGTTCTAATTGTTGCTGTTTGTTCTGAGAACGAGTCATCATTGCACCTCCGTACATCATTTTGGTCATTCTAAAATAAATACTAATACATTATAAAACCTTTTCTAAAAAAAGACATTAAAAATATTTAAAGCATTAAAGTTAAATGTTTCGTTAAATAAAAATCTAACAAACTTACAAAACTTAATTCTTGAGTTGTTTTGTAAATTGACACATTTTTCATTTCTATGCTAACATAAGTTTGTAAAATTCGTTAAATAAAAATTTAACAAACTTAACGGAGGTTGTTGAATGGAACTTTTAAAACATTTATCTCAGCGTCAATATATTGATGGTGAGTGGGTTGAAAGCGCGAATAAAAATACAAGAGATATTATCAATCCTTACAATCAAGAAGTGATATTTACGGTTTCTGAAGGGACAAAAGAGGATGCAGAACGTGCAATCTTAGCTGCAAGACGTGCGTTTGAGTCTGGTGAATGGTCGCAAGAAACTGCTGAAACAAGAGGTAAAAAAGTACGTGCCATCGCGGACAAGATTAAAGAACATCACGAAGCGTTAGCACGATTAGAAACATTAGATACTGGAAAAACGTTAGAAGAATCATATGCAGATATGGATGATATTCATAATGTGTTTATGTATTTTGCTGGATTAGCAGATAAAGACGGTGGCGAAATGATTGATTCACCAATTCCAGATACAGAAAGCAAAATTGTTAAAGAACCAGTAGGTGTAGTTACACAAATTACACCTTGGAATTATCCGTTATTACAAGCATCATGGAAAATTGCGCCAGCGCTTGCTACGGGTTGTTCACTAGTTATGAAACCAAGTGAAATTACACCATTAACAACAATACGTGTTTTTGAATTAATGGAAGAAGTTGGTTTCCCTAAAGGAACAATTAATCTTATTCTAGGTGCAGGTTCTGAAGTTGGTGACGTAATGTCAGGTCATAAAGAGGTTGACCTTGTATCATTTACAGGTGGCATTGAGACTGGTAAGCATATTATGAAAAATGCTGCTAATAATGTTACGAATATTGCCTTGGAACTTGGCGGTAAAAATCCAAACATTATCTTTGATGATGCTGATTTTGAATTGGCAGTAGACCAAGCGTTAAATGGTGGATATTTCCATGCAGGTCAAGTTTGTTCAGCAGGATCAAGAATATTAGTACAAAACAGTATTAAAGACAAATTTGAGCAAGCACTTATTGATCGCGTGAAAAAAATCAAATTAGGTAATGGTTTTGATGCTGATACTGAAATGGGACCAGTGATTTCAACAGAACATCGTAATAAGATCGAATCTTATATGGATGTAGCTAAAGCAGAAGGCGCAACAATTGCTGTTGGTGGTAAACGTCCAGATAGAGACGATTTAAAAGATGGTCTATTCTTCGAGCCAACAGTCATTACAAATTGTGATACGTCAATGCGTATTGTACAAGAAGAGGTTTTCGGACCTGTCGTTACTGTAGAAGGCTTTGAAACTGAACAAGAAGCGATTCAATTAGCGAATGATTCTATATATGGTTTAGCAGGTGCTGTATTTTCTAAAGATATTGGAAAAGCGCAACGCGTTGCTAACAAGTTGAAACTTGGAACGGTGTGGATTAATGATTTCCATCCATATTTTGCACAAGCGCCATGGGGTGGATACAAACAATCAGGTATCGGTAGAGAATTAGGCAAAGAAGGCTTAGAAGAGTACCTTGTTTCAAAACACATTTTAACAAATACAAATCCACAATTAGTGAATTGGTTTAGCAAATAAAAATTAGATAAGGTGAGTGCCATTGTAAGAACACAAGACACTCACTTTGTTTTGTATAAGTGGCGAAATGTTGATTGATAATTTGGACTAAACGCAAAATGAATCATAGATTATTTCATGACTGTTAGTAACAATCGTAAAAGGAAAATCGAGTGTTTTGGTTAGCTAAGTTTAGCAATTCAACGATAACCAATCAGCCACTAACAAATATTTCATGCAATACTCACTTTGAAATACAACAAACTTTGGAGGTCATAACGATGAGTAACAAAAACAAATCATATGATTATGTCATCATTGGAGGAGGCAGTGCAGGTTCTGTACTAGGTAATCGTCTGAGTGAAGATAAAGATAAAGAAGTCTTAGTATTAGAAGCGGGTCGCAGTGATTATTTTTGGGATTTATTTATCCAAATGCCTGCTGCGTTAATGTTCCCTTCAGGCAATAAATTTTACGATTGGATTTATTCAACAGATGAAGAACCACATATGGGCGGTCGTAAAGTAGCACATGCCCGAGGTAAAGTTTTAGGTGGATCAAGTTCGATTAATGGCATGATTTACCAACGTGGTAATCCAATGGACTATGAAGGCTGGGCAGAACCAGAAGGTATGGAAACTTGGGATTTTGCGCACTGTTTACCGTATTTTAAAAAATTAGAAAAAACATACGGTGCAGCGCCTTATGATAAATTTAGAGGCCATGATGGACCAATTAAGTTAAAACGAGGGCCAGCAACGAATCCTTTATTCCAGTCATTCTTTGATGCAGGTGTTGAAGCAGGCTATCATAAAACACCTGATGTGAATGGATTTAGACAAGAAGGTTTTGGACCGTTCGATAGTCAAGTACATCGTGGTCGCCGAATGTCAGCTTCAAGAGCATATTTACATCCAGCGATGAAGCGTAAAAACTTAACCGTTGAAACACGTGCCTTTGTAACTGAAATTCATTATGAAGGTAGAAGAGCAACTGGTGTTACGTATAAGAAAAATGGCAAACTACATACCATCGATGCTAAAGAAGTCATTTTGTCTGGTGGGGCATTCAATACGCCACAATTACTACAATTATCTGGTATAGGTGATTCAGAGTTCCTAAAATCAAAAGGCATTGAGCCACGTGTTCATTTACCTGGTGTGGGTGAAAACTTTGAAGATCACTTAGAGGTATACATTCAACATAAATGTAAGGAACCTGTATCATTACAGCCAAGCTTAGATATCAAGCGCATGCCATTTATTGGTTTACAATGGATTTTCACACGTACAGGTGCAGCAGCATCTAACCATTTTGAAGGTGGCGGATTTGTACGTTCAAATAACGAAGTTGATTATCCTAACTTAATGTTCCATTTCTTACCAATAGCTGTAAGATATGATGGTCAAAAGGCAGCGGTCGCACATGGTTATCAAGTTCACGTAGGACCAATGTATTCAAACTCTCGTGGTAGCTTGAAAATCAAATCTAAAGATCCATTCGAAAAACCAAGTATCCGCTTTAATTATTTATCAACAGAAGAAGATAAAAAAGAATGGGTAGAAGCAATTCGTGTAGCAAGAAATATCTTATCTCAAAAAGCAATGGATCCATTCAATGGTGGAGAAATTTCACCAGGACCAGAAGTGCAAACAGACGAAGAAATTCTTGATTGGGTTCGTAGAGATGGTGAAACAGCATTACACCCATCTTGTAGTGCTAAAATGGGTCCTGCTTCAGATCCAATGGCAGTAGTTGACCCGTTAACAATGAAAGTCCACGGTATGGAAAATTTACGTGTAGTTGATGCATCAGCTATGCCACGTACGACAAATGGCAATATACACGCACCTGTTTTAATGTTAGCTGAAAAAGCAGCAGACATTATACGTGGCAGAAAGCCTTTAGAGCCACAATATATTGATTATTATAAGCATGGTGTTCATGATGAAAATGAAGGTGCAATCGAAGTAAAACCATACGCTAAATAAATTTATATAGTAGACTCTTAGTCTGGCATCTATTGTATTGGTGCCAGGCTTTTTTGCGTTTTATCTAAATGAGAAGTTAATGTGTTGTTCAAAAACGGTGTGTGAGTATATGAACTGAAAATAGAGTTAATTGTACATTGTGATGATTAATTGACCTAATTGGCAGACATTAAAAGAGTGCACAACCTTAAAAAGTTCACTAAATAGACATTTAATTGTGTTTTCTTGAAAGCTTTCGTGGTAGGATTTATATAAGTAAATTGAGAGAAGGAATACTATGAGCTTTTACGAATATATACAAACATTTAAAGATGATAAAACACCATTAGGCGAATTAGCGATTTGGATTAAAGAAGATGATTCATTCCCAAAACAAGAGAAGCTAACAGAAAACATTTTGTCTTATTTTCATCAAATGTCCAATATAGATCATGAGTTTTTAGAAATTGTAAAAAGATCACTTTCTCTATATGATCAATTAAAATCGTAAAATCAGAAATAAAGTTAGCTAAAATAAAAGGCCGGTGATTTCACAGATGAAGTTGTCGGCTATTTTCATGACTAATGTTAAATAATGATCATGAAATTGAAGACACAAAAATAGTGGGCGACTCCTGTCCCCATTTGCATGAAATATTAATACTTTTTACAAAGTCTTATCTTTTAAAAAGAAGCCAAACTATGATTGTAATTAATAAATACGGGAATGAATTAGTAATAGATATAAAGTAATATGACCAAAAATATAAATGAAATGAAGGCATTTATTATGAAAATTTATGATGAATATAGAAGTTATGTAATAGAAGAACTGGATGATTGTCTCACAATACAAAAAAATAATGACACTGCATATTACGATGTGCTAGAAGCGATAAATGATTTATCAAATGATTCATTATGTGTGTTAAATCATTTATATATTAACGAAGGACAAGAAGAAACATTCGAGCAAAAATTTTTGCAACGTAATAAGCATTTAAAAAACGTTGATGGATTTAAAGCATTAAGATTTTTAAGACCTAGAACAGCTGGTAGACACTATATCATTATTACGCTGTGGGAAAATAGGCAAGCATTTTATCATTGGCAAAATTCAGCTGAGTACAAGCATACACACAAGCATCGTGGCACTTCGAAAGGTGCAGATGTAAAAATAATTAATCGTGAATTATCATACAATATTCGTATTGAATTAGCTGATATGGTCTAGCCCGAGATATCAACCCTCAATCATTTGAAAGTCCTTGAATGCTACGTCATGTCAAAGTGTAGTGTCGAGGACTTTGGTATTTAACCCTATTTAATTGAAAATTCTGTAAAGATAGGCGTATGATATATATAATTCATTTATAAAATTACAATGTTCATCACAGGAAAAGTGGATGTATGAAAGGAAGTTAGTTATGCAAAAGTCAGCTCTATTCGCGCCTGAAAAATATAACATTATTTCGGAAATCGAAAAATATAGCCACATACCAGATAAAAAGGCAATTCTATATCATAATACTGAAGGCGAAGATATATCAGTCACTTACCAACAGCTCATTGAACAGTCTAATAAAGTAGGTAATGTTTTAGCATCGCACGGTTTATCTAAAGGCGATAAAGTACTCATTATGATGCCACGATCTATTGCGACGTATGAATTATATATTGCTGCTTTAAAATTAGGTGTTGCAATCATTCCATGTTCTGAAATGCTAAGAACTAAAGATTTACAATACCGTATCACGCACGGTGAAATAAATGCAGTTATTGCACTAGAGCCATTCACAGTTGAATTTGAAAAAATTAAAGAATATGATGCGTTAACTAAATTTGTTATTGCCGGTCAAAAAGATGGATGGATTTCACTTGAAGCTGAAAAAGAAAACGCAAGTAACAAACTAGAAATGGCAGATACGACGCGTGATGATATGGCGATTCTGTCATATACATCTGGTACAACTGGCAATCCTAAAGCCGTTACACATTGTCATGGATGGGGATTTGCACATTTACAAATGGCACCAAAACATTGGTTATGTATTAATGAAGATGACTTAGTTTGGGCAACAGCAGCACCAGGTTGGCAAAAGTGGGTGTGGAGTCCTTTCTTATCTGTATTAGGTTCAGGCGCAACTGCTTTTGTATTTAATGGAAGATTCAGTCCTGAAACATACTTAGAATTGCTTCAAAAATATCAAATTAATGTTTTATGTTGTACACCGACAGAATATCGTATGATGGCTAAATTACAGAACTTAAATGATTATGACTTAACGCATTTACATAGTGCCGTTTCTGCAGGTGAGCCACTAAATCGAGAAGTAGTTGAACAATTCAAGAAATACTTTAATTTAACTGTAAGAGATGGATATGGCCAGACTGAAAGTACCTTGCTTATAGGCTTTTTAAAAGATACACCACAGAGGATTGGATCAATGGGTAAAGGCATTCCGGGTAGTTCGGTCACTGTAGTAGATGATGAGGGGAATAGCGTACCTGCTAATACGAAAGGGAATATTGCAGTACCACTTGATTTGCCAGCACTTTTTAAAGGGTATTATAAAGAGCCAGAACGTACGGCGAAAGCGCAAACAGGTAAATACTACATCACTGGTGACTTAGCTCATGTAGATGATGATGGTTATTTCTGGTTTGAAGGACGTCGAGATGACATTATTATTAGTTCAGGCTATACGATTGGGCCTTTTGAAGTTGAAGATGCGTTAACGAATCATCCAGCCGTTAAAGAATGTGCTGTAGTAGCAAAGCCTCATGATATACGAGGAAATATTGTTAAAGCATTCGTTATTTTACAGGACCATACTGCGGGTGATGATACGTTAGTTAAAGAACTACAACAATTTGTTAAAAATGAAGTTGCACCATATAAATATCCGAGAGAGATTGAATTCGTTGACGACTTACCAAAAACAAACTCAGGTAAAATTCGTCGTGTTGAACTACGAGATGCTGAAATAGAAAAATGGCAACAACAAAAAGATAGCAATCAATAAACATAGCAAAGCAGTCCAATGCGTAAGGTATGATGATACGCACTGGACTGCTTGTTTATTTATGATGTTCTTTGTCGTCTAGTTATAAATAATAAAATTAGTTTAGAAACAAGCGCAACCAGTATTAAGAATGAGAAAATATAAGATGTTAAACCTCGAATATCCCAGTTTAATAAAAATACATTACTATCACCGGCATTAAACTTAAACCCAGCATGTGTAAAAACGATAATCACAATGCCTATAAGTGAAAGATTCAAAATAATTTTCAATATTAAAGGTAATTGTGATGTTTTTCTTGGATGCAGATATTGAATCTCCTTTTTATGATTGATTTTACACTTATATTGTATCAAAATAGAGTATAGGTTTAAAATGCTATAAGCCAAATGTAGATTAAAACAATCGTTAGCTATTTGTTGTCAAATAATTATGATCGATTTGATATTTATCTTCTATGAATAAAAGATTTAATATATTGCAAAGTTAATGAATAATTATAATTTACATTTACCACTGCTTGCTTTAACATATACATGTAAGCACTAACTATAGTATTTTGTTACAGCGTATCAATTAAAACAGGAAGTTATCTATGGCGTTGATATTTTAAAGAAATATGTCAGTTTTATGTAACTTTCATATTGATGATACACATTTACAATTTTTGGAGAGGTGAAACCAATGGCTAAGTCTAATAGTAAAGACATCGTTTTAATTGGAGCCGGTGTACTTAGCACAACATTTGGTTCAATGTTAAAAGAAATTGAGCCAGACTGGAATATCCACGTTTACGAACGCTTGGATCGTCCTGCAATCGAAAGTTCAAACGAAAGAAATAATGCTGGTACGGGTCATGCAGCATTATGTGAGTTGAACTACACAGTTTTACAACCTGATGGTTCTATCGACATCGAAAAAGCGAAAGTGATTAACGAAGAGTTTGAGATTTCAAAACAATTCTGGGGTCACTTAGTGAAAAGCGGTAGCATCGAGAACCCAAGAGAATTTATCAATCCATTACCACACATCAGTTATGTTAGAGGTAAAAACAATGTTAAATTCTTAAAAGATCGTTACGAAGCGATGAAAGCTTTCCCTATGTTCGATAATATCGAATATACTGAAGACATCGAAGTAATGAAAAAATGGATTCCATTGATGATGAAAGGCCGTGAAGATAACCCTGGTATCATGGCGGCAAGTAAAATTGACGAAGGTACAGATGTAAACTTCGGTGAATTAACACGTAAAATGGCTAAAAGCATTGAAGCACATCCAAATGCTACAGTGCAATTTAACCATGAAGTTGTTGATTTTGAACAATTATCAAATGGTCAATGGGAAGTTACTGTTAAAAATCGCCTAACTGGTGAGAAATTCAAACAAGTAACTGACTATGTATTCATCGGTGCTGGCGGTGGAGCGATTCCATTATTACAAAAAACAGGTATCCCTGAAAGTAAACATTTGGGTGGATTCCCTATCAGTGGTCAATTCTTAGCTTGTACAAACCCACAAGTTATTGAACAACACGATGCCAAAGTTTATGGTAAAGAGCCACCTGGTACACCACCAATGACTGTACCTCATTTAGATACGCGTTACATTGACGGCCAAAGAACATTGTTATTTGGACCATTTGCTAATGTTGGACCTAAATTCTTGAAAAATGGTTCTAACTTAGATTTATTCAAGTCTGTTAAAACATACAACATTACAACTTTATTAGCAGCAGCAGTTAAAAACTTACCTTTAATTAAATACTCATTTGACCAAGTAATTATGACAAAAGAAGGTTGTATGAACCACTTACGTACTTTCTATCCAGAAGCACGTAATGAAGATTGGCAATTATACACTGCTGGTAAACGTGTACAAGTTATCAAAGATACACCTGAACACGGTAAAGGATTCATCCAATTCGGTACAGAAGTGGTTAACTCACAAGACCACACTGTAATCGCATTATTAGGTGAATCACCAGGGGCTTCAACTTCAGTTTCAGTTGCGTTAGAAGTATTAGAACGTAACTTCCCTGAATACAAAACTGAATGGGCACCTAAAATTAAGAAAATGATTCCATCATACGGTGAATCATTAATTGAAGACGAAAAATTAATGAGAAAAATCCGTAAACAAACTTCAAAAGACTTAGAATTAGGTTACTACGAAAACTAAATTCTAATAGCTATATTTAAAATCGGGCAACTGAGAAATCTTAAAGATTTTTCAGCTGTCCGATTTTTTTTACGTAATCTAATACATACGGCAAAATCAACTTTAATCAAAAAAGACTCATACACAATGCCCTTAAAGCACATGTATGAGTCCTTTTTAGTAGTTTATATCAAAAAATACGTTTAATGTATAAATTAGTTTTTGTTTACAGATGCGTCGTAGATTGATTCTACAGCATCACCTAAAGCTTTATCGAATTCTTCTTTAGATTGATCAGCTCTTAAATCACTAGCTAATGCACGTGAGAAACTTGCGATAAGTTCATCGTTATCTTTAAGTAATTCATTTGCTTTTTCTCTGCTGTAACCACCTGATAATACAACGACACGAACAACATTAGGATGTTCAGCTAACTCTTTGTATAAGTTTGGTTCAGTAGGAATTGTTAATTTCAACATTACTAATTGATCAGCATTTAAGTTATCTAAACCTTTTTTAAGTTCAGCTTTTAATACTTTTTCAATTTCAGCTTTGTCTTTTGCATTAATATTAACTTCTGGTTCGATAATTGGAACTAAACCTTTAGCAATAATTTGTTTAGCAACTTCAAATTGTTGTTCAACAACGTCTTTGATACCTTGCTCATTTAATTCTAAAATGTTAGAACGCATTTTTGTACCAAAAATGTGACGTTCGTTTGCACGGTCTAATAAACTGTCTAAGTTGTCGATTGGTTTCATTAATTGAACACCATTTTGCTCTTCAGCAAGACCTTTGTCTACTTTTAAGAACGGAACAACACCTTTATCAGCTAAGTAATCTGCAGTGTATTTGCCTTCTACTTCGCGATCCATTGTTTGTTCGAAAAGAATAGCACCCAAAATTTTATCTGGTGAGAATGAAGGTGAAGTTACCACACGTGTACGCATATCGTGAACAAGTTGGAACATTTCGTCTTCATTGCTATATTGATCTTCGTTTACACCATATTCTTTAAGTGCTTTTGGTGTACTACCACCACTTTGGTCTAATGCGGCAATAAAGCCTTTTCCATTTTTCATTTTTTCTAATTGCTCTTTATTCATACTTTCCACTCCTTAACTTTTCAATACACCTCCAGTATGATAAAAATGAGAACATTTCTCAAGTCATAAACCTTGAAAAGTGTATAAAATGTGAAAAATAATTGTCAGTTTAATTAAAAATATTATTTTATTCTAGGTATGACTAACGCTATTAATGACATAAAGAAAATATGTGTAATAATCCAACCGATTAATTCTGTCACACTAAATTGAAAAATTGGACGTTGCGCAATAAATACTAAAAAGGGATACAATGCTATAAATAAGAAAAATAAAGGGATATAACATAGATAGTAAAGCCTTTTAGAAGTATGAAACAGCAACACAAATACAAAATAAATGACGCTACCAATTAGTAAGTGACATATTATTTCTAGAATATATGGTGTATTATCAGAAGGAATTAGAAAATCTAAATTCAATAATAAAGCTTTTAAATGTGATTGATTGCTTATTAAGTCAAACAACATGGTCATCCATAGCAACATGAATGATATGAAAATAGCAGCAATGAAATGGAACAATACTTTTAAACGCATTCGTATCACCTCAGAGTCAAATGGAATATAGTAAACAATTCCCTAATCGAACAAAATTATGCGCATAAACAAAGTAGATTGATATAAAATTCTTAATTATCAGAATATATTTTCAAATCTGAATTTTATTAGTATATTGGATAGTATTCATAGAGGCATGACGGTATTTGAGCAGGATTTTAAATCGGATTTTATAATCGATTTAAGAGAGGCCACTTTGCTTGCACATTAATACTGTCAATGGGAGGGGAATGTATATGAGTAAAGCACATCAATTAATTCAAGAGGATGAACATTATTTTGCGAAATCAGGACGTATTAAATATTATCCGTTAGTGATTGATCATGGATATGGAGCAACATTGGTTGATATTGAGGGGAAGACATATATCGATTTGTTATCGAGTGCGAGTTCTCAAAACGTAGGTCATGCACCTAGAGAAGTAACAGAAGCGATAAAGGCACAAGTTGATAAATTTATTCATTATACACCAGCATATATGTATCATGAACCGTTGGTACGTTTAGCTAAGAAGCTTTGTGAGATTACACCTGGAGATTTTGAAAAAAGAGTGACCTTCGGATTAACCGGATCAGACGCAAATGATGGCATCATTAAATTTGCCAGAGCATATACAGGGCGTCCTTATATCATTAGTTTCACTAATGCATATCATGGTTCAACTTTTGGCTCATTGTCTATGTCAGCTATTAGTTTAAATATGCGCAAACATTATGGTCCGTTATTGAATGGTTTTTATCATATTCCGTTTCCAGATAAATATCGTGGTATGTACGAGCAGCCACAAGCTAATTCAGTAGAAGAATATTTAGCACCCTTAAAAGAAATGTTTGCGAAATATGTACCTGCTGACGAAGTAGCATGTATTGTTATTGAAACGATACAAGGCGATGGTGGACTTTTAGAACCAGTTCCAGGGTATTTTGAAGCGTTAGAAAAGATTTGTCGTGAACATGGTATTTTAATCGCTGTCGATGATATTCAACAAGGTTTTGGGCGAACAGGTACATGGAGTTCAGTCTCGCATTTTAATTTTACGCCTGATTTAATCACTTTCGGAAAATCCTTAGCAGGTGGTATGCCTATGTCAGCAATTGTTGGACGCAAAGAGATTATGAATTGTTTAGAAGCACCAGCACATTTATTTACAACAGGTGCTAATCCAGTTAGTTGTGAAGCTGCATTAGCCACAATTCAAATGATTGAAGATCAGTTGCTTCTTCAGGCTAGTGCGGAAAAAGGGGAATATGTTAGGAAACGAATGGATCAATGGGTATCTAAATACAATAGTGTAGGCGATGTTAGAGGTAAAGGTCTGAGCATTGGTATTGATATTGTTTCCGACAAAAAACTCAAAACACGTGATGCCAGTGCGGCACTTAAAATTTGTAATTACTGCTTTGAGCATGGCGTAGTTATTATAGCTGTAGCAGGAAATGTGTTGCGATTCCAACCGCCATTGGTGATAACATATGAGCAATTAGACACGGCGTTAAACACTATAGAAGATGCACTGACTGCTTTGGAAGCAGGTAACTTAGATCAATATGACATATCTGGACAAGGTTGGTAATAGCGATTATCTTAATATAAAATAAAAAATCATTTCCACATCTGGATGTTAATCAGATGGGAAATGATTTTTTTGATTTTTATTTTGGTGGGTGGTATTCAGCTACGTCATTTTTCTTAGAATGTCTAAGTCCATAACTTAAATATAGAATGATACCAACAATAAACCAAATTAAAGTGTATAATTTCGCTTCGAATCCTAATCCCCAGAATACTAGCAATACTAAAACAAATGTAACTGCTGGTAACACAGGATATAAAGGTAATTTAAATGCAGGAATTGGTAGATCTTTACCTTCACGCTTTCTCAAACGATACATTGCTAATGAAACGAACATAAATGCAACAAGTGTACCGGCTGAAATTAATTGTGCTAAAAATGCGAATGGGAACATAGAACCAATTAAAACACCAATAATAGTAAGTATAACTAGTGCGCGATTAGGTAAATGTTTGTCGTTTAAATGGCTTAACCATGAAGGTAATAAGCCGTCACGTCCAAATGAATAAAGTAAACGTGAGCCTGCTAACATCATACCAATTAATGCTGTAAACATACCGATAACAGAGATAGCTTGAACAATAGCTGCTACAACACCATGACCACTTTGACGTAAAGCCCAACCAACAGGTTCAGCATTGTTTGCGTATTGTGAGTAATGGAACATACCAACTAACACAAGTGCTACAGCAATAAATAATACGATAGCAACACTTAAAGAACCAAGAATACCTCTAGGCATTGTCTTTTGAGGGTCAAGTGCTTCTGCTGAGTTTGCTGCGATAGAATCGAAACCGATATACGCTAAGAAAATCATTGAAACACCAGCATATATGCCTTGCCAACCACCAAAGTCACCTGTAGCAGTTACTTTGTGTTCTGGAATAAATGGCACATAGTTACTAACATTTATTGCTGTTAAACCTACGATGACAAATAAAATAATAGCTAATACTTTTAAAATAACTAAAATATTTTCCATACGTGCTGCTTCCGACATACCACGTGATAGTAATAATGCAGTTAATAAAATAACGATAGCAGCAATAATATCGATAAAACCGCCATTCGTACCAAATGGATTTGATAATGCTGCAGGTAATTCGATGCCAATTGGTTTCACAAGTCCGCGTAAATTCGCTGAGAATCCTGATGCAACAAAGGCTACGGCGATAAAATATTCAGCTAATAGAGCCCAACCGGCAACCCATCCAAAAAATTCACCAAATAATACATTGACCCAAGAATAGGCTGAACCTGCAAATGGCATAGCGGCAGCCATTTCTGCATAAGTAAATGCAACTAAACCAGCAACAATAGCAGCGAGTAAGAATGATAACGCAACGGCCGGTCCTGCATGTTCTGCAGCAACAATGCCAGGTAGCGTAAAGATAGATGTCGATACAATTGTTCCTACACCTAAAGCTAAGAAATCACGCACCCGAAGTGTACGCTTTAAATGACCATCTTTATTTTGATAGATAGCCGGATCCTCTTTTCGTGCTATTTTATTGAAAAAACTTCCCATAAACTTTCCTCCCAAACATTCATAAACAATTCTATACGGTGTTTTTTAATATGTTATATCATAGCACAAATAATCAATATTTTGTCTAAAAATTCTGAAAAATCACAACTTTATGTTACGTATTAATGACTTGTCTTGATAACATCCATAGATTTTTTAAATGATAAAACTGATTATAACAGATATTAAATGAATAAGTACTATTTTTTGCTAATTTTCTAACAATTTTGCACATTATATTTTTAAAATCAATTTCATGTTTATGTCTGATTGGCTAGTTTGTATGAAATGTAATTCTTTGACTATAAAATGATGCATCAAATATGATGAGGGTAAGGCGGAAAATAGGAGGTTATATAGTAAGTCATTTAAGTCGAATAGCCATCCTTTTTAAAATGAAAAAAATAGAAAGCTCAATAGTTTGTTAAAGCCTTTAAATAGCGTCGTTACGCAATTTTAGAATGCTAAAAATTGTCACAAATTTCAAATTACGTGCTAAAGCTTGAGATATCAATATTTATTGGCGATAGAGTGTAATTTGACTCCGCTTACATCTCAGTTTTATGTTTGTAATTTGGTAGCATAATATTATAATAAAATAAAATTGTTAATCTTTAATTTCAGTATAGATATTTTTACGTGTAGTCACGTGTAAAATAAATTCAATTAGGTTAGGAGACATAATTATGAAAACATTTGGTAAAAAGGTTGTATTAATCGGAGATGGATCTGTAGGATCAAGCTATGCCTTTGCAATGGTTACGCAAGGTGTTGCTGATGAATTTGTAATTATTGACATTGCAAAAGACAAAGTAAAAGCAGATGTTCAAGATTTAAACCATGGTACAGTCCACAGTCCTTCACCAGTTGATGTGAAAGCAGGTGAATACGAAGACTGTAAAGATGCAGATTTAGTTGTTATTACAGCTGGTGCACCTCAAAAGCCAGGTGAAACACGTTTACAATTAGTTGAAAAAAATACTAAGATTATGAAGAGCATCGTTAAGAGTGTTATGGATAGTGGCTTTGATGGATATTTCTTAATCGCGGCAAACCCTGTAGACATTTTAACAAGATTTGTAAAAGAATATACTGGATTACCAGCAGAGCGTGTTATCGGTTCAGGTACTGTATTGGACAGTGCACGTTTACAATATTTAATTAGCCAAGAACTTGGTGTTGCACCTTCAAGTGTTGACGCTAGTATTATTGGCGAGCATGGTGATACTGAACTTGCAGTTTGGTCACAAGCAAATGTAGCAGGTATTTCAGTATATGACACATTAAAAGAACAAACTGGTAGCGAAGCTAAAGCGGAAGAAATTTATGTGAATACACGTGACGCTGCTTATGAAATTATCCAAGCTAAAGGGTCAACATACTATGGTATTGCATTAGCATTGATGCGCATTTCAAAAGCCATTTTAAATAATGAAAATAATGTCTTAAATGTTTCTATACAATTAGATGGTCAATATGGTGGTCACAAAGGCGTTTACCTAGGTGTACCAACATTAGTTAACCAACATGGCGCAGTTAAAATTTATGAAATGCCATTAAGTGCCGAAGAACAAGCGTTGTTCGATAAATCTGTTAAAACATTAGAAGATACATTTGATTCAATTAAATATTTATTAGAAGACTAAGCCTATTTTAAGTATTAATTAGAAATATATTAATGGTAAGAGGATCTATTAGTGTTGCAGTAACACGTGGCACTGATAGGTCCATTTTTTTAGCAAGCATTGATAGAGGCAATACTTTTGCGTAAAATAATAATTGAATAAAGTATTATGACTCGTGAAAATTTAGTGACATGAATAAAAATGTTGAGGCGTCATTGAGTATAAAGGAAAGTAGTTCTGCATTAATCACGAAGTAGAGCATGACAACGAGGAATAACTATAGGGAGATGGTTTTGGAATGACGAATGTCTTGTATCAACATGGTACATTAGGTACGTTAATGGCTGGCTTACTAGAAGGCACAGCTACAATTAATGAATTGTTAGAACATGGGAATTTAGGGATTGCAACGTTAACAGGGTCTGATGGCGAAGTAATATTTTTAGACGGAAAGGCATATCATGCTAACGAGCATAAAGAATTTATAGAATTAAAAGGCGATGAGAAAGTACCGTATGCATCGATTACTAATTTTAAAGCGAGTAAGACATTTCCATTGCAACAATTATCACAAGATGATGTATTTGCACAAATTAAAAATGAAATGTTAAGTGAGAATTTATTTTCGGCTGTTAAAATTTATGGCACATTTAAACATATGCATGTACGAATGATGCCTGCTCAGCAACCGCCATATACACGTTTGATTGATTCAGCACGCAGACAACCTGAGGAAAAAAGACAAGATATTCGTGGTGCCATTGTTGGATTTTTTACACCAGAATTATTTCATGGCGTAGGGTCTGCTGGTTTTCATATACATTTTGCGGATGATGAAAGAGCTTATGGTGGACATGTTCTTGACTTTGAAGTGGATGACGTTGTCGTTGAGATACAAAACTTTGAAACATTCCAACAACATTTCCCGGTAAATAACGAGACGTTTGTTAAAGCGAAAATAGACTATAAAGATGTGGCAGAAGAAATTAGAGAAGCTGAATAGTCTAATATAATTAAAAGACCTTAGCGATATTAGGAACAGGTGGTTCTAAATGCATCGTTAAGGTCTTTTTATATTATATATGTGCTTACATATTTTGTTGATACGCGCGTAAAAAGCTATAAATAGTATCAAGATATGGGGTGTCAAGATTGTGTTCACGTGCACGTCGATAAATAAAGCCTTGAATCGCTTCGACTTCAAGAGGTTGCTGATGCACAATGTCGTAATACATGCTCGTTCCCATTTCGTCGGGATAACCTTGATATATAGTCATAATAGTATCGACAGTTTGTTCTGAAAAGTCTAACCCCTCTGCCTGTGCAACACGACAACCATCTAGTAATAGCTGTCTACACAGTGTACGTATTTCAGGATTATGCATGATTGCAACTGTCTGTCTCCCGAGTGCTGTGATAGAATTAATGCCCAAGTTAACTAACAATTTATACCAAATAGCTTGTTGAATATTTGCTTCTAATACAATGTCGATTTGACTGTCTTGGACCAAATCTCTAAATTGTCGTGTTAATGCATTATCTTGTATACGTAATTGATAATCTCTGAAGTGCGTAACAACATCGCCTTTCTTTTGACCACTTATATAGACAACTGCTTGGCATACGTTTTTAAATGAAATATGTTCGAGTTGACCATAACCATTTTGGGCTAAAATGATGAGCGTGTCCTCATGTGCAAGATGAGTTAAATGAGGAATAACTGCATCAAGTTGATGTGTTTTGACTGCAATAATAATAACATCAAATGTGTTTGTGACATCTTCATAACCTTTCACAACAATATCTTGTGCAGGTGCATGTGGTACAGTATAATATGTTATTGTTTTGGCGTGTCTCCCGATAAGCGTTGTATGAGGCAATGATTGTTGTAATTCATAGGCAATAGTTGTACCGACAGCGCCTGGGCCGATAATCGCAACTGATAACATCTTCTTCTTTCCTTTCTATAAAAGATTCATTATACTATTTCTAATAATACTGCAAAAAGAGGTTGAATAACATTGAAAACAGTAAGTCAATTAATAGATATGAAACAAAAGCAAACTAAAATTTCTATGGTAACAGCTTATGATTTTCCAAGTGCTAAACAAGTGGAAGCAGCGGGTATTGATATGATTCTTGTTGGGGATTCACTTGGTATGACTGTATTAGGTTATGAAAGTACCGTACAAGTGACGTTAGCAGATATGATTCATCACGGTCGTGCAGTAAGAAGAGGCGCACCAAATACATTTGTAGTTGTTGATATGCCGATTGGTGCAGTAGGCATCTCTATGACACAAGACTTAAATCATGCTCTAAAGCTTTATCAGGAGACGAATGCAAATGCAATTAAAGCAGAAGGAGCGCATATTACACCATTTATTGAAAAAGCAACGGCAATTGGTATTCCTGTTGTTGCACATTTAGGATTAACACCTCAAAGTGTTGGCGTTATGGGGTATAAATTACAAGGTGCAACGAAAGAAGCAGCGGAGCAACTTATTTTAGATGCGAAAAATGTAGAACAAGCTGGTGCAGTAGCGTTAGTACTTGAAGCAATTCCAAATGATTTAGCAGAAGAAATTAGCAAGCACTTAACAATTCCAGTCATTGGTATTGGTGCAGGAAAAGGTACAGATGGTCAAGTATTGGTTTATCACGATATGTTAAATTATGGTGTTGAACATAAAGCGAAATTTGTGAAGCAATTTGCTGATTTTAGTGTTGGTGTGGATGGTTTAAAACAATACGATCAAGAAGTTAAATCTGGTGCATTTCCATCAGAAGAATATACGTATAAAAAGAAAATTATGAATGAGGTTAATAACAATGACTAAGCTGATTACTACGGTAAAAGAGATGCAACACATTGTTAAAGCAGCCAAACGCTCAGGCACAACGATTGGTTTTATCCCAACAATGGGTGCCTTACATGATGGACATTTAACGATGGTACGCGAATCAGTTAGTACAAATGATATTACAATTGTGAGTGTATTTGTTAATCCATTACAATTTGGTCCAAACGAAGATTTCGATGCTTATCCGAGACAAATTGATAAAGATTTAGAATTAGTATCAGAAGTAGGAGCGGACATTGTTTTTCATCCTGCAGTAGAAGATATGTATCCAGGTGAATTAGGTATTGATGTCAAAGTAGGCCCATTAGCTGATGTGTTAGAAGGAGCGAAGCGTCCAGGGCATTTTGATGGGGTGGTAACAGTAGTTAATAAGCTATTTAATATTGTTATGCCGGATTATGCTTATTTTGGTAAAAAAGATGCCCAGCAATTGGCTATTGTCGAGCAAATGGTAAAAGACTTCAATCATGCCGTTGAAATTATTGGTATTGATATCGTTCGAGAAGCAGATGGTTTGGCGAAAAGTTCAAGAAATGTTTATTTAACGGAGCAAGAACGACAAGAAGCGGTACATTTAAGTAAAAGTTTGCTATTAGCACAAGCGTTGTATCAAGACGGTGAACGTCAAAGTAAAGTAATTATAGACAGGGTTACTGAATATCTTGAATCACATATAAGTGGACGCATTGAAGAAGTTGCTGTTTATAGTTATCCTCAATTAGTAGAACAACACGAAATAACTGGACGCATATTTATCTCGTTAGCTGTTAAATTTTCAAAAGCGCGTTTAATAGATAATATAATAATTGGAGCTGAATAAAGTGATAAGAACAATGATGAATGCTAAAATTCATAGAGCAAGAGTGACTGAGTCAAATTTAAATTATGTAGGTAGCATTACGATTGATTCAGATATATTGGAAGCGGTAGACATCTTGCCAAATGAAAAAGTAGCCATCGTGAATAATAATAATGGTGCACGTTTTGAAACATACGTAATAGCTGGTGAAAGAGGTAGTGGTAAAATTTGTTTAAACGGTGCAGCGTCAAGACTTGTTGAAGTAGGCGATGTAGTCATAATCATGACTTATGCACAGTTGAATGAAGAAGAAATTAAAAACCATGCACCTAAAGTAGCAGTAATGAATGAAGACAATGTCATTATTGAAATGATTCATGAAAAAGAAAATACGATAGTGTTATAAAATTAAATAGCCATCAATAATAAAAAGGGCCACACCTTGGTTTAAGATTCCAAGCGTGTGGCTTTCTCTTGTTATACAGTCCTATCACTATGTCACTTTTAATCAAAAGCGACCGTAATTGCTGCATATCAATTAACGATAGGAATGATTAATTGTGAATCATATTTACCACCAGTATAAATCATGTGCATGCCTTTATTTACGGTTTCTTCATGTTCATAACGTGTTTTCATGCCAGGAGTACTATTACCAATTACAATTTCACTACCCTTTACAACAACTTCCAATGTTTCGCCTTGTTTAAATAGCGTGCCTGAAGGTAACAATTCGATTTCAACAGGTACAATCTCATCTTGTGACAACTTTAATTCTGTTTCATGTTTATGCCAAGGTTGCGCGATTGAGGATTTTTCTTGATCTAATTCACGATGTGATACGCGTAACCAACCAGTAGCTACTTGACCATTTTCAATATGATTAAAATCAGGGAAGTTAACTTCATTACCACGACGATCTAACTTTTTAATACCTGCAAATAAATCCATATCATCTGAGTCTTTAGTGCTTACCCATAGTTTTAAGTTCATGTTTCCAACTAACTCAGTATCTTTGTCAAACGTATATTTAAAACTTACATCTTGTTGTTTATCTTCAGAGTCATATTGTGCGACATGCGCGCTACTAATCTTTGCATGATTCAATGTGTGATTTTCAGCATTCAAATACAATGGTGTATATTCTGTGTTAGGTAAAGGGAACGCTGACGCTGATTTGAATTCGCCTTTATAAAATTGATCTCTAACTTCATAAATGACATGAGGCGTATCTTTCCAATCGTTATTTTCTTCTTTAAGGTAAAAATCAAAGAATGATTTTTGGCGTTCGAGATTTTCTCTAGCGTAGTAACTTTCCCACTCTTTACGTCCATGCACATATAGCCATTTTTCTTCTGATACAGCTTGTTTAAATCCTTCAAAAGAGCCACGGTTGTGCAAACCTTGTGTAGACCAACTAGCACATGTTAGTAGAGGTGCTTTAATTTGTGATAATTGCACTTGATGCTGTTTCCAAAAATCATCGAACAAAGGGTGTTCTTGTTGTGCTTGAATCAAGTCTTCGATATTTGGATTATCTGTCCATCTCGCAAAAATACCTTGAGTCCAGAAACGATAAAAGCCAGTATCCGGTATACCTCCATGAAAGGCTACTTCTCTATACATATCATTTAAGCCTTCCCAAGGAATCATTGCTTTTAAATGTGGTGGATTTAATGATGCGACCCACCATTGAGTCACCGCAAGATAAGAAACACCATTTGTCCCGATATTTCCATTACTCCATGACTGATTTGCTGCCCATTCAATCACTTCGTAATAATCTTCCGCTTCTCTTTTTGACCATGGAGATAAGACGCCTTTTGATTTGTCACTACCGCGTAATGCAACTTTAACTACAACATAATCATTTGGCACCCAAAATCCTGGGTCTGGTGATTCTTCAGGTGTAAAACTAGATGTCGGAATGGCGCCTAATGTTGGCCAAAGGGCACCCATATTGGTGATTTTAGGCTTATTATCTTTACCATAAGTATCTGCAGACATAACTACAGGGAATTTGCCATCTTTATTTGGTCTGAAAATATTAATATATAATTTTTCGCCATCGCGCATTTCCACAGTGACATCTTTTTCCATAATCATTTCTTGATTTCCATATTGAACACTGTCGACAACGATGTGGTTAATACCGGCTTTCACTTCATTGACATGAGTTACAGTTAATTTTGGATTTCCTAGTAAATGTTGGTTCATTGTTATCACCTTTTTCTGTTTGTTTGTATCACCTATATTAAACAGGTAAACATTGTGTGCCAATCATCAATGTTGGAGATTTGTAGGATAATGAAAATAACATTTATAATTGTTTATAATCATTGGGGAGGACTTGATACAAATGACTATAGATCGACGTATTAGAAAATCACAAGTTGCAATGAGAAATGCATTTATTGAACTTTTACATCAACACCAATTAGAAGAGATTACTGTGCAACAAATTGCAGATTTAGCTGATGTTAACCGTAGTACATTTTATACGCATTATTATGATAAGTATGATTTGCTTGAAAAATTAGAGGACCAGCAGTTGGAGGAAATAAGAGACTTCATTCATGATGAGAAGTTAAATGGAGCAGTTAAGTTATCCACGGATAACATACATCAAATTATGACCGTTTTAATAGAAATGATAGAAAAAGACATCGCATTTTATCAATTGATGTTTCGTATGGGTAAAGATTCAAATATCCACGAAAAACTTTATGATTTAATTATGTGTCATTTACAACGTTATAAAAATGAAAATGATCAAATTAATGGTATACCATTTTCTTATTTCATGAGTTATGTTTCAGGTGCGGGATTGTCTTTTATAAGACATTGGGTAGAAGATCCAAACCGTATAGACAAAGTTGACTTAATAAGGCATTTTAATACGATTGTCAATCAAGGGCCAGCAACGATAATTAAAAATATACAATAAAATAAGGCAAGCCATGAATCGAGAGTGGCTTGCCTTGCTAAATAACATAAGCTTATTAAATGATATCTTTATCAATAACATTATTGTTGGATTGCAGTATAGTCTTGACCATGTAACATCCAACGAACACCGTATTTATCGGTAAAGACGCCCATTTTGCCACCCCAGAATTGGTCAGCAAACGGTAATTCTATTTCAATTGAAGAATGATCTTTAATTTGCTCATAGAATGCTTCAACTTTATCAGCATCTTCCTTATTGTTAACATCATAATCAATTAATAATGATATGCCATTATTAATTTTGTCAGCGCGACCAAAAGAATCAGAACATAGCACTTTTACGCCAAGCACTTCAAACTCAGCATGCATAGTTGCTTCTTGCGCTTCTTCCTTAGTCATGCCAAAATGTGACGCTTGTTCTTCGCCAACTTCTAAACGTTTAACGTCAGTTGCACCAAATACTTCTTCGTAATATGCAATGGCTTCTTTTGAATTTTCAAAAGCGATATAAGGGAATAATGCTGTCATATAAAACACCTCAATGTATTATTTTTATTACTAACACCATGTTACATTAAAAAATGGCAAAAGTATAACTTTTACGATGAATTGAAGTCAATCTTTTGTAAAATACACGATAAATTGTAAGATGAAATTGATTTAAATGAAGTAAACATATATATGACATACAAAAAATGAAAATGACACAGAGACGTATGTGTTGTTTAGTGTTTTAAAATTCAAGTTTAAAAAATGCTTTTAGATACATAAGGGATTTTCGAAATATAAATGCATTAAAATGAATTTCTAACTTTTTTGACTGACATTTAATATGAATCATATATAATAGAAATTAATGATTAAATGTGGGAGGTTAAATCATGATTAATGCTGAACCTATTATCAGTAAAATGAAAAATCAAAAAATTAATTATGACAAGGTGTTGAAGAAATTAATCGGGCAGTGGGAAAGAGAAGCAATCAGACCTAAAATCTTATTGCATAGTTGTTGTGCACCTTGTAGTACATATACATTAGAGTTTTTAACACAATATGCAGACATTGCAATTTATTTCGCGAATTCAAATATTCATCCGAAAAATGAATATTTACGACGTGCTAAAGTGCAAGAACAATTTGTGGAAGATTTTAATCGCAAGACTGGTGCGAATGTGAAGTATATTGAAGCACCTTATGAACCGCATAAGTTTGTGAAAATGGTGAAGGATAAAGAATTAGCTGATGAAAAAGAAGGCGGCTTACGTTGTACCGCTTGTTTTGAAATGCGTTTGGATATTGTAGCGAAAGCAGCTGTAGAACATGGCTATGATTATTTTGGCAGTGCAATCACATTATCACCTAAAAAGAACGCACAATTAATCAATGAACTTGGTATGGATGTCCAAAAAATATACGATGTGAACTATTTGCCAAGTGATTTTAAGAAAAGTAAAGGTTATGAGCGTTCCATAGAAATGTGTAATGACTATAATATCTTTAGGCAGTGTTATTGTGGATGTGTCTTTGCAGCGATGCAACAAGGTATTGATTTTAAAACAGTTAATAAAGAAGCGAAAGCATTTTTAGAACAATATCCAGATTAATCATTGGAAATGAGATAAAAGGCAAGAACGTATACATGCCATATCCCATTAAAAATTATCAAATAGAAACCCGAGATTTTAGTGAAATGAATCATACTAAAATCTCGGGTTATTTATATAATCGTAAATATTGTAGATATAATGAATAACTGGATCCTGAGACATAAAACAATGTCTCACTCTAATTACATCATTTTATGAACAAATCTTATAATTGCTAAAATGACAATGACAAGTGTTGAAATAAGTGAAAACACTTTAAACTTTTTATAGTCATTTTTCGTTTCATTTTCTCCTGTTTTCATCATTTCACGTAGCTCTTGCTCGATTTCTAAATCAAGATCTGTTTTACGATAACCATTCAAACCTTGACGTTCATCTTCTTCAGGTTGATTTTGTTGCTGTGTGTCTTTGTTGTCAGAAGTCGCTACTGTTTTTTTATTATCTGTTTCTTTAGTCATAACAAACGCCTCCGTTATAAAACGCTATATTTAATGATATGTGATATTTAAGCCATTATTTTGAAAAATGGTGATAAATATATCTTCTTGAGTTATATCATAATTTTAATAAGACGATTCAGCAAGTTTTAAAGTATTATTTGACTATGTTGGATTAGGCATCTAGTCCTATAATATCACTGACATTGTCAAAATGATGATCTTTTAAGTAACGTGCGATGCCTTTGTTCATTTTCTTAGTTAAACCTGGGCCTTCAATAACAAGTGATGAATAAATTTGAATAAGTGACGCACCGTGACGCATCATTTTGATTGCATCTTCAGTACTGAATACGCCGCCTGTACCTATAATTAAAAATTCACCATTTGTTTGCTGATAAGCATACTTAATCAATTTTAAATTACGTTCAAATAATGGACGACCACTCAAACCGCCTTCTTCGACTTTATTAGCAGAAGTTAAACCATCTCGTTGTCGCGTTGTGTTTGCTAAGATGATACCGTCAAATGTCTCAGTAATCGCTGGTAATAGTGCTTTTAAGCCATCGAAATCCATATCAGACGTTAGTTTTAAATAAATTGGCACTGTTACATCATGTTGTTTTTTAAATGTTGTCAAAGCTTGACATAACATTGAAAATTCATCTTTATCATGGAAATTTTGAAGGTTTTCAGTATTTGGAGAACTGATATTGACTGTGAAAAATGAAACGTCGTGTTTAAACGTATCAATGACTTTTATATAATCTTGATAACGCGCTTCATAAGGTGTCATTTTATTCACACCAACATTGATACCAACAGGTACTTGATAAGCATTTTTACGCAAATGACTTAGTGCTTTGTTCATACCAATATTATTGAAGCCCATTCGATTTATCAAGGCGTCATCTTCTAATAATCTAAACATGCGTGGTTGAGGGTTACCCGGTTGAGGTTTAGGTGTGATACCACCTAATTCTAAAGCACCGAATCCAAGGTGTTCCAATGCTTTTGGTACTTCGCAAGATTTGTCGAAACCAGCTGCTAAGCCAATTGGATTGTCGTACGTATTACCTTGTATCGTTTGTGATAACGTTGGATTCTTATAAGTAAATAGTTTATCGACGACTGGGAATAAAACCGGAAACTTTTGTAACGTTTTTAATGCATCGATAGTTAGTCCGTGTGCTTTTTCGGGTTCGATTTTGAATAAGAAAGGTTTAATTAATTTGTACATGAGTATGCTCCTATTTCATTATATTTGAGGCTTACTATCCTCAACTTAATATATGTGAAATATATTCTTTTAATAGACTAGCATTTCCCTACATAATTTCCTAGTTAAAACTAAAAAGTTTTGAAAATTGACGCAAGTTTGAATAACGTTTTTAAGATTAAATCATCCTAATTAGGCAATATTATAATATAAAGTAAGTAGATTGGAAGGTGTTTGTATGAATGAACAATGGTTAGAGCATTTACCTTTAAAAGATATTAAAGAGATTTCACCAGTGAGTGGTGGTGATGTAAACGAAGCATATCGAGTCGAAACAGATACGGATACATTTTTCTTACTTGTCCAACGTGGACGTAAAGAATCATTTTATGCTGCAGAAATTGCAGGTTTAAATGAATTTGAACGTGCAGGTATCACGGCACCTAGAGTAATTGCAAGTGGCGAGGTTAACGGTGATGCGTATTTAGTGATGACGTATTTAGAAGAAGGGGCTTCAGGGAGTCAACGCCAATTAGGGCAACTCGTAGCTCAATTACACAGTCAGCAACAAGAAGAAGGCAAATTTGGCTTCTCATTACCTTATGAAGGTGGCGATATTTCTTTTGATAATCATTGGCAAGACGATTGGTGTACCATTTTTGTCGACAAGCGCATGGACCATTTGAAAGATGAGTTGCTAAATAGAGGGCTATGGGATGCCAACGATATCAAAGTATATGACAAAGTGCGACGTCAAATTGTGGCGGAATTAGAAAAGCATCAAAGTAAACCGTCTTTATTACATGGTGACCTATGGGGTGGTAATTATATGTTCTTACAAGATGGTCGTCCGGCGTTATTTGATCCAGCGCCATTATATGGTGACAGAGAATTCGATATCGGTATTACAACGGTATTTGGTGGTTTTACGAGTGAATTTTATGATGCGTATAATAAACATTATCCACTCGCAAAAGGTGCATCCTATAGACTTGAATTTTATCGTTTATATTTATTGATGGTCCATTTATTGAAATTTGGTGAGATGTACCGTGATAGTGTTGCGCATTCTATGGATAAGATTTTACAAGATACAACAAGTTAGTTATTACGTTAGATTGAGATAATAATATGCACAGATATTTTTGCTATGAGAAGGCCTTCAGCTGCCTCAATAAAAATATTTGTGCTTTTTTATTGTTGGAAAATAAAATTTTAATCGCTATTGTTAATTTCTGTAATGTAAAACAAGGTTGAGTTACAATAAAAGTGATTTTATAACTTTTTGTTCAATAAAATTCTAGGAATGATACATATTTATTGATACAATAATTTTGAATATAATCATAAAACAATATTTAAGTATAATTGAATGTTTGAATATCATATATTGATACAGTTTCTAATAATTTTAAAATAATTTAAATGGAGAGATGTGTAAATGATGAGTACAGTTCAAAGTGATATTTTCAAGACTAATAGTGCATCATCATCTATTAAAAGCGCTGTTGAAACATGTAATAATGTGTCGAAACCGGATAAAGATGAAAGTACAACAGTAAGTGGAAATAATAATGCTCATAGTGTGATAGATGATTTGATGAGTAAGAATCAATCTGTTGCTGAAGCAATACGAACTGCGAGCGATAATATACAAAAAGTTGGTGAGGCTTTTGACCAAACTGACGTAATGATTGGTAATGAAATTGGTAAAAATTAAAACGTGGTGAAATGATGTCGAATAAACTGGATGAAATCAATAAAATAATCACAGCGAAACATAAGCAAATGGATGACTTATATGATGAAAAGCGAGAGGTTAAAGCATTGATAGATGAAAGTGATGCGCTTAATCATTCGATAGATCAATTATATCAACATTTAGGTGAGCGTTATTATAGTAGCAATATGGCTAGTCGTATGGAACAGTTCCGCGATGAATTTCATTTTGCGAAACGACGTTCAACGGAAGCGTTATACGAGCAGCAACAGCAAATTCAACATGGCATTCGTAAAGCGGAAGAAGAGATGATTGACTTGGAAATGCGAAGGAATGTTGAAATTGAGACGGTGACAAAGGAGGAAAATAAATGGAAACAATAGGAAGCATTATTTATTTAAAAGAAGGTTCGCAAAAGTTAATGATTATTAATAGAGGACCAATTGTAGAAATTGAAAATCAAAAGTATATGTTTGACTATTCTGCATGTAAATATCCGATTGGTGTTGTGGAAGATGAAATTTATTATTTTAACGAAGAAAATATAGATTCAGTTATTTTTAAAGGTTATTCTGATCAAGATGAGGTTAGATTTCAAGAGTTGTTTGAAAATATGAAACAAAATTTGGATAGTGAAATACAACGTGGAGAAGTTACACCCCAATAAATTTTGTAAAAATATGATTTCTGTCTCACCGCCAAAATGTTATCTCCAAGTACTGAGGCTGGATGATACCATGAAATGTCATTCATAATCATTTGAACTAACCGTAGCATCTTTAAATTTAATAAAAAAGACACATGCCAACTTCCGAAATGTAGATGAATTCTCTACAATAACGGAAGTTTTTCTTTTAATATTGAAATTTCTCAAGGATAGGTCTATACTTTATAAATCGTAATTATTACGATTTATAATCAAAAACAATAACTTGAAATAGATCATTGAGGGAGTGTTAATATGCAACATCATAAAGTGGCTATTATCGGTGCCGGTGCTGCAGGTATAGGTATGGCCATTACCTTAAAAGATTTCGGTATAACAGATGTCATTATTTTAGAAAAAGGAACAGTAGGACATTCATTTAAACATTGGCCGAAATCGACCCGTACGATCACGCCATCATTTACGTCTAATGGATTTGGCATGCCTGATATGAATGCAATTTCCATGGATACTTCACCAGCATTTACATTTAATGAAGAACATATTTCCGGAGAAACATATGCTGAATATTTACAAGTGGTTGCCAACCATTACGAGCTGAATATCTTTGAAAATACAGTTGTCACAAATATATCTGTAGATGATGCATATTATACGATTGCAACGACAACAGAGACATATCACGCGGATTATATCTTTGTCGCAACAGGTGATTATAATTTCCCTAAAAAGCCATTTAAATATGGTATTCATTATAGTGAAATTGAAGACTTTGATAACTTTAATAAGGGGCAATATGTGGTTATCGGAGGTAATGAAAGTGGCTTTGATGCTGCATATCAACTTGCAAAAAATGGCTCTGACATCGCACTTTATACTAGCACAACCGGTTTAAATGATCCGGATGCTGATCCTAGTGTTAGATTGTCACCTTATACACGTCAGCGACTAGGTAATGTCATTAAGCAAGGTGCTCGCATCGAAATGAATGTACATTATACAGTTAAAGATATTGATTTTAACAATGGACAGTATCATATCAGTTTTGATAGCGGACAAAGTGTGCATACGCCTCATGAACCAATACTAGCAACTGGCTTTGATGCAACAAAAAATCCAATCGTTCAACAATTATTTGTGACAACAAATCAAGATATTAAATTAACAACACATGATGAATCGACACGTTATCCGAATATTTTTATGATTGGTGCAACAGTTGAAAATGATAATGCCAAATTATGCTATATCTATAAATTCAGAGCGCGATTTGCAGTACTTGCTCATCTTTTAACACAGCGGGAAGGCTTACCAGCTAAACAAGATGTCATTGAAAATTATCAAAAAAATCAAATGTATTTAGATGATTATTCATGTTGTGAAGTGTCATGCACATGTTAGAAGTGAAATATGATATGAGAACTGGGCATTATACGCCCATACCTAATGAACCTCATTATTTGGTTATTAGTCATGCGGATAAACTTACCGCAACAGAAAAAGCGAAATTAAGATTATTAATCATAAAACAGAAATTAGATATTTCATTGGCAGAAAGTGTAGTTTCTTCGCCTATAGCGAGTGAACATGTGATAGAACAATTGACACTATTTCAACATGAGCGACGACATTTAAGACCTAAAATAAGTGCGACATTTTTAGCCTGGTTGTTGATATTTTTAATGTTTGCATTACCAATCGGTATCGCTTATCAATTTTCAGATTGGTTTCAAAATCAGTATGTATCAGCATGGATAGAATATTTAACTCAAACAACATTGCTCAATCACGATATATTACAGCATATATTATTTGGTGATTATGGTGTGCTATCACTTGGAACATATTCGCTCGTATGGGCATTGCCGGTTGTAATATTGATTAGTTTATCAACTGCTATAATTGATCAAACAGGATTCAAATCATGGATGATATGGGCAATTGAACCATCAATGTTACGGATAGGATTACAAGGTAATGATATCGTGCCACTATTAGAAGGATTTGGATGTAATGCAGCAGCTATTTCACAAGCAGCACACCAATGCCATACCTGCACGAAGACACAGTGTATGAGTTTAATAAGCTTTGGTAGTTCTTGTAGTTATCAAATAGGTGCGACATTATCTATTTTTAGTGTAGCTGGAAAGTCATGGCTATTTATGCCGTACTTAATATTAGTACTTTTAGGTGGCATCTTACATAATAGGATATGGTTGAAAAAGAATGATCAACAACTTAGTGTTCCGCTACCTTATGATAGGCAATTACATATGCCAAATATACGTCAAATGTTGCTACAAATGTGGCAAAATATACAAATGTTTATCGTTCAAGCGCTACCTATTTTTATCACAATCTGTCTTATTGTTAGTATTTTATCACTAACGCCAATTTTGAATGTTTTATCACAAATATTTACACCTATATTATCGTTATTAGGCATCTCTTCAGAATTGTCACCAGGGATTTTATTTTCAATGATTCGAAAAGACGGCATGCTCTTGTTTAATTTGCATCAAGGCGCCTTATTACAAGGAATGACAGCAACACAGTTACTACTACTTGTGTTTTTTAGTTCAACATTTACAGCGTGCTCGGTCACAATGACGATGCTTTTGAAACATTTAGGTGGTCAGTCAGCACTAAAATTAATTGGAAAGCAAATGGTGACATCATTGTCTTTAGTTATTGGTGTAGGCATCATTGTTAAAATAGTAATGCTGATTATTTAAAAAAATGAACTATAACTGAATATAGAGTCATGTCAGTCAATAGGAGATCTATCTTGGAATATGCTATTCATATGAAGTATAAGAGGAGAGTCGCAGATGAAAATAGTTATTATAGGTGGGTTTTTAGGTGGCGGTAAAACGACTGTCTTAAATCATTTGCTCGCTGAATCATTAAAGGAATCGCTGAAACCAGCAGTCATCATGAATGAATTTGGGAAAATGAGTGTTGATGGTGCCTTAGTATCTGAAGACATACCTTTAAGTGAACTGACAGAGGGGTGTATCTGTTGCGCAATGAAAGCAGATGTATCAGAACAGTTACATCAATTATATTTAAAAGAGCAACCAGACATTGTATTTATTGAATGTAGTGGGATTGCAGAACCAGTCTCTGTCTTAGATGCTTGTTTAACGCCTATTTTAGCTCCGTTTACAACAATTACACATATTATTGGTGTAATAGACGCAAGCATGTATAAACACATTAAATCATTCCCTAAAGACATCCAAGGCTTATTTTATGAGCAATTAGCATATTGTTCTGTCTTATTTGTTAATAAAATAGATTCAGCAGATGTTGAAACAACGAGCAAACTATTGAAAGATTTAGAAGTTATTAACCCAGAGGCCGATATACAAGTTGGTATGCATGGCAGCGTCACTTTGCCAATATCAGTTAGCCAAATGACAGCAACTTCTGACAATAAACATGAATCATTACACAAAACAATAAATCATCAATTTGTGCAATCACCAGTCAAATGTACTAAAGCACAGTTTATAAAACGTTTAGCATGCCTTCCGTCTCATATTTATAGGTTGAAAGGGTTTATGACATTTGAAGACACCACACATACGTATCTCATTCAATTTACACAAGGACAATATGAATTAACACCTGTAGCATTTTCAAAAAAAGTGCCAGAATATTTGGTGCTTATCGGAAAGGGTATTTCAAAAGAAGACTATCAATGTTTGGAACAGTAGTGTTTTCAGTGGAAGAGAATGGTTAACATGCCTTCATGTATAATAACGAGTTGATTTGAACGTTTAAGCGTAAATAAAAATAAGCTTGGTCAGCCATCAAATATAATTTGAAAACTGTCCAAGCTGTTTTATTAGAGAACAATCAATTAACCCCACATATTTAATAATACATCAGCAAAGCCTTCAGGTTTTTGAATATAACCTAAGTGACCGCCTGGAATATCTACAATAGGTATGCCAGTTTCTTTATTTATATAAAAGTTAACATCTTGTGGGAAGGATCCTCTAGAATCTGTCCCATTTAGTAGGGTGATTTTATCGCTGTATTTTGTGAAATCATCCAAAGTAATATCTGAATGCGTATATTGTCTAATTTCAAATTCTGACCAGAACATCGTACGTTTGTACTGTTCTATACGTCCTTCTTCAGTATCAGCAGGTTGAGACATCATTTTTGCATCAATTGGTGCGATATTTAATGTTTCGCCAAATGTTTTCATGCCTTTTTCTAAGCCTTCTGTTAAAATTTGATGCACAATGTCATCATTTTTATCTTTCCAATAAGTACTGTCTGGTAAAAATGTATTAATTGGTGGTTCGTGAAATGCAATCTTTTTAACGACTTCAGGGTAATCTTTTAACACATGCATCGCAACGATTGAACCTGAACTTGAACCTAATATATAGACAGGTTCATCACTTAATGACTTTGCAAGTTCGGCAATGTCCTGTGCGTCGCGTTTGACACGATAATCACTGTCAGGGTTTGAAGCGGAATCAGGAAGTGGTTCAGTTAACTCGCTTTCTCCATAATCACGACGATCAACGGCTACAACAGTAAAATGGTCTTTTAACTGTTCTGCAAGAGGCAGAAAAATGTCTCCGGTACCGTTTGCACCAGGAATAAAGATGAGCACGGGTCCTTGTCCGACTTGGTGGTATCGTAATTTAGCGCCTTGTAATTCTAAAGTTTCCATATTCAATGACCTCCATTTGTTAATTTTTAGGTGATAAACCTAATAATTTAGCACCATTTGTATAACTTATTTTCTCTTTTTCTTCATCTGTTAAACCCAGTTCATCTAAAAATACACCTAATTTTTCAGGCTCAATATATGGATAATCAGCAGCATAAAGAATTCTATCAATACCTACTTCTTTCTTGACTAAATCAAACTGTGGCTTCGTTAACATGCCACTCGGTGTGATATAAAAATTATTTTTAAAGTAATAGCTTACAGGGTGGTTCAAATGTTCAGCGAATAAAGCTTCATCCATACGTTCTAAGAAGAATGGGATAAACTCACCCCAATGTCCAATAATCATATTTAACTTTGGATAACGATCAAAAATACCAGATAATACTAGATGTATTGCATGAATTCCGACATCAATGTGCCAACCATAACCAAAACAAGCAAATGTTGCCGCAGTTACTTCAGGATAATTTCCTTTATAGTATGATTGATAAATGTCACTGTTAACTGGCGCGGGATGTAGATAAATCGGTACGTCTAAATTTTCAGCTGTTTTGAAAATAATGTCATATTTGTCTTGATCAAGAAAACCATCTTGTGCACGTCCCATAATGAGCGCACCTTTGAATCCTAAATCATTGATGCAACGTTCGAATTCTCGCGCTGCGGCTTCAGGCTCATTGATAGGTAAAGTTGCAAAGCCTACAAAGCGATTGGGATATTGTGCAATATAGTTTGCCAATTGATCATTTGCTTTTTGACATAATTCAATGGCTTTCTGACCAACCAAATTTGAAGGAGAACCATTTCCATAAGATAAGACTTGAATTTGAACGTCTTGATTATTCATAAATTGGATACGTTCATCATGATGTGATAATTCGTCGGCATTTGTAAAACCTGTCTTTTTTTCAAGGCCTTCTAACATTACTTTCATCGGTACACCTTTAGGATCTGCTGATATCGCATTCATCGTTTCTTTTTGAATATCTTCAATGACATAATGTTCTTCAAACGTAATACTTTTCATTTACTTCGCCTCCATATTGTATTGCATGTTTATTGCATCTATTGCAGAAGCATTTTTTATATACCTCTAATTTCAATGTTTGTAACATAAAATTGATCTACCAAGGCATCTCTCCATCGCCATTAATAAATGTACCTGTTGGGCCATCTGCACCAATCGTTGCTAATTGAATGATTGGCTTGATTCCTTCAGAAACGTGTTTGGAATTATTACTAAAATCACCAACTAAATCAGTATTTGTAGCGCCTGGATCAGCAGCATTGATTTGCATGTCAGGTAATCCTTTAGCGTATTGTAGCGTTAGCATTGTTACTGCCGATTTAGACGAACAATAAGCTAATGAATTCACTTTAGATTCAGCTGTTTCGGGGTTTGTAACCATTCCAAATGAACCTAAACCACTTGATACGTTGACGACAACAGGTTGTTCAGATTTTTCTAAGAGAGGGACGAATGTATTCATCATTCGTACGATACCGAATACATTCGTTTGATATACTTCTTCAACGTCACGAGGTGTCAATTTGGAAGGTGCTGAAAATTGACCAGATATACCTGCATTGTTAATGAGGATATCAAGACGGCCTTCTTTTTCAGCAATCATGTTATAAGCATTTTTGACTGAGTAGTCACTTGTAACATCTAACTGTACATAATGAACACCTAATTTTTGTGATGCTTGTTGTCCTCTTACATCATTCCGAGAACCTATATAAACTTTGTAACCCAATGCTTTAAGTGCCTCTGCACTTGCATAGCCTAACCCTTTATTGCCTCCTGTGATTAACACAATTTTAGTCATTACGTTCCACCTCATCTAAATAAATGTTTAATAAATAATTTCTGTACGCTTCAATTGAAATATGGCGATGCTCTATTTGGAAGGCAAATACACTAGTTGATAATGATTGCAACAGCATATCTGTTTTGAACTTCGTGTAAGTGTCGTCATCGCTTTTAAATAAGTCATAATAAAAATCAAATAATTCTTGATAAAATGCGCTTTGGTAAAAACGTAATTTATTGTTGCCTGCTTCAATACATTGCAGTAGTGCCTTATTATCGATTTTAAATTGTAAAAGATAATCTAACGACACTTGCATAACCTCATAATTAGAATGATAGTCATCTTTAATTTGCTTAAAATGAGTGATAAAAATATCAAGGTCTCTTTGTATGACGTAGTAGCATAAATCGCTTTTATCTTTGAAATGTCGATACAATGTCCCCATACCGATACCAAGTTCTTTAGCAATACGATTCATACTAATGTTTTCAACGCCTTCTTCATCAAAAAGTTTGTGCGCTATTTCTTCAATTCGTTGCCTATTCTCTTTTGCATCTTTTCGCATAATTACACCTACTTAAAATTCTCTAAAATTGACAAACGGATAACTCTCCGTTTATTATAAAACGTGTTAAGAAAGTTAGCAATGAATTTGCAATAACTATTAAATATCATAAAAGAAAAGAGTGTTGATAATGTCTTTAAATAAAGAGCAAAGACGCATTACGTGCGAAGAGTTGCAAGCACATTTCGAAGCATCAACTTTATCGGTTCAAATGATTGCAGAAAAGCTGAATGTCACTACAGAAGATGTGGAAAAAGTATTAGCTATGACAGCGCCACTAGGCATTTTTAGTCATCAATTACAACGATTTATTCATTTAGTATGGGATGTCAGAGATGTAATAAACGACAATATTAAAGGAAATGGACAAACACCAGAACCATATACGTATTTAAAAGGTGAAAAAGAGGACTATTGGTTTTTAAGATAAAAAGAGGAGTGGATCTAAAATGAAAGATATTTTAGTAATAGGCGCAACAGGGAAGCAAGGTAATGCAGTTGTAAAACAGTTGTTAGAGGATGGATGGTATGTAAGTGCATTAACTAGAAATAAGAATAATCGTAAACTTTCAGACATAGGACATCCGCATTTATCAATCGTTGAAGGTGATCTGAGTGATAATGTTAGTTTGCAATCAGCGATGAAAGGGAAGTATGGCTTATACAGTATTCAGCCAATCGTTAAAGATGATGTTAGCGAAGAATTAAGACAAGGTATGAAGATAATTGAAATAGCTGAGCAAGAAAATATTCAACATATTGTGTATAGTACTGCGGGAGGGGTTAATCGAAATCGAACTGGCCCACACTTTGAAGTACTAGCAAAAATAGAAAATAGATTAATGGAATCTAATATAAATGCAACAGTTATCAAACCATCATTCTTTATGGATAATTTTTTACGCATTGCTAAAGTCGAAGATGAACGTATTACATTACCAGAATTTATTAATCCGAATATAAAATTCACAATGATTTCTTCTATTGATATAGCTAAAATTGCATCGTATATTTTTGCACATCCACAAAGCTTTACGCATCAATCAATAGAGATTGGTTCCGATGAAGTTACATTAAGTGAAGCAGCAACAATTTTTAGTGAAGTGACAGGTAAATCTACTGTTATAGAAGGAGAATTTGTTAGTGGTGTTGCAGAAAAGCAATGGTTGGAAGAAAAAGGTTATGAAGTAGACTTTGAATTAATGGCTGAAATAAATCCAACAAGATTATCATTAAGTGATTGGCTTAAAGTCCAAAACTATAATAAGTAATGAATGGGGTGCAATCATGATTCAATCAATGTGGTTTAATTTGCATGTGCAAGATTTAGAAAAGAGCGCACAGTTTTATAAAGCGTTAGGATTTAAAATAAATAGAAACCCACAAATGTTAGATAAAATGGTCGGTATTCAAATAGGTCAAACAACCGTAATTTTAATAGAAAACAAGCATTTTCAAAATGTAAGTCAGCAAAGCCTTAATACTGAACCAAATGAAGTGATGATTTCTCTAGGTGTGAACACAAATGAAGAAGTTGACCAGTTGGTGAATAAAGTGAAAGAAGCGGGTGGCGCAGTCGTTCAAGAACCAACAGTAAGCCAAGGGTTTTATGGTGCAATGTTCAAAGATCTTGATGGACACCATTTTAATTTTTTAGTCTGCTAAAATGAAATTCTCAAAAGAATAAATAAAAAGCCCATACAAAGATGAAGTTTAATGTGCACATGTCGTAAGAGACATGGTGCGACACATTAGTGTCTTCAATCAGTATGGGCTTTGTTTATGAGGTCAGTTGGCACCTTAAGTGCAATACCTCGTGAGCAAATATTAATTTTGAATATAACCGTATTGTTGGCGAAGATCATAAACTTTGTCTGGTGTGACATCCTGACCGATTGGATCAACCACTTTTATTGTGGAAAATGTTGTTAATACTTGTCCTCGGATCATGCTTAAGTAGTCTTGACGCAATGCATGTTGTTCTTGTTTTTCAGCTACAGTAAGTGGTTGGACTTTTTCTTTATTTGCAAGTTCATTAATTCTATCTAAAATTTTCATATTGTCATATCCTCCTTAGAATCAAGTGTTGATATATTTTGAGTTTATTTCTATAAGATAATTTATCAACACATCCAGTAATGTTTTTAGTTTCTCGGTCTTTTGACCAGCAGATTTTTGGAATTAAAATAAGGGGTTTGAGACACGATTTTAATAGTAGTACGATGGCAAAGTGATGTTATTGAAGTGTCGTTTGATATACATGTCTGCAATGTTGTTTTATAAGACAGGATGACGTAACTGAGCAAAGAAATGAGCATTGTCGAATGACATCGTGTGTCTTATTAAAATTGCAATGGGCATAGCATAGGTATATTCACAGTCGATTTTCTTGATTTCTACATTATCATAATACGTAGTGTAAAAGTTATACGACAGTCGATAGTCGATTCGCTTTTTACCACGAGCAATTATTATGTGTTGCTTCAACGTCGACTTTAATTTATTTGTAATGTATGTCACTACACCCAGACTACTCTGATTAATATTTAATATATTATGCGTGCGTTCAAACCCCTGAGGTTGATCTGTCTCGCTCACGTCAATCCCTCCTATCTTAGTATTTAAACAACGCATATCAACTATGCAACATATGTTGTTTAGACATACTATACTACTATGTCGTACGTTTGCCAATAAACACGCACATATCATTTGTTGCCTAAACAACATATTGCCTGAAGTGTTGTTTAAGTACGCAAAAACAAAATGCTTGTCACTAAAATCTTTATGTTTTAATGACAAGCTTATTTTCATTCAGTTAACGACTGCTAATATGACATTGTAGAGTATAGGACGTTGATTTATGTCCTAGACACGGCTAATCAATCGTAATACGTTAAATTTTATTGTGTGTACAAGTATGAACCTAAGTCACATAGTGATTTCAAGATGCATGACTAAATACCAAGTTTTATTAAAAATGTGCTATATGATGAATTAAAAATGGAAGGTTGCGATCGATAAACACATCGGCTGTCTCTTGACTCGTGTTAAACCAATGTAATGCTAAGCCTGAGATACCAGCTGCTAAAAAACTCGCACTATTTACAATGATATCTCGTTGATGCTCCGGATAGCTGTTTTCTAACATAATCGCAAAAATATCTTCTAATTCATTATTAATACGTTGATGTGCTTTGTTGCAAAATGCTTCACTATTTAATTCGCAAGACTTTGCAGCATCTTTGATATAACTCGCAATTGAAATGAAAATATTACGCAGCACCTTTTCATTAATGACATTAGAAATGCTCAAGTTATCATTCAAGTCTTTTAAAATGGTTACAGATAATGTGTAGTCTAGGAGGTCTTCTTTATCAGTGAAATGAGCGTAAAATGTTGCACGATTTAGCGTAGCAATATCAGTGATATCTTTAACTGTAATTTGAGATAATTTCTTTTCTCTAGAAATTTTAAGAAAAGCATCGACAAGCAATTGTTTGGTTCTAACGATTCTTGGATCTATGGATTTACTTTCCATCATTTGTTCACTACCTAACATCTGTTGTTTTAACACTTATTATCAGTATCTTCTATTATATTGTCAATTGTGTTGATGATATGTAAGTGCTGATACGCTCCTAACAAATAATGTACCTTTTTGGTAAGCATTTGAATGTCTTTCTTCTATTGTATTAATGGATTTTAAAAATGAAGATAAAATAAAAGTGTATTGTAACAATATGTTTGAAAAATTGCCAATTTCTTTATCTAAAAATTCAGAATTTTGTGATATACTATTTTTCATAGTCTTGAGTTATAGATGATACTGCTAGCCTAAATATAACAACATCGGCATGCACATCTTAGAATTTAAGCTAGTGGCAGCTTATAACTTAAGGCTCTTTATTATTTGCATACAGATGTATATACATAAATGGAAGGATGATATTATGACATCAATTAAAACAATTACACCCAAAGATTTTATATTTAGAGTTTTATCAGGTGTCGCCATAGGTATTGTTGCGGGTTTAGTTCCTAATGCGATACTTGGAGAAATTTTTAAATACTTTATGGATTATCATCCGATTTTTAAAACGTTATTAGGCGTTGTCGTTGCAATTCAATTTACAGTACCTGCTTTGATTGGTGCATTGGTTGCCATGAAATTTGACCTATCGCCATTAGCAATTGCTGTTGTGGCAAGTGCAGCATATGTAGGAAGCGGTGCAGCGCAGTTTAAAAATGGTGCTTGGATGATTACGGGTATTGGTGATTTAATTAATACAATGATTACAGCAGCGATTGCAGTGTTGTTCATTTTACTTATTCAACATCGTGTAGGTAGTATGGCATTGATTGTATTCCCAACAGTTGTTGGCGGTATTTCAGGTGCAATTGGTGTTTTAATATTGCCGTATACGAAAATGATTACAACAGCCATCGGTAATATGGTTAATGGTTTTACAGAATTACAACCGATTGTCATGAGTATTTTGATTTCAATGGTATTTAGTCTTATTATTATTTCGCCACTATCAACTGTGGCCATTGCCTTTGCGATAGGTATTACAGGTTTAGCAGCTGGATCAGCGTCAATTGGTATCTCCGCGACTGAAGCAGTATTGATAATTGGTACAAGTAAAGTGAATCGTTTAGGGGTGCCGTTATCCGTCTTCTTTGGAGGCGTTAAAATGATGATACCTAATATGGTGAAATATCCAATTCTTATGTTACCAATATTGACAACAGCCATTGTATCAGGTTTGGTATCAGCATTAGTAGGTATTCATGGAACGAAAGAATCAGCTGGATTTGGTTTTATAGGAATGGTAGGACCGATTAATGCATTTAAATTTATGGAGGTTGATTCTGCTTGGTTGAGTGTCTTACTAATTGTAGTAGCGTTCTTTGTTGTACCATTTGTAACAGCTTGGCTTGCAGATATCATTTATCGTAAAGTGTTTCGTTTATATACTAATGATATTTTTAAATTCATGGGATAATAACAGTATGTTTTTTGAAAATATGAGACCAAAAATTATTTAATGTTATTGTGAATTGCGAGAATGAAGTTGAACAATATAATTGAGCTGCAGTTTATTTGCGCTAATAAAAGATAAGACAACTCACAAAAGATGTGTGTTTTAAAACTTTGAATATACAACAATAATAGCAATCAATACATGTGTAGAAACATATGTGTTGATTGCTTTTTAATTGCGTTTAATGTACGAAAATAAGAGAAGTTACATGTCAGATATATTACAGCTATGTAACAAAAATACAATCTGTAATATTACGAAAGCTGTAATAGTTGAGCTAAATATAGTAAAAATCTTATGTGTTAAAGACTATTTCAAGGGTTGATTGGATTCTAAAGGGCACATATTTCACATTACAGTATAAAACAGCCATATTTCAACATTACAAATAACACTTGATATTGTAATGTTTTGTAAAGAAAGTGTAATTTACTGGCTGGTTTTTTGTGATATAGTGAGTACCGTTGAAAGAAATAAAAGACAATTTAAACTTGCATTACGACATTCAAATTCAAAATATAATTACTAAAAACATAAACTTACAATTATTACTGGAGGATTTTTTACTATGAAAAAGACAATTATGGCATCATCATTAGCAGTGGCATTAGGTGTAACAGGTTACGCAGCAGGTACAGGACATCAAGCACACGCTGCTGAAGTAAACGTTGATCAAGCACACTTAGTTGACTTAGCGCATAATCACCAAGATCAATTAAATGCAGCTCCAATCAAAGATGGTGCATATGACATCCACTTTGTAAAAGATGGTTTCCAATATAACTTCACTTCAAATGGTACTACATGGTCATGGAGCTATGAAGCAGCTAATGGTCAAACTGCTGGTTTCTCAAACGTTGCAGGTGCAGACTACACTACTTCATACAACCAAGGTTCAAATGTACAATCAGTAAGCTACAATGCACAATCAAGTAACTCAAACGTTGAAGCTGTTTCAGCTCCAACTTACCATAACTACAGCACTTCAACTACTTCAAGTTCAGTGAGATTAAGCAATGGTAATACTGCAGGTGCTACTGGTTCATCAGCAGCTCAAATCATGGCTCAACGTACTGGTGTTTCAGCTTCTACATGGGCTGCAATCATCGCTCGTGAATCAAATGGTCAAGTAAATGCTTACAACCCATCAGGTGCTTCAGGTTTATTCCAAACTATGCCAGGTTGGGGTCCAACAAACACTGTTGACCAACAAATCAACGCAGCTGTTAAAGCATACAAAGCACAAGGTTTAGGTGCTTGGGGATTCTAATTCCTTCATAATAAATAAAAGTAATGTTTAGACATTAAATATATAGCTCTTCCCATAGAAATTGGGGAGAGTTTTTTTATTAATTAAAAATACATTTTTTAAAAAGTGGATATTGAAGTTAGGGAAATTTATTGGACTTTATTGTATTACTGCTAAAATACTTGTCTTTATTAAGTGCCAAGTGGAATGAAACTTCATTTGAGGCTGTACTGAGTACACTAGATACAAACTAAACGCACATTTTATAATTAAATTAAATGAAAAAGGAGATAAAAATGGCTATAAACATAATTGAATATAATAGGTCTTATAAGGAAGAGCTAATCGAGTTTATTTTATCGATTCAAAAAAATGAATTTAATATAAAAATTGATAGAGATGATCAACCTGATTTGGAGAACATCGAACATAACTATTTGAATAATGGAGGGCAATTTTGGCTTGCAATAAACAATCATCAAAATATTGTTGGTACTATAGGTTTGATTAGACTAGATAATAATATGTCTGCACTTAAAAAATGTTTGTTGATAAAGGTTATAGGAATTTAAAAATAGGTAAAAAACTTTTAGATAAAGTTATAATGACATGTAAAGAACAAAATATCGATGGTATTTATTTAGGAACAATTGATAAATTTATTAGTGCACAGTATTTTTATTCTAATAATGGCTTCCGTGAAATTAAGCGAGGAGATTTACCAAGTAGTTTTCCTAAATTAGATGTAGATAATAGGTTTTATTACAGAAATTTAAAAGATTAATTCGATGCAATAATAATTGATATGACAATCTTAGTAATATTCATTTTAAAAGTGACACATAGCGTTTAAATATAAAGTCTGACGAGATATATCGTTTGGTTTACATTAGAGGATAGGCTGCATTTCGCTTTTTTTCAATACATGTTAATTTATTCATTATATAAATTTTGAAAAAGTAAATTCGAATAGCATATCTTAATGATTCTGTTACAGTAAGATGCATAAAATATAAAACGAACCTTTTTTTGTAAAAATATAATGAAAATAACAGTTATTTTGCTAAAAATTCAAGAATCTATGATAATCTATGTTATGTAGTAAAATCGACAAATTTATATGTGGTTTGCAGTAATGAAATTAACTGTAATAATTGTTTTCTACTTAATAAAAAATTTAAAACTATCTTAATTAAGGGTTAAATCAATTAATGAAAATCAGTGCAATATTTTATTTTCAAAAATATTGTGATATGCTACAAAATAGAGAAAAATAAATGGGGCGTTTATTAACATGGATACAAAAGACTTTAAACGTTTAGAAAAAATGTATTCCCCGCGATACTTACCCGGATTAGATGGATTGAGGGCATTCGCAGTTATAGGAATCATTATTTATCACTTGAATGCACAATGGTTAAGTGGGGGCTTTTTAGGAGTAGATACATTCTTCGTTATTTCAGGTTATTTAATAACAAGTTTGTTGATAAGTGAGTATTATCGGACGCAAAAAATTGATTTGCTAGAGTTTTGGAAGCGACGATTGAAACGACTCATTCCGGCAGTGTTGTTTTTAATTTGTGTCGTGCTTACGTTCACACTGATATTTAAACCGGAATTGATTATACAAATGAAACGAGATGCTATTGCAGCTATATTCTATGTTTCAAACTGGTGGTACATTTCACAGAATGTAGATTATTTTAACCAATTTGCTATTGAACCACTCAAACATTTATGGTCTTTAGCCATTGAAGAACAATTTTACTTGCTTTTCCCATTGGTTATCACGTTCTTATTACATAGATTTAAACCGAGAAATATTATTCAAACGCTATTTATTGTATCGTTGATTTCTTTAGGACTTATGATAGTGATTCATTTCATCACTGGAGATAATTCACGTGTGTATTTTGGGACAGATACACGACTGCAAACTTTATTGCTTGGTTGTATATTAGCATTTATTTGGCCTCCGTTTGCTTTGAAAAAAGATATTTCTAAAAAGATTGTCGTATCATTAGATATTATAGGGATATCTGGTTTTGCGGTTCTAATGACTTTGTTCTTTATAGTTGGAGACCAAGATCAATGGATCTATAATGGAGGATTTTACATTATATCATTTGCAACTTTATTCATTATTGCAATTGCGGTACATCCTTCTAGTTTATTTGCTAAATTTTTAAGTATGAAACCTTTACTAATTATAGGTAAACGATCATATAGCTTATACTTATGGCATTATCCTATCATTGTTTTTGTGAACAGTTATTACGTACAAGGACAAATACCGGTATACGTTTATATTATAGAAATTTTGTTAACAGCGTTAATGGCTGAAATTTCGTATCGCTTTATTGAAACACCTATACGTAAAAAAGGATTTAAAGCTTTTGCATTTTTACCTAAAAAGAAGGGGCAATTTGCTAGAACAGTGTTAGTTATCCTATTATTGGTTCCGTCTATCGTTGTGCTCAGTGGACAGTTTGATGCACTTGGCAAACAACATGAAACTGAGAAGAAAGAGAAGAAGACGGAATTTAAAACAACGAAGAAAAAAGTCGTTAAAAAAGATAAGCAAGAGGATAAGCAGACAGCGAATAGCAAAGAGGATATTAAAAAGTCATCACCACTATTAATTGGTGACTCGGTCATGGTGGATATTGGTAATGTCTTTACTAAGAAAATACCAAATGCACAAATTGATGGTAAAGTTGGACGGCAACTCGTTGATGCTACACCAATTGTGAAATCGCAATATAAAGACTATGCTAAAAAAGGTCAAAAAGTTGTAGTAGAGCTTGGTACAAATGGGGCATTTACGAAAGATCAATTAAATGAACTATTGGATAGTTTTGGAAAAGCAGACATATATTTAGTTTCTATTAGAGTACCTAGAGATTATGAAGGTAGAATAAATAAATTAATTTATGAGGCAGCTGAAAAGCGCTCTAATGTACATCTAGTCGATTGGTATAAAGCTTCTGCAGGTCATCCGGAGTACTTTGCATATGACGGTATTCACTTAGAATATGCAGGTAGTAAAGCGCTGACTGATTTGATTGTAAAAACGATGGAAACACATGCTACAAATAAGAAATAACTTGATGCACTAAACTTTTGAAATATTACATTACTTCTGATATTTATTATCAAAAATGATGTATTTCATTAAAAGTTTAGTGCTTTTTTATTTTCAAATCCCATGTTAACGGTGCAGAAAAAGTGTTGTAAACATTCTAATTGGTATATTACATTCAATGAAGCTTTATTAGGAACAGATTACATTATGATAACAAAGCCCGCAAGACACCTAATCTCTGTTATAGTTTGTTTTGTCGCAAAACTATAAAAGTTATAATTATTTGCATAGTAAAAAAATAAAAAATATAAAATTTAAAATAATTGAGTCGCTAATGACTATATGTATAGAGTGTTTTGATTATTGGGAGGATATTTAATTATGAAAAAAATCGTTACAGCTACAATCGCTACAGCAGGACTTGCCACTATCGCATTTGCAGGACATGATGCACAAGCCGCAGAACAAAATAACAATGGATATAATTCTAATGACGCTCAATCATACAGCTATACGTATACAATTGATGCACAAGGTAATTATCATTACACTTGGACAGGAAATTGGAATCCAAGTCAATTAACGCAAAACAACACATACTACTACAACAACTACAATACTTATAGTTATAACAATGCATCTTACAATAACTACTATAATCATTCATATCAATACAATAACTATACAAACAATAGCCAAACAGCAACAAATAACTATTATACTGGTGGTTCAGGTGCAAGTTATAGCACAACAAGTAATAATGTTCATGTGACTACAACTGCAGCGCCATCTTCAAATGGTCGTTCAATTTCTAATGGTTATGCATCAGGAAGTAACTTATATACTTCAGGACAATGTACTTATTATGTATTTGATCGTGTTGGTGGGAAAATTGGTTCAACATGGGGTAACGCAAGTAATTGGGCTAACGCAGCTGCATCATCTGGCTATACAGTGAACAATACACCAAAAGTTGGTGCTATCATGCAAACAACACAAGGCTATTACGGTCATGTTGCTTACGTTGAAGGCGTTAACAGCAACGGTTCTGTTCGTGTTTCAGAAATGAACTATGGACATGGTGCTGGTGTGGTTACGTCTCGTACAATTTCAGCAAACCAAGCAGGTTCATATAATTTCATTCATTAATCAAATGTAAATCAAATGACGTCAATATTCTCTAACATGAGAGTATTGGCGTTTTTGTTTTATATAAATATAAATGAGAGCGGTTTATTCACTGATCTTTAGGGAACTAAGTAATAAAGTGATAATTTATACTATGTCAGTATGATTGAGAGTGATTCAATTTAGATGAAAACCATGAAAAAATATATTAAAACAGCATTTTTTTGTAGTATGTATTGGTTAATTGTTCAACTAAATATAGCAAATTTAGGTACAAGAATTCCTGATAAGTATTTTCGTCAGAAGTACATAATATTTAAATCATTTAACTTTGAGAAGCATGGAAAATTTTGGAACAAATGGTTTTACGTAAGAAAATGGAAACATAAGATTTTAGATGGTCATCAGCTTAATCAAAATATATATGATCAGCGTCATTTAATGACAATCAATACTGATGAAATTGAAAAAATGATTATAGAGACAAAGAGGGCAGAGTTGATTCATTGGATATCGATACTTCCAGTCATCATATTCAATAAAGGCCCTCGTTTAGTAAAGTATATAAATATTTTCTATGCAATGATAGCTAATGTTCCAATCATTATTGTGCAACGCTATAATCGACCGAGATTAACGCAGTTACTACGCATATTAAAACGAAGAGGTGAACGTCATGACTAAACATATCATCGTTATTGGTGGTGGCTTAGGTGGGATTTCTGCAGCAATTCGAATGGCACAAAGTGGCTATTCGGTCTCATTATATGAACAAAATAATCATATAGGAGGCAAAGTGAATCGTCATGAATCAGATGGCTTTGGCTTTGATTTAGGTCCATCTATTTTAACGATGCCTTATATTTTTGAAAAATTATTCGAATATAGCAAGAAGCAAATGTCAGACTACGTTACAATCAAGCGATTGCCACATCAATGGCGTAGCTTTTTTCCAGATGGAACGACTATCGATTTGTATGAAGGTATTAAAGAAACAGGTCAGCATAATGCGATATTGTCGAAACAGGATATAGAGGAACTGCAAAATTATTTGAATTATACAAGACGAATCGATCGTATTACTGAAAAAGGGTATTTTAACTATGGTTTAGATACACTATCTCAAATTATTAAATTTCATGGGCCATTAAATGCTCTTATTAATTATGATTATGTACATACTATGCAACAGGCCATAGACAAGCGTATCTCGAATCCATACTTGCGACAAATGTTAGGCTATTTTATCAAATATGTAGGTTCTTCATCATACGATGCGCCAGCTGTATTATCTATGTTATTCCATATGCAACAAGAGCAAGGCCTTTGGTATGTAGAAGGTGGAATCCATCATTTAGCCAATGCCTTGGAAAAGCTAGCGCGTGAAGAAGGTGTCACAATTCATACAGGTGCACGTGTGGACAATATTAAAACATATCAAAGACGTGTGACGGGTGTCAGATTAGATACAGGTGAGTTTGTAAAGGCAGATTATATTATTTCAAATATGGAAGTCATACCTACTTATAAATATTTAATTCACCTTGATACTCAACGATTAAACAAATTAGAGAGGGAATTTGAGCCGGCAAGCTCAGGATATGTGATGCATTTAGGTGTTGCTTGCCAATACCCGCAATTAGCACATCATAATTTCTTTTTTACGGAAAATGCTTATCTCAATTATCAACAAGTTTTTCATGAAAAGGTATTGCCAGATGATCCGACCATTTATCTAGTAAATACGAATAAAACTGATCACACACAAGCGCCAGTAGGTTATGAAAATATCAAAGTCTTACCACATATTCCATATATTCAAGATCAGCCTTTTACCACTGAAGATTATGCGAAGTTTAGGGATAAAATTTTGGATAAATTAGAAAAGATGGGACTTACTGATTTAAGAAAACACATTATTTATGAAGATGTTTGGACACCGGAGGATATTGAAAAAAATTATCGTTCTAATCGTGGTGCAATATATGGTGTTGTAGCAGATAAAAAGAAAAACAAAGGATTTAAATTTCCTAAAGAAAGTCAGTATTTTGAAAACTTGTACTTTGTAGGTGGATCAGTAAATCCTGGTGGTGGCATACCAATGGTTACATTAAGTGGGCAACAAGTCGCAGACAAAATAAACGCGCGAGAAGCGAAGAATAGGAAGTGATATCTATGAAATGGTTATCACGAATATTAACAGTAATAGTGACCATGTCTATGGCGTGTGGTGCATTGATATTTAATCGTAGACATCAGCTAAAGGCGAAAACGCTGAACTTCAATCATAAAGCATTAACAATTATTATTCCGGCTAGAAACGAAGAAAAAAGAATAGGTCATTTACTACATTCGATAATACAACAGCAAGTTCCAGTAGATGTCATTGTTATGAATGACGGATCGACAGATGAAACAGCACGTGTAGCACGTTCATATGGTGCGACTGTAGTAGATGTTGTTGATGATACTGACGGCAAATGGTATGGGAAATCACATGCTTGTTATCAAGGTGTGACGCATGCATGTACGAATCGTATTGCCTTTGTAGATGCTGATGTAACTTTCTTAAGGAAAGATGCTGTTGAAACGTTGATTAATCAGCATCAATTACAAGGTGAAAAAGGATTGTTAAGCGTACAGCCTTATCATATAACAAAGCGTTTCTACGAAGGGTTTTCAGCGATATTTAATTTAATGACAGTCGTTGGTATGAATGTATTTTCTACCTTAGACGACGGTCGGACTAACCAGCATGCATTTGGACCGGTGACATTAACAAATAAAGAAGATTATTATGCAACTGGAGGTCATAAAAGTGCAAACCGTCATATTATTGAAGGATTTGCTTTAGGAAGTGCATATACTTCACAATCATTGCCCGTAACAGTTTATGAAGGGTTTCCATTTGTTGCATTTCGCATGTATCAAGAAGGATTTCAGTCATTACAAGAAGGATGGACAAAGCATTTGTCAACTGGGGCAGGTGGCACAAAGCCTAAGATCATGACAGCAATTGTGTTGTGGTTGTTCGGTTCTATAGCGAGTATTTTAGGGCTATGTCTTAGTTTAAAATATCGCCAAATGTCTGTAAGAAAAATGGTAGCACTTTACTTGAGCTATACTACACAATTTATTTATCTGCATCGAAGGGTCGGCCAATTTTCTAATTTATTAATGGTATGTCATCCATTGTTATTTATGTTTTTTACTAAAATTTTCATCCAATCTTGGAAACAAACGCATCGTTATGGTGTAGTTGAATGGAAAGGTCGTCAATATTCTATATCTAAAGAACAATAAATCAAGGTAATGGCATTTCAATATAGGAGGACTAGTATGACAATGATGGATATGAATTTTAAATATTGTCATAAAATCATGAAGAAACATTCAAAAAGCTTTTCTTACGCTTTTGACTTGTTACCAGAAGATCAAAGAAAAGCGGTTTGGGCAATTTATGCTGTGTGTCGTAAAATTGATGACAGTATAGATGTTTATGGCGATATTCAATTTTTAAATCAAATAAAAGAAGATATACAATCTATTGAAAAATACCCATATGAACATCATCACTTTCAAAGTGATCGTAGAATCATGATGGCGCTTCAGCATGTTGCACAACATAAAAATATCGCCTTTCAATCTTTTTATAATCTCATTGATACTGTATATAAAGATCAACATTTTACAATGTTTGAAACGGACGCTGAATTATTCGGATATTGTTATGGTGTTGCTGGTACAGTAGGTGAAGTATTGACGCCGATTTTAAGTGATCATGAAACACATCAGACATACGATGTCGCAAGAAGACTTGGTGAATCGTTGCAATTGATTAATATATTAAGAGATGTCGGTGAAGATTTTGACAATGAACGGGTATATTTTAGTAAGCAACGATTAAAGCAATATGAAGTTGATATTGCTGAAGTGTACCAAAATGGTGTTAATAATCATTATATTGACTTATGGGAATATTATGCAGCTATCGCAGAAAAAGATTTTCAAGATGTTATGGATCAAATCAAAGTATTTAGTATTGAAGCACAACCAATCATAGAATTAGCAGCACGTATATATATTGAAATACTGGACGAAGTGAGACAGGCTAACTATACATTACATGAACGTGTTTTTGTGGATAAGTGGAAAAAAGCAAAGTTGTTTCATGAAATAAATAGTAAATATCATAGAATATAGGTGGTTGAATAATGAAGATTGCAGTAATTGGTGCAGGTGTCACAGGATTAGCAGCGGCAGCCCGTATTGCTTCTCAAGGTCATGAAGTGATAATATTTGAAAAAAATAATAATGTAGGCGGGCGTATGAATCAATTAAAGAAAGACGGCTTTACATTTGATATGGGCCCCACAATTGTCATGATGCCAGATGTTTATAAAGATGTATTTACAATGTGTGGTAAAAATTATGAAGATTATATTGAATTGAGACAATTACGTTATATTTACGATGTGTATTTTGACCGCGATGATCGTATAACGGTGCCTACAGATTTAGCTGAATTACAGCAAATGCTAGAAAGTATAGAACCTGGTTCAACGCATGGTTTTATGTCCTTTTTAACGGATGTTTATAAAAAATATGAAATTGCACGTCGCTATTTCTTAGAAAGAACGTATCGCAAACCGAGTGACTTTTATAATATGACGTCACTTGTGCAAGGTGCTAAGTTAAAAACGTTAAATCATGCAGATCAGCTAATTGAACATTATATTGATAACGAAAAGATACAAAAGCTTTTAGCGTTTCAAACGTTATACATAGGAATTGATCCAAAACGAGGCCCGTCACTATATTCAATTATTCCTATGATTGAAATGATGTTTGGTGTGCATTTTATTAAAGGCGGTATGTATGGCATGGCTCAAGGGCTAGCGCAATTAAATAAAGACTTAGGCGTTAATATTGAACTAAATGCTGAAATTGAGCAAATTATTATTGATCCTAAATTCAAACGGGCCGATGCGATAAAAGTGAATGGTGACATAAGAAAATTTGATAAAATTTTATGTACGGCTGATTTCCCTAGTGTTGCGGAATCATTAATGCCAGATTTTGCACCTATTAAAAAGTATCCACCACATAAAATTGCAGACTTAGATTACTCTTGTTCAGCATTTTTAATGTATATCGGTATAGATATTGATGTGACAGATCAAGTGAGACTTCATAATGTTATTTTTTCAGATGACTTTAGAGGCAATATTGAAGAAATATTTGAGGGACGTTTATCATATGATCCTTCTATTTATGTGTATGTACCAGCGGTCGCTGATAAATCACTTGCGCCAGAAGGCAAAACTGGTATTTATGTGCTAATGCCGACGCCGGAACTTAAAACAGGTAGCGGAATCGATTGGTCAGATGAAGCTTTGACGCAACAAATAAAGGAAATTATTTATCGTAAATTAGCAACGATTGAAGTATTTGAAGATATAAAATCGCATATTGTTTCAGAAACAATCTTTACGCCAAATGATTTTGAGCAAACGTATCATGCGAAATTTGGTTCGGCATTCGGTTTAATGCCAACTTTAGCGCAAAGTAATTATTATCGTCCACAAAATGTATCGCGAGATTATAAAGATTTATATTTTGCAGGTGCAAGTACGCATCCAGGTGCAGGCGTTCCTATTGTCTTAACGAGTGCGAAAATAACTGTAGATGAAATGATTAAAGATATTGAGCGGGGCGTATAAGGGAGTAGTCTAAGAGAAAGATGTGAGAAAAGTATAAGGGGAACGTAAAAGGCATAGTGAAATAAGTATGTGCTTAAGAAGTTTTATTTAACAATGAATGACGCCTGTTAAGGTTCACGTTTGAATACGTACCTTGATGGGCGTTATACTTTATATAAGCATATCTAACTGGTTGCGCATGCGGATATGCATGACAGTTAAATCATAACGATTGAGTGCATATTAATCTGAAAATTCCTAATATTGACAATAATAATGTACCTACCTAAAATGAAAATAAATTCATTCAATACAACGTGTGTCATAAGTTCTGTTGAACATAACGGTGAATGGCGATGTCATTGTAACCATCTAAATGAGAGTGATACAAGTTGTTAGGATTATGATAGTCGCCCAGGCTATGTTTAATGATAGAGGAGGAATTTGATGATCTCTAACAAATTAGCAAATATCCCTGATAGTTATTTCGGGAAAACGATGGGACGTAAAATCGAACATGGACCATTGCCATTAATTAATATGGCAGTTGGGATCCCTGATGGGCCCACGCCACAAGGTATTATTGATCATTTTCAAAAAGCACTAACTATTCCTGAAAATCAAAAATATGGTGCTTTTCATGGTAAAGAAGCGTTCAAGCAAGCTATTGTAGATTTTTATCAAAGACAATATAATGTGACGTTAGATAAAGAAGATGAAGTATGCATTTTATATGGTACAAAAAATGGATTAGTGGCAGTACCAACATGTGTTATCAATCCAGGAGACTATGTATTACTACCTGATCCAGGCTACACGGATTATTTAGCAGGTGTACTTTTAGCTGATGGCAAGCCTGTCCCGCTTAATTTAGAACCGCCACATTATTTGCCAGATTGGTCCAAAGTTGATTCACAAATAATAGATAAAACAAAACTCATTTATTTAACGTATCCAAATAATCCAACTGGATCGACAGCTACGAAAGAAGTTTTTGATGAAGCGATAGCTAAATTTAAAGATACAGACACTAAAATCGTGCATGATTTTGCTTATGGTGCTTTCGGTTTCGACGCTAAAAATCCTAGTATACTTGCTTCGGAAAATGGGAAAGATGTTGCGATTGAAATTTATTCCTTGTCTAAAGGTTATAACATGTCAGGTTTTAGAGTCGGTTTTGCAGTTGGTAATAAAGATATGATTCAAGCTTTGAAAAAGTACCAAACGCACACAAATGCTGGGATGTTTGGTGCATTACAAGATGCCGCAATATATGCTTTGAATCATTATGATGATTTTTTAGAAGAACAAAGCAATGTATTTAAAACACGTCGTGACCGATTCGAAGCCATGCTTGCAAAAGCTGATTTGCCATTTGTTCATGCTAAAGGTGGCATATATGTATGGTTGGAAACACCGCCTGGTTATGACAGCGAGCAATTTGAGCAATTTTTAGTGCAAGAGAAGTCAATACTTGTTGCTCCAGGGAAACCATTTGGAGAGAATGGTAATCGTTACGTGAGAATTTCATTGGCGTTAGATGACCAGAAATTAGACGAAGCTGCAATAAGATTAACAGAACTAGCATATTTATATGAATAATAAAGTTAAGGGTGATGTTAAAATGACAAAAATTAAAATCATGAGTGTACGTGATGAAGATATGCCTTATATCAAGGCGTGGGCAGAGAAACATCATGTTGAGGTAGATATTACTAAAGAAGCATTAACTGATGACAATGTTGAAGGTGTCGCTGGTTATGATGGCTTATCGCTATCACAACAAATACCATTATCAGAGCATGTTTATAAACGATTAAATGAACTAGGTATTAAACAAATCGCACAACGTAGTGCTGGATTTGATACATATGATTTGGAGTTAGCAAACAAGTATAACTTGATTGTGTCAAATGTGCCGTCATACTCTCCGAATTCAATTGCGGAGTTTGCTGTGAACCAGGCTATTAATGTGGTTCGTCATTTTAATCAAATTCAAACGAAAGTGCGAGAGCATGATTTTAGATGGGAACCTACTATTTTATCGAAATCCATTAAAGATTTAAAAGTAGCTGTTATTGGTACAGGTCGAATTGGCCGTGTAGTAGCCGATATATTTGCCAATGGTTATCAAAGTGATGTGGTCGCATACGACCCGTTTCCTAATGCTAAAATTGCAACGTATGTCGATTACAAAGATACGATTGAGGAAGCGGTTGAAGGTGCTGATATCGTGACATTACATGTACCTGCAACGAAATATAATCATTACCTATTTAATGCTGAATTATTTAAACATTTTAAAAAGGGCGCAGTATTTGTCAATTGTGCGAGAGGTTCTTTAGTAGATACTAAGGCGTTATTAGACGCATTAGACAATGGTGTGATTAAAGGTGCAGCACTTGATACGTATGAATTTGAACGCAAACTTTTCCCAAGTGATCAAAGGGGCAAAACACTGAACGATCCATTGTTAGAATCGTTGATTGACAGGGAAGATGTCATATTAACACCACATATTGCGTTTTATACTGAAGCTGCAGTTAAAAATCTAATTGTCGATGCATTAGATGCAACATTAGATGTATTGCAGACTGGAGATACTAGGTTACGAGTAAATTAAAAATCGAACTGATGAGATAATTTGGATTGTTGGGATTCTCATCAGTTCGATTTTTTAATTTGGTGTTGATGACGTTGAATATTGCCTAATTAAACGACATCGTAACCTTGATCTTCAATTGCGTCTTTCATTTGAGATACAGCAACTTTACTGTCATCATATTGAACACTTACTTGACCATTTTCAAGGTTAACGTCAGCTGAAGTGACACCGTCAATATTATTTAATGCAGATTCAACAGCACTTTTGCAGTGACCACAGCTCATACCTTCAACATTTAAAATTTCTTGTGACATAGCATTCACCTCCTTTTAGAGCCACTTATTATTTATAATAATTAGTGGCTCTTATGCAGTTGGAGCGAAGATCCAACTGTAAACCGCGACATTATAGAGCCAATCACTAGCCTATCTCAGAATCACCAACGAATCCTTCATTATTAAGGAATCTAGGCATCTTTACGGCGTGGTTCTAATCGCATCTTTTTCAATCTAAGTGCGTTTGTGACAACACTTACTGAACTTAGTGCCATTGCAGCACCAGCAACCCATGGCGCAAGTAAGCCCAATGCAGCTATAGGGATACCGGCAATATTATAGCCGAATGCCCAAAATAGATTTTGACGAATATTACGAATGGTTGCTTTACTTGCATAAATGGCTTTAGGAATAAGCATCAAGTCGCCACCAAGAATAGTAATATCAGCTGCTTCAATGGCAACTTCTGTACCTGTACCAATGGCGATACCGATATCAGCTTTAACTAATGCAGGTGCATCATTTACACCGTCACCAACCATCGCAACCTTCTTACCTTGTTGCTGTAGTTTCGTAATTTGTGCAGCTTTTTCTTCTGGTAAAATATCTGCAATAACAGTATCTATGCCTACTTGTTTTGCAATGGCTTGAGCAGTGTTTTTATTATCGCCAGTTAACATGGCAACTTCAATGCCCATATCATGCAATTGTTTTATAGCATCTTTGGCATGATCTTTTACAGTATCTGCCACTGCGATGATACCAGTTAATGAATAATTAACAGCAATGAGCATAGCAGTTTTACCATCTCGTTCATAATGTGTTAAATCATCAGAAATATGCTTCGGCAAGCTAATATCATTGTCAGCCATTAATTTACGGTTACCAACCAATATATGGTGATGATCAATCGTTGCTTCAATACCATGGCCAGGTACTGCTTTAAATGTTGTTGTCTCAGTTAATATTAATTGCTTTTCTTTTGCATAATTGACAATGGCTTCTGCCAATGGGTGTTCAGAATCTTTTTCAGCAGTAGCAAGTAGTTGTAGCGTTTGATTGTCACCATGATAATCTGTCACGACTGGACGACCATTTGTAATGGTACCCGTCTTATCTAAAACGATGGTATCAATTTGATGTGTGCGTTCAACAAACTCGCCACCTTTAAATAAAATACCATTTTCAGCAGCGCGACCAGTACCTACCATAATAGAAGTTGGTGTAGCAAGTCCCAATGCGCATGGACAAGCAATGACGAGAACGGAAATACTCGCAACAAGTGCAGGTTCAAATGTACCTGGTGTAACTAAAGTAATCCACACGATAAATGTTAATAGTGCGATACCAACAACGATAGGAACGAAATAACCAGAAATAATATCTGCCAATCGTTGAATCGGCGCTTTAGAACTTTGAGCTTCTTCGACAACTTTAATAATATTTGCCAACGCAGTGTCCCCGCCAACTTTTGTTGCTGTCATAGTAATAGTACCGTTTTTGTTCATCGTTGAACCAATTACAGTATCATCAACATTCTTCTCAACAGGAATAGATTCACCTGTTAACATAGATTCGTCGATGGCAGTCATACCTTTAATAATTTTGCCATCAACAGGTATCTTTTCACCTGGCTTAACGATAAGTGTATCTCCAACATGTACTTCATTTAGAGGAATCATCACTTCATTACCATCTTTTAAAATGCGTGCTTCTTTAGCTTGTAAACTTAATAATTCGCCAAGCGCATTGGTTGTTTGAGACTTCGCTCGAGCTTCTAAATACTTACCGAATAAGATTAAGGTAATTAGTACGGCGCTTGTTTCAAAGTATAAATGCGGTTGCGTTGTTGAGCCATTTAGCCAACGAACCATTTCATAAATACTGTAAAAATATGCTGCACTTGTACCAACAGCAACAAGTACATCCATATTGGCGCCACCATTTCTTAAGTTTTTATAAGCACCTACATAAAATTGCCATCCAATAATAAATTGTACAGGTGTAGCTAAAATAAATTGGAACCATGGATTCGTAAATAGTGCTGGTATATGCATATTGAAAAGATGCACAAACATTAACATTAATAGTGGTAAAGATAATACTGTTGATATGATAAGCTTAATCAATTTATGTTGTAGCGCTTCCGCTTTGCGTGACGTTTGATCTTTATTGTTATCTTTAATAGACGCGTCATAACCTAATTTTTGAATGCGAGTGACAAGTTTATCAGCATCTGTTTCTTCAGGATAATAGTCAACTTTAGCTTGCTCTGTTGTTAAATTGACCGTTGCATTTTGAACGCCGTCCATTTTATTTAACACTTTTTCAATACGGCTTGAGCATGCAGCACAAGTCATACCTGTAATGTCTAATTCGACAGTTTCTACAGCGACACCGTAACCTAAATGTTGAATCGTATTAATAAATTCTTGGACATCATGTTGATTAGGGTTATACTCAACAGTTGCTTTCTCTGTAGTTAAATTCACTTGGGCATTAACGTCATCAAGTTTATTCAGTTTCTTTTCGATACGATTTGAACATGCGGCACAAGTCATACCAGTGATATCTAATGTTGTTTTTTTCGTATTAGCCACATTATTGCCTCCCTGTGATTCATTGTTACACGTCTAATGTACCCCCTATAGGTATATAAGTCAATCGTTGCGTTTTACTTTTACCAATTTTAAAAAGAAAAAGAGAGATTGCCGTGCAAACATTGCACAACAATCTCTCTATTTAGCATCTATATAAAAGAAGTCGTAATTAATATTAAAGGATGTATGAATGAAAGGTAAAACTTAAATGACTTCTGGATTTGCAATTCTTAGGTGACTTAAAAGAAATCAGATGGGTTAAATTCTTTCGCATGTAAATTTTTAAAATTATTAAGATGGATGACTTTATCATCATCTTTGTTGTCTGACAACTGACGACTCGTGTCGTTTGTCATTTCGTAATCTTGTATCGTTTTGACCAAACCTAAAATGATTAAGATAGCAACTGTGCCTGTAATTAATATTCTCATCGCTATCATACTCCTTTATATTTCTCTTACTCACATTGTACGTTAATAGATTAAAAAATGAATGCGTCTGTAGTATTGAATTTATCTACTACTTTAGCAGTATTTGATGCGAGAATTGTATAGATAAGGGTGATAAGGTCATGATTTCATAATGTTATAGCGTATTAGTTGCATAGGCGAATGTTTATTTGATTAACTTTTAAACAAGTAAATAAGTTATTAGGAGTTGAAAGGTGTAATGACTGAAAAAGAAAAAATGTTAGCAGAAAAATGGTACGATGCAAACTTTGATCAAGACTTAATCAATGAACGTGCACGAGCGAAAGATATTTGCTTTGAATTAAATCATACAAGACCGAGTGCTACAAATAAAAGAAAGGAATTAATTGATCAATTATTTCAAACAACAACAGACAATGTAAGTATTTCGATTCCTTTTGATACAGATTATGGTTGGAACGTTAAACTAGGAAAAAATGTCTATGTAAACACCAATTGTTATTTTATGGATGGTGGACAGATTACAATTGGCGATAATGTTTTTATAGGACCTAATTGTGGATTCTACACAGCGACACATCCACTTAATTTTCATCATAGAAATGAAGGTTTTGAAAAAGCCGGACCCATTCATATTGGCAGTAATACTTGGTTTGGCGGTCATGTAGCCGTGCTACCAGGGGTGACGATTGGAGAAGGTAGTGTGATTGGTGCTGGTAGTGTTGTCACTAAAGATATTCCGCCACACAGCTTAGCGGTTGGAAACCCTTGTAAAGTCGTTCGTAAAATTGATAATGATCTACCATCCGAAACATTAAATGACGAAACGATAAAGTAGCAGTTGCGACACATATAAATTTTAAAAAGTAACCAATCAATTTCAAAATGCTTGAGAATAAGTGATAAAGTATAAAAATGAAAGCGATTGCAAAACTAACCTTAATCATAGTAAAATGAGTTTAAATGATGTTATATCATTAAATCAAAGGGTTAAACCACTTTCAAAATTTATAGGGGGTAAGTGTACATGGTAGTAGAATTTAAAAATGAACCTGGTTACGATTTTTCAGTCCAAGAAAATGTGGATATGTTTAAGAAAGCATTGAAAGACGTGGAAAAAGAATTAGGTCAAGACATACCATTAGTGATTAATGGAGAGAAGATTTTCAAAGATGACAAAATTAAATCAATCAATCCTGCAGACACATCACAAGTGATTGCAAATGCATCAAAGGCAACAAAACAAGATGTTGAAGATGCGTTTAAAGCAGCAAACGAAGCTTATAAATCTTGGAAAACATGGTCAGCAAATGATCGTGCAGAGCTTATGTTACGTGTTTCGGCAATTATTCGTCGTCGAAAAGCGGAAATTGCAGCAATTATGGTTTATGAAGCAGGTAAGCCATGGGATGAAGCAGTTGGTGATGCAGCTGAAGGTATTGATTTTATTGAATACTATGCACGTTCAATGATGGACTTGGCTCAAGGTAAGCCAGTACTTGATCGTGAAGGTGAACACAATAAATATTTCTATAAATCAATTGGTACAGGTGTTACAATTCCGCCGTGGAACTTCCCGTTTGCGATTATGGCTGGTACAACTTTAGCACCAGTTGTGGCAGGTAATACAGTGTTATTGAAACCTGCTGAGGATACACCTTATATCGCTTATAAATTAATGGAAATTTTAGAAGAAGCAGGATTACCAAAAGGCGTAGTTAACTTTGTTCCTGGTGATCCGAAAGAAATTGGTGATTACTTAGTTGATCATAAAGATACGCATTTCGTTACATTTACAGGATCACGTGCGACAGGTACTAGAATTTATGAACGTAGTGCCGTAGTTCAAGAAGGTCAAAACTTCTTGAAACGTGTTATCGCTGAAATGGGTGGTAAAGATGCCATTGTAGTTGATGAAAATATTGATACAGATATGGCGGCAGAAGCTATTGTAACGTCAGCGTTTGGTTTCTCTGGTCAAAAATGTTCTGCATGTTCACGTGCAATTGTGCATAAAGACGTTTATGACGAAGTATTAGAGAAATCAATCAAATTAACAAAAGAATTAACGTTGGGCAATACTGTAGACAATACGTATATGGGCCCAGTTATTAATAAAAAACAATTTGATAAGATTAAAAATTATATCGAGATTGGTAAAGAAGAAGGTAAATTAGAACAAGGTGGCGGCACTGATGATTCAAAAGGTTACTTTGTAGAACCAACAATCATTTCAGGACTTAAATCTAAAGATAGAATCATGCAAGAAGAAATTTTTGGTCCAGTTGTTGGCTTTGTGAAAGTTAACGATTTTGATGAAGCAATTGAGGTTGCAAATGATACAGATTACGGTTTAACTGGGGCAGTGATTACTAATAATCGCGAGCATTGGATTAAAGCGGTAAACGAATTTGATGTAGGCAATTTATACCTTAACAGAGGTTGTACTTCAGCAGTTGTTGGATACCATCCATTTGGTGGTTTCAAAATGTCAGGTACTGACGCTAAAACAGGTAGCCCAGACTACTTATTACACTTCTTAGAACAAAAGGTTGTTTCAGAAATGTTCTAATGCTTCATAATGAACAAGGGCCATCCATTGCGGTTGGCTCTTTTTATTTATAACTTTAAAAATTAAGTAATAGCAACCATATTTTTAGAAAAGGATTATAGGCATAAGAATGTGAGATATGTTATTTTAATAATCATGGCAATTGTATTAGCAATTTGGTCATTTAAACAACTGAGTCAAAGTCATTTAGATAGCGGATTTATTTTTTTCTTCATAGTTTATGTGTTGTGTATCAGTTATTTTAATAGCGATAAGCACGATAAAAATAAAAAACGATAGTAGTACACGAATTCATTAACGTGTACACTATCGTTTTTATTATGAATGTTGGTAACGCTCATGAGTTTCTCATCTACTATTTAATCTTAATATTGATTAATCTATGGAAAATGTTATCAATATCTTCGCCAGGCCAATCAATTTTTTCATCTTTTATCCAATGTATAAAACCTTCAATCAACGAGTCATAAATATAAAATATGAGATTATCTGGGATGTCGCTGTCAATATCGATACGGTCTCTATTATTTTTGATATCGTTATGCATAATTTTAATGCAGACATTTTTTAATACTTTATTAAATTCAGCGTCTTCTTCTTGGAATTCTGCGATTTCTCTCAAATCCTCTTTATTATTAATCGTATCACTCATCGTTTGGAATGGATGATTAAGACGGTCACTGATATCTCTAGCAAAGTAGTCTTTAGTCAATTGATTGAACAAATACTCTAGAAGATCATATTTATCATAAAAATGTTTATAAAATGTTGTGCGGTGTACGAGTGCGTTGTCGCAAATTTGATTGACAGTAATCGTTTGGAATAATTGCTGTTCTAACAATTGTAGCAAGCTACTCGACAATGCTTTTTTTGTCTTTATAACTCGTAAATCAGTCTCTTTCATCTACATTTCTCCTTTGTGTGTAGTTTAATATACAAAATTTTCCAATTGATTCTTTAAGAGGTCGGGGATAGATACTATAATCGAACAATAATCTACACTGTATATTTAAACTATAACGTTGATTTTAAAAGGAGGCAATATACTTTGGCAAAATTTTTATATAAGATGGGGACATTCATCGCAAAACATAAATGGTCCGCGGTCATTGCATGGATAGTGATTGTAGCTGCAATATTGATACCACTTGCTACAAATGCACCGAAATTTGACAATGATATTAAAATGACAGGATTAGAGTCGTTAGATACGAATAAAAAGATTGAAAAACATTTTAATCAAGATAGTGAAAAGGCACAAATACGTGTTGTCTTTAAGACGACTAAAGATGATGGTATTGTGCAACCGAACATTACTAAAGATATTAAGAAAACGTTAGATGATATTAAAAAAGATGACAAGCACATTGATAAAATATCAGATCCTTATGAAAATAAGCAAATTAGTAAAGATAAAACAACTGCATTTGCAGATATCACATATGACGTTAGTCAAACATCTTTAAAAGATGGCTCTAGAGATAATGTTAAAAGTCATTTGAAAGACTTACGTGACAATCATAATGTACAAACAGAGTTAACTGGTACAGGAATGACATCTACAGAAGTAGGCGGTAATTCTGAACTAGTTGGTATCATTGTTGCATTTGTAGTGTTATTGATTACATTTGGTTCAGTCATTGCTGCAGGATTACCAATTATAAGTGCATTGATTGGTCTAGCATCTGGGGTTGGCATTATCAGTTTGTTAACTTATGCATTTGATATACCAAATGTCACACTGACATTAGCCGTAATGATTGGACTAGCAGTTGGTATCGATTATGCATTATTTATTTTATTCAGATATCGACAAGTTATGAAAACTGAAACAGATTACATTAAAGGCATTGGTCTTGCAATAGGAACAGCAGGTAGCGCAGTCATCTTCGCTGGTGTGACAGTTGTGATTGCCGTATGCGGTTTATCGCTAGTTGGCATAGATTTCTTAGCAGTGATGGGGTTTGCTTCGGCAATTAGTGTTATATTTGCTGTATTCAGTGCACTGACTTTATTACCTGCGTTAATTAGTATTTTCCATAAACGCATTAAAGTGAACAAATTGCAGTCTAATTTTAAAAAAGATATTGATACGCCTTGGTCTAAATTTATTACAGGAAATGCACTTGCGGCAGTATTACTAGGTTTAATCATATTAGTAGCAGCTGCAATACCAGTTAGTCATATGCGACTTGGTATTCCAGATGACGGTGTTAAACCAGCAGATTCTACACAGAAAAAAGCTTACGATATAATCTCGGATAAATTTGGTGAAGGATTTAATGGCCAAATTCCGATGTTGATAAATGTGAAAGATAAAAAGGATGATCCACAAGGATTACAACAAGATTTACAGTCTGTATATAAAGATATTAAAGATAAGAAAAATGTAGATATCGTTACGCCGCCACAAATGAGTAAAGATAATGATTACGCTTTGATGGTCGTGATACCTAAGAAAGGGCCTAATGCAGAGAGTACAAATGATTTAGTGCATGATTTACGAGATTATCATAAAGATGCACAAGATAAATATGGGTTCAAAACGGAGATTTCGGGACAAAGTGTCATTAATATTGATATGTCTAAAAAGTTAAATGAGGCGATACCTTTATTTGCAACAGTAATTGTTGTATTGGCATTTTTCTTATTAATGATTGTCTTCCGTTCAATTCTAATACCGTTAAAAGCAGTTTTAGGATTTGTCTTGTCATTAATGGCAACGCTAGGATTTACAACATTAGTAATGCAAGATGGTTTTATGAAAGGTCTGTTTGGTATTGAAACGACAGGACCAATGCTAGCATTTTTACCGGTTATTACTATAGGTATCTTATTTGGATTAGCGATGGATTATGAAGTCTTCCTTATGTCGCGAATTCATGAAGAATATAGTAAAACAGGGGATAATGATTATTCTATCAAAGTAGGGTTGAAAGAAAGCGGTCCTGTTATTGTAGCAGCTGCATTAATCATGTTTAGTGTCTTCTTTGCGTTTGTATTCCAAGAAGATGTCATGATTAAATCAATGGGTATGGCATTAGCGTTTGGTGTACTCTTTGATGCCTTCGTAGTCAGAATGATGTTAATTCCTGCATTAACTAAATTGTTTGGAAAAGGTTCGTGGTATTTACCAGCATGGTTGAATCGCATTATTCCACGAGTTGATATTGAAGGACATGCACTTGAAAAATATAAAACGGTTGAATCACAGGAATCTGAAGCTAAAGATAGTAAGGAAACATACGACACAACCTTTAAAGTATATCCACAAGGTGCAACAAATGTATCGAAACATCAAGATGTACATGGGCAAGATGATGCACATTCAATAGTACTAGATGATAAAACGATGGCATTGTACCAAGAAGTGAAACAGCAATCAGCAAGTTCATTTTTCTTATATGATGCTTTAATAGATTATCAAAACAAGCATCAACTAAATTCAAAACAACAAGTAACGAATATAGAACAGTTGAATAAAAATATTGAAAAGCTCAATCAATTGTTAGAAAAAAATCTACGAAATAAATCATAAAATAACATGTACATGCCTCCGCTTTAAATGTCTATCAATGACATTTGAAGCGGAGGTTTTTTGCATGGAAGCGATTATACAAAATATTTTTGCAATGTCACAAATTTTACATGAAAAATGAAAATTATTTAAATAAATTATTGCGAGCTACAATTTTAAGGGTTATGATTTTTAAGTGATAATGATTATTATTTCTAATAGGAGAGCGAAATAGTATGTTAAACATTAAAAATGGTGAAATGAATAAGGCTTATAAAATAAAGCGAATGGATATTGCTAATGAGAATATGTTGTATCGTCTAAGTGCCTTTGGGTTAACAGATGACGCTATCATAACGATTAAACAAAAATGTTTATTTAAAGGGCCATGTATTATTGAAGTAAACGGACAACAGTTAAGTATTAGGCATTGCGATGCTTGTTCTATTGCATTAGAAGAATAGGAGCCGGACGAATGGAAAATTATTGTATTTTAGGAAATCCTAATGTTGGTAAAACATCTTTGTTTAACGCTTTAACTGGTTCGTATGAATATATAGGCAACTGGAGTGGCGTAACGGTAGAGAAAAAAATAGGGAAGCTAAAAGAAAATGTAGGACAATTAATTGATTTACCAGGTACATATGATTTATCGCCGATTTCTAAAGATGAAACTGTAGTGACAGACTATTTATTAAACGATTCATTTTCAGGAATCATTAACATTGTTGACGCGAGTCAACTAAAAAGGAATATGCAATTAACAGTACAATTGTTAGAACTTAATCAACCAATATACATCGGATTAAATATGATTGATGTAGCTACAAAGCGCGGGATAAAAATCGATTATCATAAATTGATGAAAAAGTTAAAAACACCTATTTTTCCAGTTGTGGCACGTACAGGCAAAGGAACTAAACATTTACTTGGCGAAATAAAGCATCTAGGGGAAGGGTATCAACCGCATTTTAAAATCAATTATGGTGAGAAGATTGAAGAGACAATTAAAAATATGTGTCAAATAATAATAACAGAGACATCTCATGATAAATATCAAGCTAGATTTATTGCGATTCAATTCTTATTAAATAACATGCAAATTGCAAACGAACTTAATTCAGAGGTTGTAAATAAATTGTCGAGTTTACGTGATCAAGTTGCTGAAAAAGTACAGGGTGTATCTGTTCGTCAAGAGATGGAGCGTATACGCAATCATTATATTGAGACGTTATTGCAAGACGTGGTAACGTATCCAGATGAAGATAAGCAATATTTCAGCTCTAGAATTGACAAGATATTAACGCATAAATATATAGGGATGCCTATCTTTCTAGCGATTATGTGGTTGATCTTTCAAACTACATTTACATGGATTGGCACACCTTTGTCAGATCAACTCGATGCATTTATAGGTGGTACATTTACGGATAGTGTGAAGACGATTATGAATTATCTTGGCGTTATACCATTTTTACAAGATTTAATTACAGATGGCATTATTGCTGGTGTAGGATCAGTATTAGTCTTTGTACCACAAATTGTTGTGCTCTTTTTCTTTATATCTTTATTAGAAGATTCAGGTTATATGGCACGTATTGCAGTTTTAATGGATCGTATTATGGAATCGTTCGGTTTAAGCGGGAAGTCTTTTATACCGATGATTATCGGATTTGGTTGTAACGTACCGAGTATTATGGCTGCGCGCAGTATTGAAAATGAAAAAGAGCGTTTAACAACGATATTAATTGCAACATTCATGTCATGCTCTGCTAGACTGCCAGTGTATGCGTTGTTCGTAGGTATCTTTTTCAAAGAGAATCAATCTTTAGTAGTATTAAGCTTGTATGTTTTAGGTATTATTATGGCATTTTTAGTCAGTACAGTACTTACTAAGACGATTTTAAAAAATGATAATGCAATCTTTATTGTGGAATTGCCAACATACCGTGTGCCTTCCATTAAAACGTTGTGGCGTAGTACTTGGGAAAAGGCTAAGGGCTTTGTTCGTAAAGCAGGTACATTTATTTTTGGCGGCTCAGTAGTCATTTGGCTATTAAGTTATGTAGGACCACATGGTATCAATGTGAATATCAATCAAAGTTTTTTACATATGGTTGGTAGTTTCTTTGGTATGTTAGTGCAACCGCTCGGATTTGGAACATGGCAAGCAGGTGCTACGTTAGTGCCAGGATTTTTAGCAAAAGAAGTTATCGTAAGTTCGATGGCGATTATCTATTCATCAGGTGATGCAGGCCTTGTTAATGTGATTCAAAATCAATTCACACCGCTATCTGCGTATGCATTTATGATATTTATACTATTGTATATTCCTTGTGTTTCTACAGTGGCAGCAATCCGTAAAGAGACTTATTCATGGAAATGGACGGCACTTGCAGTTGTCTATCCTCTAGTCACTGCATATGTCTTAACATTCATTTTTTATCAAATCGGACATTTATTTGTTTAAGGAGTGGTTAAAGTGTCAGTCATTATTAACATTTTAATTTTTTTAGCAATTTTCGGATATGCCTTGTATACACTAGTGAAATTTTTCAAACGTTCGAAACAAGGAAAATGTGGTACATGTGACATTAATCGTGATTGTTGTGGAACAGAACAGCACACAGCGAATCATTTTCCAGGGAAATAATTAAAAAAATGAGCACAGGCAAGGGCGACCTGATGCTCATTTTTGATGCGCGATATGTTAAAGTGTCGTTATTTACCTTTTACGACTAATTCGTTATCCTCAACATCTATATCCACATGTTTAACGTCTGTATGATCTAGATAGTAATCTGTAATTTTGTCACGTACTTGCTGTTCAACAATACGTCTTAATGGACGTGCACCTAATTCTTCATCATAGCCTTCTTCAATTAACCAATCTTTCGCATCTTGAGAAACGTCCATCGTAATACCTTTTTTATCTAATGTAACTTGTACATCGTCTAATAATAAGTTGACGATATCTTGCAATGCATCTTTATCTAAATGTAAGAATTGAACGATGCCGTTGAAGCGGTTAAGGAATTCAGGGCGGAAGAATTTTTTCATTTCGTGCATAATATCTTTTTCTTCAGCGTCATTGCCATTGCCAAAGCCAGCATTTGATGTACAAATAATAATTGTATTTTTAAAGTTGATGACATTACCTTGACCATCAGTCAAATTACCATCATCCATTACTTGTAATAACAATGTTAAAATTTGTGGATTTGCTTTTTCGATTTCATCAAATAGAATGACTGAGTATGGATTACGGCGTACTTTTTCAGTTAACGTATTTGAATTGTCATCATAACCGACATAACCAGCAGTTGTACCAATCATTTTTGAAACAGCTGTTGTGTCACTATATTCACTCATATCAAGTCGAATCAGTGCATCTTTATTACCAAATAGATCAATTGCTAATTGTTTAGCAAGCTCTGTTTTACCAACACCAGTAGGGCCAACAAATAGGAAACTGCCAATTGGACGGTTGCCGTCATCAAACCCAGCACGATTACGGCGAATTGCACGTGAAACCATTTCTACAGCTTGATCTTGACCTATGATTTTACTTCTTAAACGATTAGAAATATTTTTTAAACGTTCAATATCGTTATCATCCATTTGAGAAACTGGAATACCAGTTAATCGTTGAATAGTATCTGAAATATCATGAACTGTAGCAACAGCAGTATGTTCACCATTACTATTTTCTAATTTATCTTGTAATGATTTAATTTCATTTTGAATGTCGTCAGCTTTTTTATATTCTTCAGCACTTACCGCTTTACGTTTATCATTTTCTAATTCAGAAATTCGTTTTTCAGTTTCAACTTTATCGACAGCTGGACTTTGCGCAGATAAATGTGCTGCTGTAATATCTAACACATCGATTGCTTTATCTGGTAATAATCGTTGTGGAATATATTGAATTGATAAGTCAACACATGCTTTTAATACGTCATCTGGTAATTTTACTTGATGGTGTTCTTCGAATTTTTCGCGAATACCTTTTAAAATTTCCACAGTATCTTTAGCACTTGGTTCATTAACAAGTACTTCATTAAATCTGCGCGTTAATGCAGCATCTTTAAGAATATTGTTTCGATATTCATCTTGTGTTGTTGCACCAATAATAGAAATCTCACCACGACTTAATGCAGGTTTCAAAATATCAGATAACCCTTTGCTACCTGAATCACTTCCTGTGGCACCTGAACCGATAATTTGATGGATTTCATCAAAGAATAGTACGGCATTTTGTGAAGATTTAACACCTTCGATTAATTTTTGAATATTTTCTTCAAAAGCACCACGATATTGCGTTCCAGCTTCTAATGATGAAATATCTACAGAAATAATTTCTTTGTCTTTGATTGCTGCTGGTACATTTCCTTCAACGATTGCCTGTGCTAAACCTTCAACAATCGCAGTTTTACCAACACCAGCTTCTCCAACTAATATAGGATTGTTTTTAGTTCGTCTACTTAAGACTTCAGCAGTTTCTTGAATTTCTTTATCACGACCAATGACTGGATCTAATAAACCGTCACGTGCTTCTTGCGTAAGGTTACGACCAATTTGTTCTAAATAATTGCCGTTGCCACCTTGTTGCCCTTGTTGTCTTTGTGCTGCTTGTTGAAAAGCTTGCGCACTTTGTTCAGCAGAGTGATTGCCACCTTGTTGTGTGAGTTGCGCTAGTTCTTCAGGTGAAACTTCTTTACCATTAATATAGTACTTTTTGTTACCGACTTGATTTGAACCTTGCATATCTTGCATCATTCTTCGAAAAATTGAATCAAAGTCGCTATTGAAAAAATCGTTATTCATATAACATCACCTCTAAATTTTTTTGAACTAAACAAAAAAGAAATTACTTTTGAAGCGTTATGCAAACTATAAACAATTGCTCTTATATTTTTCCACTAATAATAGATGATTAAACAGAATATTTTTAAAACTTTATGAATATTGTGTGTTATTTTTAATAAGTAATTATAGGTTTAATAAAATATTAAGGATCCATTGCATTTTCAATATTTTAATTTAAGATTTGGTTTACAAAGTAAGAGGTTAGCGCGTGTAGTAAGATATGTAACTGTATATTGCAGCAAAGTGATAGCTGGTATTACGTGTTTATATACGTAATTGACGACTTATTTATTTTTAAAAAATGTGAACATGAATATTTTCTAATTTAACAATTAAGGCGTATGATTAGAAAAAGGGGGCATTTTTATGGAGTATAAGAGTTACTATGATTCGCCTGTAGGACGATTGGAACTTGTGAGTGATGGGGGAAGTCTGACCGCTGTTTTGTTTGAAAATCAACAAGGTGATGGTACTAGGGAAGAAAATACGTCTTTAGCGATATTTAAAGAGGCGACACAGTGGTTAGACGCGTATTTTAAAGGTGACAATCCTGAAATCACAATACCTTTAAAGCCAACAGGTAGTCATTTTCAACAGTGTGTTTGGAATGAATTAAGACAGGTTCCTTATGGGACTCTAACAACGTATGGTGCTATTGCCAAAAAAGTAGGCAAGGTGCTTGATAAGCCAAAAATGTCAGCCCAAGCGGTTGGAGGTGCAGTCGGAAGTAATCCATTATCAATTATCGTGCCATGTCATCGTGTTGTCGGTAAAACGGGTAGCTTAACAGGATTCGGTGGAACGATTAATAATAAAATTAAGCTGTTAGAGTTGGAGAATATCGATATGTCAAAGCTTTATATACCTAAACACAGTACAAAGCCGTAACGTATAAGGGGTATATTAAAAATTTCAATAATGTGTCAAATAGGCATAATGAATTCATTCAATACGAAGTGTTATAAATAGAGAACAGCAGTAAGACGATTTCAATGAGAAGTGGTCTTACTGCTGTTTTTAGGTTATATTTAAATGTCTTTCAAATACACAGATTACTCTGGTCTGTGATATTCGCGAACGTTATTTTCAATATTTGATAAGTAGAAAATATGACGATCTTCATGAACAGCATCTTGTTCTTCGTCAAATTCAACGTCATCAAAACGTTTGAAGAATGTTTCATATGCATCAACAGATACTTCAGTACGGTTATTTAATAATGCTTTATGTGCAGCTTGATCTAAATGATCTTTGTAGCCTTCAACTAATGTCGCACTATAAAATTCACCAACTGAACCTGAGCCATAACTGAATAAACCGATTGTTTCACCAGCTTGTAAATCACGATTTTCAAGTAATGATATTAGGCTTAAATATAATGATCCAGTATAAATATTACCGACATAACGGTTATAATCTACAGCATCTTCATATCCTGAACGTAAACGCTCTTGAGTTGTTTCATCAGCGTTATCAATGATTGACTCTAATGCCTTTTTACCCATTTTTGTAAATGGAACATGGAAGCATAGAGATGCGAAGTCAGCTAGCGACTTACCTTGACGTTTTGCGTATTCATTCCAGCTTTGTTGGAATGAGCGGATATAAGCATCTTTAGATAATGCACCATCAACTAATGGATATTTATGTCCAGTTGGACGCCAGAAATCATAAACGTCTTCAGTGTAAGCAACAGCATCTTCATTTAATGCCAAAATGCTTGGATTATGTGCAATAACCATCGCAACTGCGCCAGCACCTTGTGTTGGCTCGCCGCCTGAATTCAATCCATAACGTGCTGTATCTGTAGCAATAACTAATACTTTTTCATTCGGTCTAGTTGCTAAATAATCTTTAGCTAATTGAATTGCTGGTGTTGCAGCATAACAAGCTTCTTTCATTTCAAAGCAACGTGCAAAAGGTTGAATACCTAATAAGTTGTGAATTTGAACAGCGGCTGCTTTAGCAGCATCAACTGCTGATTCAGTTGCCACAATTACCATACCAATTTTCTTTTTGTCTTCGTCTGTTATAATGTCCTTAGCAGCATTAGCGCCCATTGAAACGATGTCTTGGTTTACAGGACTAACAGCCATTTCAGTTTGACCAATACCAATTAAAAATTTGTTTGGATCTACTTGGCGTGCTTCTGCTAATTTAGCCATGTCTACATAGTACTTTGGAACGTAAAAGTTTATTTTATCGATACCTATTGTCATAAGGTTTTACATCCTTTCAAATTTATAAAAGCAACACTTGTATCATATCAGAATATGCTAATTTTATACAAAGAAATATACTAAATTTAAAAATGATTTGTCGTTTCTTGTAAGCGTTTTAATTTACCTTGTTTTATTTTAAAGTCAAAACGACAATTATTCAATTGAATTTTAAGACGAATGACGTTATTTTGTGGTAAAAATAGTAGTGATTGAAATGTTAAAAATTATGTGAAGTAAAAGGAGTACGTCCATGCAAAATTTAGATAAGAATTTTCGACATTTATCTCGTAAAGAAAAGTTACAACAATTGGTTGATAAGCAATGGTTATCAGAAGAACAATTCGACATTTTACTGAATCATCCATTAATCGATGAAGAAGTAGCCAATAGTTTAATTGAAAATGTCATCGCGCAAGGTGCATTACCCGTTGGATTATTACCGAATATCATTGTGGACGATAAGGCATATGTTGTACCTATGATGGTGGAAGAGCCTTCAGTTGTCGCTGCAGCTAGTTATGGTGCAAAGCTAGTGAATCAGACTGGCGGATTTAAAACGGTATCTTCTGAACGTATTATGATAGGTCAAATCGTCTTTGATGGCGTTGACGATACTGAAAAATTATCAGCAGACATTAAAGCTTTAGAAAAGCAAATTCATAAAATTGCGGATGAGGCATATCCTTCTATTAAAGCGCGTGGTGGTGGTTACCAACGTATAGCGATTGATACATTTCCTGAGCAACAGTTACTATCTTTAAAAGTATTTGTTGATACGAAAGATGCTATGGGCGCTAATATGCTTAATACGATTTTAGAGGCCATAACTGCATTTTTAAAAAATGAATTTCCGCAAAGCGACATTTTAATGAGTATTTTATCCAATCATGCAACAGCGTCCGTTGTTAAAGTTCAAGGCGAAATTGATGTTAAAGATTTAGCAAGGGGCGAGAGAACTGGAGAAGAGGTTGCCAAACGAATGGAGCGTGCTTCTGTACTTGCACAAGTTGATATTCATCGTGCTGCAACACATAATAAAGGTGTTATGAATGGCATACATGCCGTTGTTTTAGCAACAGGAAATGATACGCGTGGGGCAGAAGCAAGTGCGCATGCATACGCAAGTCGTGACGGACAGTATCGTGGTATTGCTACATGGCGTTACGATCAAGATCGTCAACGATTGATTGGTACAATTGAAGTGCCTATGACATTGGCAATTGTTGGGGGTGGTACGAAAGTATTACCAATAGCTAAAGCTTCATTAGAGCTACTAAATGTAGAGTCAGCACAAGAATTAGGTCATGTAGTTGCTGCCGTTGGTTTAGCGCAAAACTTTGCAGCATGTCGCGCGCTTGTGTCAGAAGGTATTCAACAAGGTCATATGAGTTTACAATATAAATCATTAGCTATTGTTGTAGGAGCAAAAGGTGATGAAATTGCTAAAGTAGCTGAAGCTTTGAAAAAAGAACCCCGTGCAAATACACAAGCAGCGGAACGTATTTTACAAGAAATTAGACAACAATAGTAAATGGCGAATAGCGATTTTAAAGAAAAGTTTAAGTCAGTCCATCGTAGCGCTTAGATAAATTAATATGAACAAAAATAAAAACTTCTATCACACGCATACAGGAAATTGAAGCGTTCGTGATAGAAGTTTTTTGATTAGTAAATATAGTTAAAGTTACGTGCTGCCTTTTTGCTTAGTACACGTGTATTGTATTTTAATGGGCGATAAAAGTTGTATTCTGAAACTTTAATACTACCGTTTTTATATACTTGTTCAACAACTGCGACATGTCCATAATATCCTGCAGTTGATTGCATGACAGCAAATTTTCTTGGTGTACGACCAGTCGCATATTTTGATTTACGTGCATTGTAATACCAATTTTTAGCATTGCCCCATCTATTAGAAACAGGTTTACCGACTTGTGCGCGACGTTTAAATGCCCACCATGTACATTGGTTTTTACTATAATAATTAACTGCGGCATGCGATTGATGCGTTTGTTCGACGGATTGATAAGTGAAATCTGCTGAGAAAAGTACTGCAAAAGCAATTAATAAACGAATTAGTATCTTTTTATATTCCATTTTTATCTCCCAAGTTAATTTTTTTCTTTATTCAACGTTAATTATGATAACAAAATTTTTTTAGAAAACAATGCAAGCAATCAACAATAAAAGTAACTGTAATGAAGTTGTCATATAAAGTGTTGAATTGTAATAAAAATGGATTTTTTCATAAAATGTAGAAATTCATGTATTTAACAATTAATTGTCATAGTGATACAAGGATGTCAGAATTGATTAACAGCGGATATTAGTGGGAAAATATAAAATGATTTAAAAGAAAAGGTACGTGGTTCTATAACTGAAAGAAAATAGCAATCACAATATACTAAATGTAGCGATAACATTAAAAATAGCGCCCTGCAATCAGAGCGCTAACATGAGATGATGTGACTCCATGTATTCATGTATCATTGTACATTTGTGAATTGGTTGAAAACTGATAGTGCCCGTTTAATTACAGGTACTGAGATGCTTTCAGGACATGGATTTGTTCGAAAATATGACAATATTTCACTATGGCTCTTCACTTCTCTAGGGAAATTGCTATCTTGATTAATCCAATCAACCAATTCACCTAATGGTGTGTCATCACCAAGAAAACTTTGCATAAATTCGTAAAAGCTCAATACCTCACCTCGAATAACAAACTTGAGCCATTAATATAATACCATAAAAGAATGTGTATTTTACATAAAACTTTTTATAAAGCAATTTTATGAATCTAAATTTATTGAATGTTTAAGAAGTTGTGTATAATGAAATAAACGTGTTGAAATAGTTAGGATGATGTTAGTGGATATCAAACATATGAAATATTTTATTGAAGTCGTTAAGCAAGGAGGCATGACTAATGCTTCCAAATCATTATATATTGCACAACCTACAATTAGTAAAGCAATTAAAGATATTGAAAATGAAATGGGCACGCCCTTATTTGATAGAAGTAAAAGACATTTAATTCTTACCGATGCAGGTCAAATTTTTTATGAGAAAAGTAAAGAAATTGTTGCACTGTATGATTATTTACCATCTGAAATGGAACGCTTGAATGGACTGGAAACAGGGCATATAAACATGGGTATGTCGGCAGTCATGAATATGAAGATTCTTATCAATATTCTTGGTGCATTCCATCAACAATATCCAAATGTTACATATAATTTAATAGAAAATGGCGGCAAAACGATTGAACAGCAAATTATCAATGATGAAGTAGATATAGGCGTGACCACTTTGCCAGTCGATCATCATATTTTCGATTATACTACCCTAGATAAGGAAGATTTGCGACTTATCGTGAGCAGAGAGCATCGACTCGCAAAATATGAAACTGTTAAACTCGAAGATTTAGCAGGTGAAGACTTCATTTTATTTAATAAAGACTTTTACTTGAATGATAAAATTATTGAAAATGCTAAAAACGTTGGCTTTGTTCCGAATACTGTAGCGCAAATTTCACAATGGCATGTTATAGAAGATTTAGTTACGAATGAATTAGGTATTAGTATTTTACCAACATCAATTTCAGAGCAACTAAATGGAGATGTGAAGCTGCTACGCATTGAAGATGCTCATGTACATTGGGAATTAGGTGTTGTTTGGAAGAAGGATAAACAATTAAGTCATGCCACAACGAAATGGATAGAATTTTTGAAAGACCGTTTAGGCTAACATATTAATAAAGCACTCATTATTTAAGGCGCATCATTACGTGGGTCATTGAAATAATGAGTGTTTTTTTGTGAAAATGAAGTGAAATTTAGAGAGCGTTTCCATAGAAAATAGTAATACAAACTATAAAAAAAGAGTATTTTTATATTGTGTACGCCATCTTTATAATAGTTATTGTAACAATTTAGACATATTTAGAAAGGGATGGCGCCATGCACAAAGTCCAATTAATAATCAAACTACTACTACAACTAGGAATCATCATTGTGATTACTTATATTGGCACAGAAATTCAAAAGATTTTTCATCTTCCCTTAGCCGGCAGTATTGTTGGTCTATTTTTATTTTATTTACTATTACAATTTAAGATTGTACCGCTAACTTGGGTAGAAGACGGTGCAAACTTTTTATTAAAGACGATGGTCTTTTTCTTCATACCGTCAGTTGTAGGTATTATGGATGTTGCTTCCGAAATTACGCTAAATTATATACTCTTTTTCGCAGTCATTATCATAGGAACATGTATCGTTGCATTATCTTCAGGTTATATTGCTGAAAAAATGTCTGTTAAACATAAACATCGTAAAGGTGTAGACGCTTATGAATGATTACGTGCAAGCCTTATTAATGATTTTGTTGACTGTCGTTTTATATTATTTCGCTAAAAGGTTACAACAAAAATATCCGAACCCATTTTTGAATCCAGCATTAATTGCATCTTTAGGAATTATTTTTGTCTTACTTATCTTTGGAATTAGTTATAACGGGTATATGAAAGGTGGCAGTTGGATCAACCATATTTTAAACGCAACGGTCGTATGTTTAGCGTACCCACTTTATAAAAATAGAGAGAAAATTAAAGACAATGTCTCTATCATTTTTGCAAGTGTATTAACTGGCGTCATGCTGAATTTCATGTTAGTGTTCTTAACACTTAAAGCATTTGGCTATTCTAAAGACGTCATTGTAACGTTATTGCCCCGATCTATAACAGCCGCAGTAGGTATCGAAGTGTCACATGAACTAGGTGGTACAGATACGATGACCGTACTTTTTATTATCACAACGGGTTTAATCGGTAGTATTTTAGGTTCGATGTTATTAAGATTTGGAAGATTTGAATCTTCTATCGCCAAAGGTTTAACGTATGGGAATGCGTCACATGCATTTGGCACAGCTAAAGCACTAGAAATGGATATTGAATCCGGTGCATTTAGTTCAATTGGGATGATTTTAACTGCAGTTATTAGTTCAGTGTTAATACCTGTTCTAATTTTATTATTCTATTAATTTAGATATTTAAAATGATAGACAGAAAGGGAGGCTATTAGTAATAATGGCAAAAATAAAAGCAAATGAAGCATTAGTTAAAGCATTACAAGCATGGGATATAGATCACTTGTATGGTATTCCAGGAGACTCAATCGACGCAGTAGTCGATAGTTTACGTACAGTGAGAGATCAATTTAAATTTTATCATGTACGTCATGAAGAAGTAGCAAGCTTAGCGGCTGCTGGTTACACAAAATTAACTGGTAAAATCGGTGTGGCATTAAGTATCGGTGGCCCTGGTTTAATTCATTTATTAAATGGTATGTATGATGCCAAAATGGATAATGTACCGCAATTAATATTATCTGGACAAACGAATAGTACAGCACTTGGAACGAAAGCATTCCAAGAAACAAATTTACAAAAATTATGTGAAGATGTAGCCGTTTATAATCACCAAATTGAAAAAGGTGACAATGTGTTTGAAATCGTTAACGAAGCAATTCGTACGGCATATGAACAAAAAGGTGTAGCTGTTGTTATTTGTCCTAACGACTTATTAACTGAAAAAATTAAAGATACAACGAATAAACCAGTAGATACATCAAGACCAACAGTAGTATCACCAAAATATAAAGACATTAAAAAAGCTGTTAAATTAATCAATAAGAGTAAAAAGCCGGTTATGTTAATTGGTGTAGGTGCGAAACATGCGAAAGATGAGCTACGTGAATTTATTGAAATGGCTAAAATTCCTGTCATTCATTCATTACCAGCTAAAACAATCTTGCCGGATGATCATCCATATAGTATCGGTAACTTAGGTAAAATCGGTACCAAAACATCTTATCAAACAATGCAGGAAGCGGATTTATTAATTATGGTTGGTACAAACTATCCATATGTGGATTACTTACCTAAGAAAAATATTAAAGCCATTCAAATTGACACAAATCCTAAAAATATCGGACATCGTTTCAATATTAATGTAGGAATTGTTGGAGATAGTAAAATTGCGTTGCATCAGTTAACTGAAAATATTAAACATGTTGCTGAAAGACCATTCTTAAACAAAACGTTAGAACGTAAAGCGGTTTGGGATAAATGGATGGAACAAGATAAAAATAATAATAGTAAACCATTACGTCCAGAACGATTAATGGCATCAATCAATAAATTTATTAAAGATGATGCAGTGATTTCAGCAGATGTAGGTACAGCAACAGTTTGGTCAACTCGATACTTAAACCTTGGTGTAAATAACAAGTTCATCATTTCAAGTTGGTTAGGTACAATGGGTTGCGGTCTTCCAGGTGCAATTGCATCAAAAATTGCATATCCAAATAGACAAGCCATCGCAATTGCTGGTGACGGTGCATTCCAAATGGTAATGCAAGACTTCGCTACAGCAGTACAATATGATTTACCTTTAACTGTATTTGTACTTAATAACAAACAGTTAGCATTTATTAAATATGAACAACAAGCAGCTGGTGAATTAGAATATGCAGTTGATTTTTCTGATATGGATCATGCAAAATTTGCTGAGGCAGCAGGTGGTAAAGGTTATACAATTAAGAGTGCTAGCGAAGTAGATGCTATAGTCGAAGAGGCATTAGCACAAGATGTACCAACGATTGTAGATGTATATGTTGATCCTAATGCTGCGCCATTACCAGGTAAAATTGTAAATGAAGAAGCGCTTGGTTATGGTAAGTGGGCATTTAGATCAATTACTGAAGATAAACATTTAGATTTAGATCAAATTCCACCAATTTCAGTGGCAGCAAAACGTTTCTTATAACTGATTTAAAGGTTATCACAATTGAATTGAACTATAAAAACGGTAATTTCTATTTCAACAAAATGGGAATTGCCGTTTTGTTTATTTATCACAAATGATCGTACTGAATTGATGATAAAATTGTGAAAAAGTTGTTGAAAACGCTTTTACAAATATGTATAATAGCTATGAATTAGATATCACTTGCGTGTTACTGGTAATGCAGGCATGAGCAAACAACCGCACTATGAGAATAGTCTTGTTTGTTCATGCCTGCTTTTTTTGTACATGGAAGCGGAAATTGAGATAGGGGATGTTTATATGTTTAAGAAATTGTTTGGACAATTGCAACGTATCGGTAAAGCATTAATGTTACCTGTTGCGATTTTACCAGCAGCTGGTATTTTATTAGCGTTTGGTAACGCAATGCACAACGAACAATTAGTAGAAATTGCACCATGGTTAAAAAACGATATCATTGTAATGATTTCGTCGGTCATGGAAGCAGCAGGACAAGTTGTATTTGATAACTTGCCATTATTATTTGCAGTTGGTACAGCACTTGGATTAGCAGGAGGAGACGGTGTTGCAGCATTAGCAGCGCTAGTAGGTTACTTAATTATGAATGCAACAATGGGGAAAGTGTTGCACATTACAATTGATGACATTTTCTCATATGCCAAAGGGGCAAAAGAATTAAGTCAAGCAGCGAAAGAACCAGCACATGCTTTAGTATTAGGTATTCCAACGTTACAAACGGGTGTGTTTGGTGGTATTATCATGGGTGCTTTAGCCGCATGGTGTTACAACAAATTTTATAATATTACACTACCACCATTTTTAGGATTCTTTGCAGGTAAACGATTTGTACCGATTGTGACATCGGTCGTAGCAATCGCAACAGGTGTGCTTTTAAGCTTTGCGTGGCCACCAATTCAAGATGGATTAAATAGTTTATCGAATTTCTTATTAAATAAAAATTTAACATTAACAACGTTTATATTCGGTATTATTGAACGCTCATTAATTCCATTTGGTTTACATCATATTTTCTATTCACCGTTCTGGTTTGAATTCGGAAGTTATACAAATCACGCAGGTGAATTGGTTCGTGGTGACCAACGTATTTGGATGGCACAATTGAAAGATGGCGTACCATTTACTGCTGGTGCATTTACTACTGGTAAATATCCATTTATGATGTTTGGTTTACCAGCGGCGGCATTTGCTATTTATAAAAATGCACGACCAGAACGTAAAAAAGTCGTGGGTGGTTTAATGTTATCAGCAGGATTAACTGCATTTTTAACTGGTATCACTGAGCCATTAGAATTTTCATTCTTATTTGTAGCACCAGTACTTTATGGAATTCACGTATTATTAGCTGGTACATCATTCTTAGTAATGCATTTATTAGGCGTTAAAATTGGTATGACATTCTCAGGTGGTTTCATAGATTATATTTTATATGGTTTATTAAACTGGGATCGTTCACACGCATTATTAGTTATTCCAGTCGGTATTGTATATGCTATCGTGTATTACTTCTTATTCGACTTTGCAATTCGTAAGTTTAAATTGAAAACACCAGGTCGTGAAGATGAAGAAACTGAAATTCGTAACTCTAGTGTCGCAAAATTACCATTTGATGTCTTAGATGCAATGGGTGGAAAAGAAAACATTAAACATTTAGATGCATGTATTACACGTCTACGCGTAGAAGTGGTTGATAAATCAAAAGTAGATGTAGCAGGTATTAAAGCTTTAGGCGCATCAGGTGTATTAGAAGTTGGAAACAATATGCAAGCTATCTTTGGTCCAAAATCAGATCAAATTAAACATGATATGGCCAAGATTATGAGTGGTGAAATTACGAAACCAAGTGAAACGACAGTGACTGAAGAAATGTCAGATGAACCAGTTCACGTAGAAGCACTTGGAACAACAGACATCTATGCACCAGGTATCGGTCAAATCATTCCATTATCAGAAGTACCTGATCAAGTATTCGCTGGTAAAATGATGGGTGATGGTGTTGGCTTTATCCCTGAAAAAGGTGAAATTGTAGCACCGTTTGATGGTACAGTGAAAACAATCTTCCCTACGAAACATGCGATAGGATTAGAATCTGAAAGTGGCGTCGAAGTACTTATTCATATTGGTATCGATACAGTGAAACTGAATGGTGAAGGATTCGAAAGTCTGATTAACGTTGATGAAAAAGTAACACAAGGTCAACCATTAATGAAAGTGAATTTAGCATACTTGAAAGCACACGCACCAAGCATCGTTACACCAATGATTATTACAAATCTTGAAAATAAAGAACTTGTCATTGAAGATGTACAAGATGCTGATCCAGGTAAGCTAATTATGACAGTCAAATAATGATTAAAAATGAAACAGCATATCAAATGAATGAACTTTTAGTCATTCGTAGTGCGTATGCGAAGTAGCGAGTTGAAAGAGAATACGTTACAAAAGGCAGTAGCTTAAAATGAAGCTACTGCCTTTTTAGTGCGCAATGATGTATAGCAATGGCATAGATGTTAGTTTGGGGGATAGAAAGTAGGGATTGTACTTTTTGTACATTTTAGAAAAATGCATCTTCACGACTAGTCAAATTAATAACGTCATTGAAAAGTTTGATTTTCCGTAATAAAGTTCAATTGCTTGTATTTTTATCATGAAAGTAATAAAAATAAATTAACATGATTTTAAATCTATTTGTAAGATAAGGAGATTTGTCATTATGACAACAGAAGGTCTATTAGTTGCAGAGAAAGAAATCGAAGTGAATGGTTACGACATTGATGCGATGGGTGTCGTTAGTAATATCGTTTATATTAGATGGTTCGAAGATTTGAGAACAGCGTTTATTAATCAGCACATGAATTACTCAACAATGATCAATCAAGGCATTTCACCTATACTTATGAAAACGGAAGCAGAGTATAAAGTACCTGTCACAATACATGACAAACCAGTAGGTCGTATTTACTTAGTTAAAGCAAGCAAGATGAAATGGGTGTTTCAGTTTGAAATTGTGTCCGCACATGGCGTGCATTGTATTGGTACACAGACAGGCGGTTTTTACAGATTGAGCGATAAGAAGATAACCTCTGTGCCACAAGTGTTTCAAGACATTTTAGCAACAAAATAATGACTTCATTTTAAAATATAAAAAGTAAGAAGGTGTTCGAAATGGTTAAGCAATTAAATAGTGTCGAAGCATTCCGTGAATTTATTCATCAATATCCGTTAGCAGTTGTACATGTCATGCGCGATCAGTGTAGCGTGTGTCATGCCGTTTTACCACAAATTGAAGACTTGATGCAATCATATCCCAATGTGCCATTAGCTGTGATTAATCAAAGTCAGGTGGAAGCTATTGCTGGAGAATTAAATATTTTCACTGTACCTGTGGATTTAATTTTTATGAATGGAAAAGAAATGCATCGTCAAGGGCGTTTTATCGATATGCAACGTTTTGAACATCATCTTAAGCAAATGAATGATAGTGTAAATAACGATGTCGATGAGCATTAATATCGCAAATGATTAGCATTGCTAAGATTATGTAGACATCATAACTTATTTCCCAGTAAATATTGGTAGTAATAAGAATCAGCATGGTACAGTAGAACTATAGTAGAAATCATCAAAGAGGAGTGACGACAAATGCGTAAAAAATGGTCTACACTTGCGTTTGGATTTTTAGTAGCAGCATACGCACATATTAGAATTAAAGAAAAACGCAGTGTGAAAAGTTATATGTTAGAACAAGGTATACGATTATCTAGAGCTAAGCGTCGTTTTATGTATAAAGAAGAAGCGATGAAAGCATTAGAAAAAATGGCGCCACAGACAGCAGGTGAATATGAGGGCACCAATTATCAGTTTAAGATGCCAGTAACAGTGGATAAGCACTACGGTTCAACCGTTTATACCGTTAATGATAAACAAGATAAGCATCAACGTGTTGTATTATACGCACATGGAGGCGCATGGTTCCAAGACCCACTTAAAATTCACTTCGAATTTATTGATGAACTTGCAGAAACACTCAATGCTAAAGTCATCATGCCAGTATATCCGAAGATTCCGCATCAAGATTATCAAGCGACGTATGTGCTTTTTGAAAAGTTATACCATGATTTATTGAATCAAGTAGCAGATTCTAAACAAATCGTTGTAATGGGTGACTCTGCGGGCGGTCAAATTGCTTTATCATTTGCTCAATTGTTAAAAGAAAAACATATTGTGCAACCAGGACATATTGTATTAATTTCACCAGTTTTAGATGCAACGATGCAGCATCCTGAAATTCCTGACTACTTAAAGAAAGACCCAATGGTAGGTGTGGATGGCAGTGTGTTCTTAGCTGAACAATGGGCAGGGGACACACCTTTAGATAACTACAAAGTATCACCAATTAATGGTGACTTAGATGGTTTAGGTCGTATTACATTAACTGTTGGCACAAAAGAAGTACTGTACCCAGATGCTTTGAACTTATCGCAATTGTTGAGTGCAAAAGGTATCGAACATGACTTTATACCTGGATATTACCAATTCCATATTTATCCAGTATTTCCGATACCAGAGCGCCGACGCTTTTTATACCAAGTGAAAAATATTATTAATTAAAATAAAAAACTCTGATATCACATACAAGGTAGCTACGTTGTTAAAAATAGTTACTTGCTAAAGTGATTATCAGAGTTTTCTTATTCATCTAATGCTTCAGGTTGTCTTTTAAGTGATAGTAATAAAATTAAAATCATAATAAGAATGATGCCTACGATTTGAAATGGTTTGAATGCCACATGTAACCATAGACTGCTTGCGATAACGGCTACGACAGGTTCAACAGTTCCGAATAATGTTGTTTCTTTCGCTGATATGTATTGTAAACTGTCGATAAAGAAATAAAATGCGAGTGCGGTACCACCGATAATACCAAAGATTAAAAATAATATAATTGATATGTCCCATTTAGTGATATCAATGTGCCAAATTGGATGGCGTAAATTCATCGCAACACCAGAAATAAGCATTGCCCACCCGACAATTAGAATCGAACCGAAGCGGTTAAGTAGGTCTGAAGGATAAATTGTGTAAAAAGCGAGTGCTACACCAGCTAAAATACCCCAGAATAAACTTGCAGGATTGACGACTAAATTAGAAAATGAACCATTCGTTAATAATAAAAATGTTCCTAATAGTGTCATGATAATAGCAAGCACATCAAATAATGTTAGTTTTGCAACGCCTCTTATGACAAACCAAATAATAATATAAACTGGCGCAATGTATTGTAGTAATGTTGCAATCGCAGCATTACCTGTATTAATAGATGCCATATAAGCATATTGTACAACTAACATGCCCAGTATACTGAAGATAAGTAATTTGCCTAACATACGTCGATCTTGGAATACGCTAAATATAGAACGTTTGGGTTGCATCATTTTGTACATAATAAGTAAGAAAACACCACTGACTACAAGTCGAGCAGTGACGTACCAATCGACATTAATATTCTTATATTTGAACAAGAAATCAGAAACAGTACCACCTAATCCCCATAAACAAGCACCGACAATGGCAAGTATAATTCCTTTTAAACGCAAAGCTGAATGATTATTCGCCAAGTATCTCACCCCTTTAAAACTTAACACCAACAACATAAAATATGTCGGTGTATGATAATGATTTAATTCATTATATCGACTTTTAAGAAAGAGTGAAATGAGAAAATAAAAAAATCATCTAAGATGTAGTGGTCTAGATGATAGATAAATGAATCGATATGGGAAATGAATGTTGAAACACAGAGGATAAACTATTTAAATGAGATTTCAGGAAGACTCAAATGTTTTTGCGTAAGAGATCCATGATGAGAATGCTGACTATCTAACACGAAATGTGATACATCATGTCCAGTCATACTCGTATATAAAATAATGACTAAATAAGAAGTGAACGTTATAAAGATAAGTGTTAAATAGATAGAAATTGCAACTTTAACGGAATGACTCAATTGCACCTTTATCGCCTCCACTAAGTTATACTAAATATTTTCATCTTCAGTATAACCAGCCATTGTTAAGTTGATGTAAATTTAGCTTTAAAAAAAGTAAAGATTCAACCTATAGACTATCATCATTCCTATCAGAAAACTAAAAATAATATCCTACTTTAATTATCTTATTGCAAATATATGTGTAATAAGTTATTTTTGAATATAGTGTGCGGTTTTATAAACACAGCACAAAAACAAAAAATAAATAGCTCGAAAGATAAAGTGTATAAATATTAAAGATTTTTAGAAATATTACTCACTTTCAGATGTAAAAAAGTTATCAAAAAACTGTCACACAACTGTTTGAAATATAGAGTAAAAAGTTAATTAGTAAATATTAATGACAACATAAGTAGTTTTTGAAACAATCCATTTTAAAAATCTTTCACAAATATGAAATATTTCACTTAAATATTTGATTTGATAACAGATAAAAGTTGAAAACGTTTTCTTAAGGGTGTACGATGTTTATGGTCTGAAAATAAAATAAACATAGAGAGAGGTTTTTGGGAAATGGATATTCTGTTAGGTGTAGGCACATTAGTCTTGGTTTTAGTGATCATGACGCTATTTTTAAAGTATGCACCGTACGGTAAACAAGGACTACAAGCATTATCCGGTGCAGCTTGTGCGACATTTCTACCACAAGCATTCTTAAGTTACGCTATTGGTGGCGTATTTGATATTAAATTTCTACAAGATATTGGGGATTTAGCAGGAAGTTTAAGCGGTATCGCAGTAGGTATTCTAACGTGCTTAAACTTAGGCGTTGCACCAGTATTTGCGGTTATTGTTGGTTTAGTATTACATGACTTTAAATTATTACCAGCATTCATCGCAGCTTATGGCGTAGCTTTTTTAATTAAATGGATTGAAAAGAAAGTTCCAGAAGGCTTGGACTTAATTGTGGTGATCTTATTTGCACCAGCAATTGCTTTCGGACTTGCATCAATCATTACACCTGGTGTGCTAGCAACATTAAAACAAATAGGTAGTGCTGTCACTGCGGTAGGTGATAACAATCCATATGCATTAGCGGTCATTTTAGGACTAGTGATTCCTGTTACAGGTATGACACCGCTAAGTTCAATGGTATTAACAAGTTTATTAGGACTGACAGGTGTTCCTATGGCTATTGGAGCACTAACATGTACAGGTAGCTCATTTGTTAACCTTATTTTATTCCGAAAATTAAACATTGGTGGACCGTCAAAAGCATTTGCAGTTTGTATTGAGCCATTGACGCAAATTGATTTAATAGCGCAATATCCAGTACAACTATATGGTACAAATGCACTGATTGGGGTCGTCAACGCATGTATCGTGACATTTAGCGGACTAGTAATAGGTGTCAAAGGTATGGCAACACCAATTGCAGGCGCCATCGTATTGTTTGGCTTTAATAATGCAGTGACATCAATTGTAACAATCGCAACAGTGATTATTGTCAGCATTGTCTTAGCCTATATTATTGGAACACTAATTAATAAGTTTAATTTAATGAATATCAACTTTAAAATGCCGAGCAAAAAGAATCATATTAAGGAGAGTGTTTAATTATGGCAAAGAGCTATGATTATCAAAGTGCTTTCGATATTATCGGACCAGTTATGATGGGCCCTTCAAGTTCTCATACGGCTGGTGCAGTAAAGATTGGGAATTCAGCACGCGCAATATTGGGAGATATTCCTAAAAATATTGAAATACATTATTATGAATCATTTGCTCAAACACACCAAGGACATGGTACAGATGTCGCTATTGTGGGTGGAGCAATGGGATATTCAACATTTGATAACCGAATTAAATCTTCATTAGAAATTGCAGCTGATGATGGTATTAAAATAGATATCATCGAAGAAGAAGGCGATAGTATTGGTCAACATCCAAACTGTGCTTATATCAAATCATCTCGTAATGATGGTCGCTACATTGAAATTATCGGTATTTCAATCGGTGGTGGTACAATTAAAATTAAAGGTATTCATATAAATGGACTAGAAGTAGATTTAAATCATGGATTACCAATTTTAGTTGTTGACGGAAATATGACTAAAGCACAAGTAAATCATTTCATCAATGATATCAACGATATGAAATTAGACTGTAAAGATGAATTTATTAAGATAGATGAAGATAAATGCTTGGTTGTAATACCATTAAATAAAGCAATCTCAGAATCAACATTAAATACAATTAAAGAGAAATACAGTGACGTAAACGTTTCCTATATAAATTAGAGGGGGAATAAACATGTTTGATTCAATTAGAGAGACTATAGATTATGCCGTAGAAAATAATATGTCATTTGCGGATATCATGGTTAAAGAAGAAATGGAATTAAGCGGTAAATCACGTGATGAAGTGCGAGCGCAAATGAAACAAAATTTAGATGTCATGCGAGACGCAGTAATCAAAGGGACGACAGGTGATGGCGTTGAAAGTGTAACGGGCTACACTGGTCATGACGCTGCTAAACTACGTGATTATAATGAAACACATCATGCTTTGTCTGGATATGAAATGATTGACGCAGTCAAAGGTGCCATTGCAACAAATGAAGTCAATGCTGCGATGGGTATTATTTGTGCAACGCCAACAGCTGGTTCCTCGGGTACCATTCCCGGTGCACTTTTTAAATTAGAAAAAACACATGATTTAACAGAAGAGCAAATGATTGATTTCTTATTCACTTCAGCATTGTTTGGGCGTGTCGTAGCAAACAATGCAAGTGTAGCTGGTGCAACAGGTGGCTGCCAAGCTGAAGTTGGTTCAGCATCTGCAATGGCCGCAGCTGCAGCAGTAGCTATATTCGGAGGATCACCAGAAGCATCCGGGCACGCTATGGCATTAGCGATAAGTAATTTATTAGGTTTAGTTTGTGACCCAGTAGCCGGACTTGTTGAAATTCCTTGTGTTATGAGAAATGCAATTGGTTCGGGTAACGCTTTAATTTCAGCAGATTTAGCATTAGCAGGTATTGAGAGTAGAATCCCTGTTGATGAAGTTATTGAAGCAATGGATAAGGTTGGTCGTAACCTTCCTGCATCATTACGTGAAACTGGATTGGGTGGACTAGCAGGCACACCAACTGGCGAAGCAATTAAACGTAAAATCTTTGGCACAGCTGAAGATATGGTTAAAAATAATTAATGAGATAACAATAAGATATTGATAAAAAAGAAGCATCTGTCTGGATCATTAGTACCAGATAGATGCTTCTTAATTATCTCTCATAAAGTTGAAAGATTTATGGGAAATGCATGCTAATCAAAATAGTGATTGCAAAAGCGTCCCCGTATATCTAAAATAACTTAAAAGGAGTGATGATATGCTAAGACTATCAATCATCTTTATAGCATTCATCATTAACACAACGATTACATATGGATATACGACTGAGGGAACGTGGGTCAATCTATTATTTAAATCTTTATCGCTCAGCATGATTATCGTTTTCATGTTCTACTATATTCGTTTTGTTATTGAGAAAAAGCGTTAAATCAAAGCTATGGGGATAGTATTTGAAAAGAATAAATAAAAGGGACGATGTAAATCAATGTAATATGCTCTACAAAGTTATATTGGCAGTAGTTGACTGAACGAAAATGCGCTTGTAACAAGCTTTTTGGGCCCCAACACAGAAGCTGACGAAAAGTCAGCTTACGATAATGTGCAAGTTGGCGGGGCCCCAACAAAGAGAAATTGGATTCCCAATTTCTACAGACAATGTAAGTTGGGGTGGGACGACGATAAAGAAATACTTTTTCTATAGAAATTAGTATTTCTTATGCATGAGTTTTACTCATGTATTCCTATTTTTAAGTACACATTAGCTGTGGCTAATGTGTAAGAACCACTACATAATAAATCATTAGTGGCTCTTTATCATTTCTGTCTCACTCCCCTGAGAAGTTTAAAATTTTATATGTTGGCTTGTTATGTTAAGTGAATTGACATGGTCGTCTTGTTTATATTATGTGATTCAAACATTACTAGTCTTGTAAATCTAATTCGTAAAATGCTAAATCTAACCATTGATTAAATTTAAAACCTACATTGGTCAGTGTGCCGGCATGCTTGAAAGCAAACTTTTGATGTAATTTAATACTCGCTTCATTAGAAGCATCAATACCAGCAACAAGTGTACGATAACCTTTAGCTTTTGCCTCTACAATTAAACGCTGTAATAATTGACTAGCGATACCTTTTCCTCTAGCTGAAGCATCGACATAAATAGAATGCTCGATAGTATATTGATATGCTGGCCAAGGTCTAAACGAACCGAACGTCGCAAATCCTAATACACTTCCATTTTCCTCAAATACAAAGATAGGCTCATGATTACGTTGTTTCGTTTCAAACCATGCGATACGTTCGTCTATGGTTTGCGGTTTATAAGTATAAACAGCTGTTGTATTAATAATGGCATCGTTGTATATCGCTAATATAGCGTTTAAATCTTCTTTTTTAGCACATCGAATCATAATAATTCCCCCTTAGTAATTATTAAAAGCGTTTCGTTATTTGAATGCAAATATGTGTAATGAAATCTAACGTAAAAGCATACATGTAAATTTTATAGTATAAAATGAATTGCTATGAGTCATTTTGAAATTAATGGTATACTATATGAAATGTTAATAGGCATTGTGAAATGTATAAAAGGAGCCTTAACGTATGAAAAAATGGACAAATCGATTAATGACAATCGCTGGTGTGGTACTTATCCTAGTGGCAGCATATTTGTTTGCTAAACCACATATCGATAATTATCTTCACGATAAAGATAAAGATGAAAAGATTGAACAATATGATAAAAATGTAAAAGAACAGGCGAGTAAGGATAAAAAGCAGCAAGCTAAACCTCAAATTCCGAAAGATAAATCGAAAGTGGCAGGCTATATTGAAATTCCAGATGCTGATATTAAAGAACCAGTATATCCAGGACCAGCAACACCTGAACAATTAAATAGAGGTGTAAGCTTTGCAGAAGAAAACGAATCACTAGATGATCAAAATATTTCAATTGCAGGACACACTTTCATTGACCGTCCGAACTATCAATTTACAAATCTTAAAGCAGCCAAAAAAGGTAGTATGGTGTACTTTAAAGTTGGTAATGAAACACGTAAGTATAAAATGACAAGTATAAGAGATGTTAAGCCTACAGATGTGGAAGTTCTAGATGAACAAAAAGGTAAAGATAAACAATTAACATTAATTACTTGTGATGATTACAATGAAAAGACAGGCGTTTGGGAAAAACGTAAAATCTTTGTAGCTACAGAAGTCAAATAATCTATTACGCTAATGGATGAATATATTGAGTGGAAAACAGTCTTGATTGCGAGACTGTTTTTTTGTTTGGTATGAGGTAGCAATGACGACGTGTCATTGGTGGAGATTGTAAAAATACATAATAAAAAGGAGCGACAATGGATGCCGCTCCTTTTTATGTACTACATACCGATTTTCAACCATCTCTTTCTACTTAGTAATAAGACAATAGTATTAACTATAAATAGAAGAACGAAGAATGATACTGTATTTATAATTTCAGTAGGACACATAAATGTTGACTCGTTATTCAATATTTTTTCTACGGCACGATACATCGTATTGCTCGCCTCAAATGGAGCAACGATACCAAATATATTTTTATTAATGGCAACTAAGATGACTGAACCAATCCAATATACAATGCTGATACCTAAGCTGATTAAAATATTAGGTGAAACCATACTAATCGTTCCAACAACTAAGATATATTGTAAGATAACGAGTGAAAATAAGATTATTAATAGTAAGTAATGTGAGAAATCCGAATATATAATTGAAATAATTGTGATACTTAGAATTATGAACACTAAACATTCAAAAAATAACACTGCTACCTTTTTATAGAAGAAGGTAAAGATATTATCGCCAATCAATTTATAAAACAGGATATTTTTATTCGAATACTCTTTATTAATAAAATATGCAATAACAAATGAAAATAGTAAGAACCCTAATTGCGTTGCAACAGTATATGAACTGAAGAAAAACTGGCTATAGCTTAAACTTTTAACTTTGTCTATTCCTATTGGTAAAAAATACCCAAGTAAGAAAAGGAATATGAATAGCACACCAAGCGTGTAAATAATTTTATTGGAAATACTTTTTTTAAATTCTAATTTCAAAGTGGACACCTCAATTATAAATTAATGTAATCATTTATGACTTCTTCTTTTGATTGGTACTCTTCTATTTGAAGGTCTTTAAAAATAAAGTATTTACCCGGCAAAGCACTTAAATCGGATAAATTATGTGTAATATTGATAATAGTTTTAGTTTGATGGCTTTGAATAAAATCATTTAAAAATTCATAAATTTCATTAACTGTTTTCTTGTCTAAAGCGTTTGTAACTTCATCTAATATGATTAAATCATGATCTTCCAATAAGAAACTTAATAATTTAAGCTTTTGTTTTTGACCATCACTCAAGTTTTTTAGTAGTACGTTAGACGGTATTGCTTCGATGTTTAGTATGTTATAAATCTTATCGAATGTTTGTCGATTGTTTTCAAATTTTGATTTTAACAATGATAATAAAAAATCTTTTGTTATATCATTAGGAATATTTGATGAACTTGATATTAAGGTTACATTTTGAGAAATGGACTTAGGGATATTTCCACTATGATTTAGTAAGAAATCTTTAGCTAATAAAGATTTTCCTACACCATTTTTACCAACAATGTGATTGATCTGACCAAGATAGAAATTTAAATCACAATTGTCAACTAGTTGTTTGTTTTTAACTTTTAAAGAATAGTTATTTAGTTTCATGTATACAACTCCTATGTATAAAGGGATTTATTACACCGATATTTAATTGTATTTTTGAAAATTCTTTCACATTATGTATAGATGTTATAAATTAGTATATCACACTATATTTTGTCCAAATGATAAATATATCGTTATATTTTTACAATATTCTGAAATTTATGTTCGCCTCCGAATGCTATATCCAGTGTAATGTGTTTTGCATATATGAAAGCAATTTCAAAATGTGAATATAGGTTCATTGTGGTATGACAAACTTCATTGCTTGTCATGAGATGGATATAATGAAGACGACTAAAAGAGCAATGAGGAGGATAATCATGGTTAAGGCTATTGCGGTAGATATGGACGGGACGTTTTTAGATTCAAAAAAGACATATGATAAACTTAGATTTGAAGCGATTTTTACTGAACTTAGAAATAGAGATATTACATTTATTGCTGCGAGTGGCAATCAATATGCGAAGTTGAAGTCTATTTTCGGGGATAGAGATATGTATTTTATTTCTGAAAATGGTGCAGTTATTTATAATGGCAATGAGTTATATAATTATAAAAGCTTTAATCGTCAGGTGTTTCAACAGGTTGTCGATTACTTAAATATGAAGCAAAGTATTGATCAACTCGTCATCTGTGGTTTGAAAAGCGCGTATATTTTAAAACATACTTCTGAAGCGTTTAAAGAAGATACGAGATTTTATTATCATCAGTTAAAAGAAATTGACAGTCTACAGCAATTACCTGAGGATGATTATGTCAAAATAGCATTTAATATTAATCGTGAGACGCATCCGAATGTTGACGAAGAAGTAGCAACGCAATTCAGCAATGATATTAAACTTGTCTCAAGTGGGCACGATAGCATTGATATTATTATGCCAAACATGACTAAAGGGCAGGCATTAAAACGATTGTTAGATAAATGGGAAATGTCTCCTTCAGAGCTCATGGCCTTCGGAGATGCGAATAATGATAAAGATATGTTAGCGTTCGCTAAGCATAGTTATGTGATGGAAAATAGTCATGATGAAGAATTGTTCAATATTGCCTCTGCTGTCGCTCCAAGTAATGATAAGCAGGGTGTATTAACGATTATCGAACAAGAAGTGTTGAAAAAGTAGGTAGTATATCATCAATGAAGCAGCTATCATGATACTAAATACATGTTAAATGAAAACTTTGAATACGAATCATCAAATATTAATATATCTCAAACAGGTTAGGCAATAATGCCATAGTAAAATAAGCGCACTAAAATCATTTGAATAGATGATAAAATAAAGCGGATTTTAATCAAATCGATTTTGATACAGATATACAAAATAAAAAGCAAAGGCACATGGCGCGCCTTTGCTTTTAAATATATATATTAATTTAAACGTGTTTCACATGTACCAGTGTTAATGACAGATAATGCTGCGTTTAAACCACCTTCAACAAGGTTTTGTACTGCTTCATCAGAGAAGAAAGCAATATGTGGTGTTACTAAAATTCTTTCATGTTCGATTAACTCTAATAATGTTTTATCGTCAATGTCTTTATTAGTCCAGTCATTTGTGAAGTATGCTGCTTCATTTTCATAAGTATCAATCGCAGCACCTAACAAAGTACCATCGTTCACTGCAGCGATTAAATCAGGTGTATTGATGACTGCACCACGTGCTGCGTTAACTAAGATTGCACCTTTTTTCACATGATCAAACATTGCTTTATCGAATAAATGATAGCTTTCTTTGTTCGCTGGAACATGTAAAGAAATAATATCGGCATCTTTAATAGCTTCTTTAACACTATCTTTATAAGTTAAAAAGTCTAAATCTTTATTAGGATAGGCGTCATAAGCTGTAATTGTAGCACCAAATCCTGCATATATTTTAGCTGTAGCAGCACCGATACGACCCGTACCAATAATTGCAACAGTCATATTTTTAACTGGTTTAGACATGATTTCTGCTTGCCAAGTAAAATCATGTGCTTGTACACGGCGTTCAATATCTGGGAAGCGACGCACTAATTGTAGGGCGATAGAAACAGAATACTCTGCAATTGTTTCAGGTGAATAACTAGGAACGTTAGATATCACAATATTGTGTTTTTTAGCTAAATCTAAATCATACATATCAAATCCAGCAGTACGTTGTGCAATTTGTTTAATACCGTAAGATTCTAATTTAGGATAAACGTCATTTTCTAACTTACCAAATTGCATTGTAGTTACGCCATCGTAATCTTTTAATTGATCGACTGTAGCACTTGATAATAGCTCTTTAGAAGTAGTTACTTCGACATTATTCTTTTTCCCCCAATTTAATGCCATCTCTTTCTCATAATCACGCGTACCAAAGAACATAATTTTTGTCATTATTAAAAACCTCGCTTTTAAAAGATTGAAAAGTAAATGAGTGAAATTAAAGATTATGCACATTAAAATCACGCCACAATTTAATTGTGAAAAATATCACAAATATATTATAACACTAAATTTCCCAAAATTCAAAAGTGTGTTTTATTGCAGAAAACTTATAACATGTGCGCAAGTTATAGTGAATTGCAAACGGATTACTTTAGTCTTTTTAAAACATGAAGTATAATTTGTATAGCAATAAATATAAAAATGGGAGGCTATGTTCAATGAGCAATATGAATCAAACAATTATGGATGCATTTCATTTCAGACATGCGACTAAGCAATTCGATCCACAAAAGAAAGTTTCGAAAGAAGATTTTGAAACAATATTAGAGTCAGGTAGATTGTCTCCAAGTTCTCTTGGGTTAGAACCTTGGAAGTTTGTCGTGATTCAAGATCAAGCGTTACGTGATGAATTAAAAGCGCACAGTTGGGGCGCAGCAAAACAATTAGATACAGCGAGCCATTTTGTGCTAATTTTTGCGCGTAAAAATGTAACGTCAAGATCACCGTATGTACAACATATGTTAAGAGATATTAAAAAATATGAGGCACAAACGATTCCAGCTGTTGAACAAAAATTCGATGCATTCCAAGCAGATTTCCATATTTCTGATAATGATCAAGCCTTGTATGACTGGTCAAGTAAACAAACGTATATTGCATTAGGCAATATGATGACGACAGCCGCATTGTTAGGTATTGATTCATGTCCGATGGAAGGTTTTAGTCTGGATACAGTGACAGACATTTTAGCAAATAAAGGGATCTTAGATACTGAGCAATTTGGTTTATCAGTGATGGTCGCATTTGGCTACAGACAACAAGTGCCACCGAAAAATAAAACACGCCAAGCTTATGAAGATGTTATTGAATGGGTTGGACCAAAAGAATAAATAGAATACCGTATGTCTAAATATATAAAATTAAAAAGTTAGCAATAAAAAAGCCTGCGATTACATAAATGAATCGCAGGCTTTTGCGTGAAAAAATTGTATTAATAAAGTATGGATGATTATTTTTCTGGAACAAGGTCAGTATTTGAATGAACTGTGATGTCAAACCCTTCTGGTGCCGTAAATGTATGTGTTGAGGCGTCGGGTTGATAAATATCAACATGTGTTAATCCATAACTTTGTGAATTGTTTTGTCTTGCTTGATTGGATTGCCAAGTATTAGCAGCAATATGATGGTGATAATGATTCGTTGACATAAATAGCGCACGTGGAAAATCAGACACATGTTGGAATCCTAATTGTTCAATGTAACATTGATATGCTGCGTCTAAATCATGTGTTTTTAAATGTAAGTGTCCAATCATGCCTTTTGCTGGCATTCCTTGCCAACCTTCATCAGTACGATGTGTTAATAAAGTTTGGCTATCAACTTCTAAAGTATCCATTTTAACTTTGCCATTTTGCCATTCCCATGAAGATGAAGGTCTATCGCGATAGACTTCAATACCATTACCTTCGGGGTCGTTGAAATATAAAGCTTCACTTACTAAATGATCACCAGCGCCGATGCCCATATTTTTTTGTGCCACGAAATATAAGAAGTTAGCTAGATCCTCAGTAGTTGGTAATAAAAATGCTATATGAAAAAGCCCTGCTTCACGTGGGGAAGTCTGACGGCCGTCTTCTAATAAATGTAACGTTAGAGTATGGCCACCAGTCCCAACAGATAATACGGTTGTATTATCGTCAGAACTTTTAACGGATAGTCCTAAAATGTTTTTGTAAAATGTTGTCATTAAGTCTAAGTCTCTTACGTTCAGTACAATGTTTGTCACTTGTGTTGCTGTTTTATCGTGAAATGCCATTATGCATCGCCTCTTTTTCTATTTTTCTATAAGTTAGTATAAAAAGTATACCAGAAAAGAAAATGAATTGATAGCATAAAGTTTGAAATGCAAAATAACTAGTCGTTTTGCAATTTTATATTGATGCGAACAAAAAAGCGATGGTACAGTTGCACCATCGCAAAATTTATTTAACCAAGATATACATCTTGATATGAATCTTCTTTTTCTAACATATTTTTGGCAAATGAACATGAGGCAATAATTTTCAAATTATTTTCTCGAGCGTGTTCAACAACTGCTTTAACTAGTTTTTTGCCAACACCTTGACCACCAAGTTCATCAGATACGCCTGTATGATCAATGTTAATTTCATTATTATCCACAAAACGGTATGTGATTTCAGCTAAAGCATTATTTTCATCATCACCAATATAGAATTTGTTCTCGCCTTGTTTGATTTCAAGGTTACTCATACATATCAACTCCTATCATGATTGATTATAGTATTTCCCTATTCTATTTTAACTTAAACGAAGTCAAAGGTGCATGACAGTCATGTGACGACATTGCCACTGTACAAGCAGTTATTTTTATTAAGCACAGTTTGAAATGAAGATGAAAACACGTATCTTGACATTAAATCTATTCAGCTATATAATTTATCTCGAAATCGAAATAAAATAAAAAAGTTGGTGATCATATGGATCGAACGAAACAATCTCTCAATGTTTTTGTCGGAATGAATAGGGCGTTAGACACATTAGAGCAAATTACAAAAGAAGACGTAAAGCGATATGGATTAAATATTACTGAATTTGCAGTGCTCGAGTTGCTTTATAATAAAGGTCCGCAACCAATTCAACGTATTAGAGACCGCGTATTAATTGCAAGTAGCAGCATTTCATATGTTGTAAGTCAATTAGAGGACAAAGGTTGGATTACACGTGAAAAGGATAAAGATGATAAACGTGTATATATGGCTTGTTTAACTGAAAAAGGTCAAAGTCAAATGGTAGATATTTTCCCTAAGCATGCTGAGACATTAACAAAAGCGTTTGATGTGTTAACAAAGGATGAATTAACAATCTTACAACAAGCGTTTAAGAAACTAAGTGCACAATCTACAGAAGTGTAAGGCGTGCACTAAAAATTTACATTAAAATATCTCGATTTCGAGATAAATACACTAAAAGACAAAGAGGGTATATAAAATGGCAAATAATCATGAACTATTAGGTATTCACCATGTTACAGCAATGACAGATGATGCAGAACGTAATTATAAATTTTTTACAGAAGTACTAGGCATGCGTTTAGTTAAAAAGACAGTCAATCAAGATGATATTTATACGTATCATACTTTTTTTGCAGATGATGTAGGTTCGGCAGGTACAGACATGACGTTCTTTGATTTTCCAAATATTACAAAAGGGCAGGCAGGAACAAATTCCATTACAAGACCGTCTTTTAGAGTGCCTAACGATGACGCATTAATGTATTATGAACAGCGCTTTGATGAATTTGGTGTTAAACACGAAGGTATTCAAGAATTATTTGGTAAAAAAGTGTTGCCATTTGAAGAAGTCGATGGCCAAGTGTATCAATTAATTTCAGATGAGTTAAATGAAGGGGTAGCACCTGGTGTACCTTGGAAGAATGGACCGGTTCCAGTAGATAAAGCGATTTATGGATTAGGACCCATTGAAATTAAAGTAAGTTATTTTGACGACTTTAAAAATATTTTAGAGACTGTTTACGGTATGACAACTATTGCGCATGAAGATAATGTCGCATTACTTGAAGTTGGCGAAGGAGGCAATGGTGGCCAGGTAATCTTAATAAAAGATGATAAAGGGCCAGCAGCACGTCAAGGTTATGGTGAGGTACATCATGTGTCATTTCGTGTGAAAGATCATGATGCAATAGAAGCGTGGGCAACGAAATATAAAGAGGTAGGTATTAACAACTCAGGCATCGTTAATCGTTTCTATTTTGAAGCATTATATGCACGTGTGGGGCATATTTTAATAGAAATTTCAACAGATGGACCAGGATTTATGGAAGATGAACCGTATGAAACATTAGGTGAAGGTTTATCATTGCCACCATTTTTAGAAAATAAAAGAGAATATATTGAATCGGAAGTTAGACCTTTTAATACGAAGCGTCAACATGGTTAATTGGAATGAGGAGGATTTGTGATGAAACATATTTTTAGAGAAGGACAAAATGGTGCGCCAACACTAATATTATTGCATGGTACAGGTGGTGATGAGTTCGATTTATTACCGTTAGGCGAAGCATTGAATGAAAATTATCACTTGTTAAGTATTAGAGGACAAGTTTCAGAAAATGGGATGAACCGTTATTTCAAACGTCTTGGTGAAGGTGTTTATGATGAAGAAGATTTGGCATTTCGTGGACAAGAATTGTTAACGTTCATTAAAGAAGCTGCTGAACGTTATGAATTTGATATTGAAAAGGCTGTGCTTGTTGGATTTTCAAATGGATCAAATATAGCGATTAACTTAATGTTGCGTTCAGAAGCACCATTTAAAAAAGCATTGTTATATGCACCGTTATACCCAGTTGAAGTAACGTCAACAAAGAATTTATCAGATGTCAGTGTGTTGCTTTCTATGGGGAAACATGATCCAATTGTGCCATTAGCTGCAAGTGAACAAGTCATTAACTTGTTTAAGACACGTGGGGCACAAGTCGAAGAAGTTTGGGTGAATGGTCATGAAATTACAGAAACTGGATTAACGGCTGGTCAACAAATACTTGGGAAATAACAGTTCTATTAAGAAGCGGACAGATGGAAAAGATTTTTACTTTTCATCTGCCCGCTTTTTTGATTTTGAAGTGTTGTACTAAATTTTACAATAGTATAGATATTTTAATCAATATGAGATTTGCCGGTAATACGCTTAATTAAACCTTTATAGAGTACAGGTATGAGTAAGATGAAACCGAACAATCCCATAATAGGGAATACTTTTCCAATTAATGAAATGAAACCGATAAATGTACTAATATAAGTGATGACAGCCATTGTAATAATAATGATGAAGTAACGTCTGCTAAATGGAACGCTGAAACGTGACGCAAATGCATACATTAATCCAACAACAGTATTGTAGATGACAAGTATCATAATGACAGACATAATAATACCAATTGACGGAGACATTTGTGTCGCTAATTTTAATGTAGGTAAATCGACGTGTTTAATTTTATCGAATTGAGAAATTAAACCTAGATTAATCATCATGAGTAAAAATGTAATGATTAAACCGCCAATTAAGCCCCCGTATAACGTTGAGTCACGATATTTAACTTTGCTACCCATCACTGATAAGAAGCTGAAGGCAGCAGCAATTTGCAAGCTTGCATAGTTAATCGCATCAAACCACCATCCAGGTGATAATGATTTCTGCTTATGAATCTGAGCATCATTATTAGCGGCAGTAAAATCAAGATGACTCGTTGTGAAATAGTAGACCGCAATCATAATGACAATTGCAATTAAAAATGGAGTAACTCCACCAAGCACAGCAATTAAACGATCGAATTTTAGAAACAGTGTTGCTAAAATAAAGGCGACTAATATGAGTGCGCTCAGCCAATACGGTAAGTTGAAACTTTGATGAATGGTTGACGCACCACCTGCAGTCATAATAATAGCTAAAGACAACATAAACATTGTTAAAATAATATCAAAACCTCTTGCAATAGAGGGGTATAAGAAATAGTTAATTGAATCAGAATGATTTCTGGACTTTAGATGATGACCTGTATGCATGACAACCATTCCACCTAAAGTAATCAATAGTCCTGTTACAATAATGCCTGAAATGCTATATGCGCCATGACTTGTGAAAAACTGGAAAATTTCTTGACCAGTAGCAAAGCCGGCACCAACGACAACACCAACAAAGGCAAATGCCACAATAATGGACTCTTTTAAGATACGCATGATTTAAAAATGTCCCTTCGTAATTTTAAGTAATATAGAAAATGTAACATACATGTTAATGAAAAATATAGTACTAATATAGTATTTTGTTAAATTGAAGTAGAAGCGAGGGCGTCGGTCATTTCATTAATTTATTAGTTGATTTTGCATTTTTTTGCTGTAAAGTTGTTATAATACAGTTAACAGGAATTAGCATAGATACACCAATCCCCTCACTACTCGCAATAGTGAGGGGATTTTTTTCGGTGTAGCTAGGTCGCCTATTTATCATCGCGTTTGCGTAGCCAATGCGTAAACCGCATCAATACAACAGTATACAATACATGCATAAAATGTCGTCTTTAGTCTAAGTAGCGATCATGCATTAACATTTTCAAAATATCTATTTGAGCTTGAAGATCTTTACCAATATTGGTATCACGAATCTTCTTACGTTGTAATTCTTTATCTACGACGCGCTTTATAGAAAGTTCATCGATACCTTCGGAAAGTATTTTTTCTTTAGCGTTAAATTGTTGGTGTGCAACGAGTTGCATACCGAATGAATTATACAATAGTGTATAGCCTGCAATGCCAGTTGTTGACTGATAAGCTTTTGAAAAGCCACCATCAATGACAAGCATCTTTCCATCAGCCTTGATAGGATCTTCGCCATTGATTTCTTTCACTGGTGTGTGACCATTAATAATGCGACCTTCATCTGCATTTAATCCAAAATCACTGAGCATTTTACGAACCATATTCACATCTTCACGTAGATGATAGTATGGATTTTTTTCTTCTTTATGAGAAGCTTTATCTGCAATAAAGTATCGTTCAAACGTAGTCATGGCACGTTTTCCAAATAATGACGAATATTTCCCAGTCCATAAATACCAAACTAAATCCGTCGATAAGTCATCAGTATTTTCTTTTTCATCAAATGATTTACGGACATGATACTCAAACACATCTAATAATTCTTGGCCGCTGTAAGTATGACCATCAATTTCAAATGATTCCATCTCACCATTTTCATCAACTGGAATACAACCATGAATGAGTAAATTGCCATTATATGGTAAGTAAAGAGAGCCTTTACGCATCAAGAAAGACATATGACGACGTAATTTTTCAGATTGTTGGAATGACAATAATAGTTTATTCATGACTTCTTCTTCTTCAGGTAGTAATTCTGCTGGATTATCACGATTGACAGTTTGGAAACATGTGTCTTTCAATGGGTATGTATTACCATAAACTGTAATTTCATTTGTATCATAATTAACCTTTTCAAGCACAAGACGTTCTTCCATTTCGAAATTTGGACGACGTTTAATAATTGGTATTTCTAACTTGAATTGAATCATCGCAATAGCTTGATGAATTTTAGTAATTTGACTTTCTTCACGTTGAGTTAAACGTTCGTGTTTGTCAGGTCTTTTTTTAGGCTTAAAAGCAGGATTATCTGCGTCATAGTATTTTTCAGCTAAAGTAAGCAGTGGTCTTAAATTAATGCCATAAGCGTCTTCGATAATATCTAAATTATCATAGCGTGCACAAATTCGAAGTAAGTTTGCTAAGCATACTTTTGACCCAGCATAGGCTCCAACCCAAAGCACATCATGATTACCCCATTGAATATCTAGGGAATGATAATTAATCAGTGTATCCATAATTTTATCTGGTTGTGGTCCACGATCATAAATATCACCGACAACGTGTAAATGATCGACGACTAAGCGTTGTACGGAATAAGCGAGTCCAATAATTAAATCATCTGCCTGTTTAAGTTCAATTACTTGGTTAACAAGTGTTTCGTAATATGATTTTTTATTTTGATATTCATTACTTTTATACAGTAGTTCCTCAATAATATAAACGTATTGTTTTGGCAATGCTTTACGCAGTTTTGAACGCGTATATTTTGAAGAACAATATTTAATCAACTCAATTAAATGTTCGATTGTTGTGATATACCAGACATTAAGTTGACCGCAACTTTGGAAATCACTTTTAATCAATTTTAATTTGTCTTCTGGATAGTAGACAAGAGCAGTTAAATCATTAAGCTCCTTAGTTGAAAGTCTCTCTTTGAAAATATCATTGATTTTCGCTCGCACATTCCCAGAACCGTTGCGTAATACGTGTTGGAAAGCTTCGTATTCACCATGTAAATCGCTGACGAAATGTTCCGTACCTTTAGGTAATTCTAAAATTGATTCTAAATTGATAATTTCAGTTGCAAGTTTTTCTGGAGTATCAAAATTTTGGGATAGTAAATCTAAATACTTCTTTTTTAATTCTTTTTCAGTAATTTGAGTCATTACGTGTCACTCCTGTAGTATATTTCAAACGTTAGTTTATAAAATAAATGCGCTTACAATGATTATCAAGAAAACGTTAACATTTTTCAATAAGTATGCTTGGATTGATAAAAATAGAGGGCAGGATTTTGGTATTAGGAGTCGTTGCAGTTTAGTTAAGTAAAAGTGGGAAAGTGATATATTTATTTTAAAAATGAGAGGAGGAATTTGTTATATTCACTAGTTTCCTAAAAAATTACGATATGTAAAATGTGGAATTGCCAAAATTTGGATAAAAAAATCCCCGCACCATTATTTGGGTGAAGGGATTTGAAAATGATTTTGAATTACGATGGAATATGTGTGTATTTAGACATTTAATAACTTGAAGTTACTAAATATTTTTCTTCTTGAAAATAAATACTACAAGTATTAAGAAAATAGAAATATAAGCAATATTACCAATAAACAATTCATGAAGTTCTAATTTCGTCGACTTACTAAAGCCTTTTTCAACTGTTTGAAGCATAATATTCATCATATTAATAGGATTCCACTTTAGCCAGTCTATTTTTTCTAAAAGTGCCGTTTGAATAACTGCTAAAATAGAACTTGCAAAATAAAAAACAATACCTACAGCAATGGCTACTCCCGTTGAATTTGTTGCAGATGATAATAGCAACGTTAAGCTTAAAACTAACCAAACGCCAACAAATGTGCCTAAACTAACTAATAATAATTGATTCAATAAAGATAATTGATTACCGCTACTTTCAAATATATTTAAATCATTAAAGAATAAAGACCCAATAACAATTGAAGCAATAATTGTAATAACAAAATAAATTAAAGAAATAATAAATAATGTGATGATTTTGCTAACAATCATAGTTGTTCTTGAATATTCACGATAGAGTAAATTTTTAATCGTACCGTAATGAAATTCCATTGAAATGATTGTACTTGCTTGAATAATTAATAAAAATGCAAACCATGAAAAACCATTATAAGCAGATGTGAAAGATTCCTGTGGCGTAAAAATTTTATTGTATTTTGTAGCAATATAACCTTGAGCAACCATTAGTAGAATAAAGACAATAGGTGCGATAAAAGTTGATTTCTTTTTAAATAATTTGAAACATTCTTGTTTAATTAAAGTTCCCATTTTATGCTTGGTCCTCCCTTTCTATGATTTCTAGTAATACATTTTCTAAATCATTATCTTTAAATTGTTTAAGTTCTTCTTCCGATGTTTCTGTAACAATTTTACCTTTGTTAATAATAAGGATAGAGTTTGTGATTTTAACTAATTCACTTAAAATATGACTCGAAATTAAGAAAGTAACACCTTCTTGCGCTTTTTGGACAATCAATTCACGAACATCTCGCACAGCTTTTGGATCTAAGCCATTCATTGGTTCATCTAAGATAATAAATTGAGGTTCATTTAAAAATGCTATAGCAATTCCTAATTTTTGTTTCATACCAAGAGAATACGTTTTAGCTTTTTTATGAATGTATTCATCCATATGAAGTTGTGAGACAATTTTATCGATATCTTGAGTGTTTTTTGATTCATTCAATAACTTCAAGTTTTCATATCCAGACATAAAAGGATATATTCCTGGATTTTCAATCAATGCACCGATATTGCTTTTGCTGTCTTTGCTGTTAATAACATTAAAATTCCCGCTTTGGAAACTAGAGTAACCTAATATAACTTTCATTAAAGTTGTTTTACCTGCACCATTCGCTCCAACGAGACCAACTATTTGTCCGCGTTTCAGCTTAAATGATACATCTTCGAGAATCGTTTTGTTGCCTATCTTCTTTGTTAAATGTTCTATTGTTAAAACATCCATATCACTATCTCCTTTGCTATTAAATAATCTGAATCTTAAGATTTTATATATAAAATTAATTTTATCACATAGCAATTGTTATAAAAATACGGATTTAAAAAACTTTAATAATATAAAACATAAATATGAATACGAGTATTTTTGTAGCATGCAAATGGCATTGCTACATTTATTAAAATGCGCAATTTGTTATGAGTGACTTTTTTGAATAGAAGGCATATTAAAGTGACGAAAACAGTTTGTGTGGAAGACAGGATAAATTCTGCTTATTTAAGATGATAGTTTGTATTATAGATGGATTGTGAGATGCGTTTGCGGAATAAATGGTACATACTGAGGGAACTGAACTTTTATGGGAAACTTCATTATATCTCTTAACGTAAAGGGTTTTAGATGACTTTCAACTAAAGTATGCCAAATAAACCTAAAAAAGCAGTAAATCATTCCAGCCATCGAAATGATTTTACTGCTTTTTATTTATAGCAATTGAAAATATACCATTATACTAACAACAATATTATTTTACTCTCTTACGTTTGCCAATGTAACGTATAGCAAAGTAAATGACTGCGATAATGATGACAACATACATAATACGTGAATATGTATGAAGACCAGTCATCAACATACCAAAGCTATCGCTCAACGTGCGTCCTAGTAAAATTAAACCGAAATTCCAAATTGTTGTACCTATTAATGAAATAACGGTAAATGTCACAACATTCATGCGGTTTACACCGGCTGGAATGGTAATCAATACACGTAATACAGGTATGAAACGACAGATAAATACAGCCCATACGCCATACTTTTTAAACCAATCATTTGCTCGCTTTAAATCCTTACTTTTCAATTTAATCCACTTACCGTGTCGATCAATAAAGCGATATAGACGTTCTTCTGAAATTAAACGACAGATATAATATAAAATTAACAGCCCTATAAACGATGCGATGGTTGCAATAATAAATAAGGTTAAAATTGATAAATGTGATTTAACAGACATAAGGCCAGCAAATGTCAGAATAATTTCCGATGGTACGATAGGTAAAACATTTTCTAATAAAATTAATATAAAAATGGCTGCATACCCAAAACGACTAATAAATTCAGTGATAATTTGTTCCATTATTAAAAATAAGCTCCTTTAATTTTCAGCAATTGCAGACAAATAGAAACTGGATAAATTCAAATGAATAATGAATGATGTCGTATGCGATGTTGAAACAAGCATTTGTCTTAAAATGTATTATAAGCAATAAATCAAAAAATTGCTTGCTATAAGTACGAAAAGTCAACAAATGATCATCTAAATAACAGGCGCTGCACAATGAATGAGCAATGTAGTTTTATGCAATTTAAAATGAATGTCTAATATGTAAGAAAGCCTGCAATATACGTTTTAAAACACTAGGATTGCAGTATTTTTAATTAACAAATGATAGGCTACTATGTAACTAAAAGTTCCTTTATATCGTTTTAATAGCAAAAGTTAAGCGGAATTTAATAAAATTTTTATAGATTCTATTGTAAACGCTTTCCATGTCTGATAATATTATAAAAAATAACTTTGGTACAATTTTGTGACAAAGTAGGGGTGGACATGCCAGATGTCCGAAAATTTTAACGTTTCAGGGTAAGGTTTAAAAAATTAATTAGGGAAGTAGGAATAGTTATGAAGGAAAAACGAACTAACGTAAGGTGGATGTTCGCGCTTGCGTTCTTCTTTATTGGGGTTATTGCGTATATGGATAGAGCAAACATTTCATATATCGCTAAGCAAATGATGGATGATTTAGGGATGACAAAACCACAATTTGGTTTATTGGCATCATTCTTCTCTCTAGGTTATGCATTAATGCAAGTACCATCGGGGATGTTGGCTGAAAAATTCGGTCCACGTAAGATGATTACTATTGCATTAGTTTGGTGGAGTGCATTTACAATCTTAACGGGTATGATTAAGAACCACGGTTTAATTTATTTAGTGAGATTCTTATTTGGTGTGGGTGAGGCGCCAATGTACCCTTCTAATGCTGTGTTTAACTCATTTTGGTTCTCTAAAAATGAAAAAGGTAGAGCATCAAGTGCATTATTAGCAGGATCATATTTCGGACCTGTATTAGCACCAATAGTTACAATTGCTATTGTTAACGCATTTAACTGGCAAGCAGTATTTTACATTTTTGGTGCAGTAGGTATTTTAATGGCTGTATTATGGGCGATTATTGCCAAAGACTTACCTGAGCAACATAGAATGGTTAATGAAGCGGAGAAACGTTTCATTATGGAAAATCGTGATATCGTAGCTACTGAAAAGTCATCACCACCATGGAATGATTTCTTTAAACGTTTTAGCTTCTATGCAATTGCAATTCAATACTTTGTTGTACAATTTATCATTACATTATTCTTAATTTGGTTACCGACGTATTTAACAGAAGTGTTCCACGTTAACTTTAAAGAAATGAGCATTAGTTCATTACCTTGGTTATTAATGTTCTTCTTAATCTTATCAGCAGGTGCAATTTCTGACCGTGTATTAGGATTAGGTCGTTCAAAATTCGTAGCTAGAGGTGTAATTGCAATCGCAGGATTTATTGTATTTGCAGTTTCAATTATCTTTGCTGTACGTACAGGAAATTTATATGTAAGTATTTTCTGGTTATCACTAGGTCTTGGTGGTATCGGTATTTCAATGGGTATGAGTTGGGCTGCAGCAACTGACTTAGGACGTAACTTCTCTGGTACAGTATCAGGGTGGATGAACTTATGGGGTAATATAGGTGCATTAATCAGTCCGCTATTAGCAGGTCTATTCGTAGAACATTTAGGTTGGACAATGACATTCCAATTGTTAATCGTTCCAGCAGTAATCGCTGTGATTATGTGGTTCTATGTGAAACCAGATCAACCTTTAATTGTTAGTGATGATAAAGCAATAGAAAAATAATTTGAACAAGCAGTAAGCTTTCACATTGTTGGGGCTTATTGCTTTTTTACGTTGAAATTGAAACTTTTTAAAACAGATATGGTTTAAGATGAACGGGAAGTTATTAAAATGATATATGTAAAGAAATAAAGTTTTAAAACATTAGTCAGGTAACGCTTGTAAAAGTACATATAAATTTTAGGAGGTTATACATATGAAGGAAAACTTAGAGAAATATATTAGAAGTTTGCCTCTTATAAGTCTGATTATAAGTATTTTTTTAATTATTTTATACTTCTTAATTTATCGAGTAGAAGGAAATTTTTGTGTAATCATTTTGTACTGCTTACTGCCATTATTTGTAAATACGTCACTATATATATTATACGTAATCATCTTTCGATATTTTAAGAAATGAACTGACATCGAATGTCATTTTAAATAACGAATATAGGAACTATTCAAGCTTATGAGGCAAATATGTTTTATAAACTTTCTTAAATTCACTATAGTTTGGATCATGAACCCTAGGAATAATATGAAGTAAATAAACCTTAAGTCTATGTGAATGTTTTTCTAACCCTAAATATCGTATTCACTAAAATAATTTCAACATGTCACAAATAAATCTTAACTAGCGCAAAGGTGGGCGACCAAAGGTTCAACGATGTTAAATAACATTAGAAATTAATTTTAATTGGACTTTAAAAGTTTTTAAATTTAGATAATTGAGCATAAGGTGTTATAATGACATATGTTGCGTAATTAAAATTTATAGCAACAAATTCATTTTAACTATGCTAATAAAAAGATTATGGAAATATTTTGACAAGGAAAGGAGAAGTCGAAATGACATCTTTTTGACATCACTCATAAAAATCAATCGACTTAACTTAGACTTTTATAAAGGTGTAAGACAGGGACTGTTAATGATTATTCCCGCAATAATCGGTTACTTATGTGGTAATTTCCAATTTGGATTATTAGTTGCAACCGGAACACTAGCCCATATTTATGTTTTTAAAGGTCCGTCGCGATCTAAGCTGCGAACTGTAATAATTTGTAATTTAGCGTTTGCAATATGTATGATGCTTGGTACGCTAACAGCCAAAACGCCACTCGTTTTTGGAATGACATTATTAATTGTTACGGTTATACCATTTTATATATTTACTGCCTTAAAAATAGCTGGACCGTCATCGACATTCTTCATTGTGACATTCAGTCTACCCATTAACTTACCTATAGCTCCCGAAGAAGCATTATATAGAGGCTTTGCGATTTTAGTAGGCGGTATACTTGCCACTATGATGGTGTTAATCACGATCGTATTTTCTAAAAACAAAGCTGAAGAACAAGCAATTCAAAATGATTTTAAACTCATATCTAAGTTGTTACACACTTATAATGATAAATCTGCATTTTTACAAGTAGCAAAAACAGCGGTGGATAATTTTAAAGCATCTGATAAATTATTAATCACTTCTACTTCAAGTAACGATAAATTAAGTAGACGTTTCCAAAAATTATTATTATTACACACATCTGCTCAAGGGATTTATTCTGAACTGTTAGAGTTGAACGCTAAACAAATTCGACCATTGCCAGATGAGTTAATTGAAATGATGGATCATATCATTGCACAACTAGATAATAGTGAGGAAAATGTAAGATATTGGCGAAAAGAAGTGACAGTAACAGAGGAATTTCAAAATTTATTCAACCATATATTGAAAATTGATGAAATGGTGCATGCAAATGAAGCGCGTATTGCGTATGAAGCAGACATGCGAAAACCTTTATATAGTAAACGCATTTATCAAAATTTAACATTAGACTCTATTGTTTTTAGAAATACATTGAGATATACAGCGATTATGATGATAGCGATATTTATTGCGTTAATGTTTGATTTTGAAAAAGCATACTGGATACCGTTATCTGCACATACAATATTACTAGGAACATCAACTATACATGCAATCGAGAGAGGTATGGCACGAGGTTTAGGTACTATTTTAGGTGTGTTAGTACTTTCAGTCATATTGTTGTTTTCAATACCAACACCTGTTGCAGTAATTTTAATGGGCATTGCAGCATTGTTTACTGAAGCATTGGTGGGAGCAAATTATGCGATTGCAGTAGTTTTTATTACAATACAAGTTATTTTAATGAATGGATTAGCATCACAGAATTTAACAATTAACATTGCGTTTCCAAGAGTTATTGACGTTGCAATGGGTATTGTGATTGCAATCATAGGTTTATTTGTCCTTGGACAACGTACCGCATCCGCATTGCTTCCTAATGTAATGGCTGAAGTTGTTCGTAAAGAAGCAACGCTCTTCCATTATTTGTTTTCTGAAAACCAATATAAAGATGATGTGTATCAGAAAAACACGGCTATGAACCTATCTGTGAAATTAAATAACATGACGCAAGTTTATAATGCAGCTAATGGTGAATTATTTAGTGATAAGACATTGATTCAAAATTATTATCCTAGCTTATTCGCATTAGAAGAAATTAGCTTTATGTTAAATAGAGCCATGGCTAATGAAGATAGACTTACAATAAATGAACAATTAATGGGCGAGTATTTAGCAACATTTGAAAACATCGCTAAGCATTTAGAATTAAATACAGAATTAGAAATAAAGATATTACCAGATTTACCACAGTATAATTATATTCAATCAGCAATGATGAATATTCAACACAATAGTTTTTGTGAGAGAGACAAGAACGTTTAAAATAAAATATTTATCAGGTCAGACTAACGTTTGTCTGAAGTTATTATGACGGGAGTCTAAAAAATTGTGTTTAATATGTTTCATTTTATAATTATGGTGGTATATAACATGAATTATAACATATTGGAGGTTAAGGAAATGCCCTTTACAATGAAAGGTTACCCCGAAAAATGGAAAGATTTTGAAGTAATTAAACGGCAAAAAGCGATAGAAATTGCGAATGCAATGTTAAAAGAAGGATATCTTGAAAAAGATGTTGTTCCTATTGCGGCGAAAAAAGCGAAAGATTGGTATCGAGCGTTATCGAAAGAAGAAATCAAAGCATTAGAAGAAGAGAACTTCGTACAATTCCATACAGCAACAATGGAAAAAACAGAGGTGGATAGTGAATATGCAACAACTGATAATGAAGAACATATTCAAGAACAATCAAATCAAGATAAATCGTACTTTGATAGCGAATCAATTGGCAACCAAAGTGGTGGCGTTCGACAAAGAGAACCGCTTATGGATGGTCCACATCCAAAAGTTGTGGAATCATTTAAAGACGTATAACATCTCTATCAATTAAACACTTGTACCTATATAACGGTAACAGGTGTTTTTTTGCGTTAAATCATTTTAAAATTACTTCCTATAATTGAAGGTTTTGATACATAATTCGAATTGTTTGAGTTTCTTTGTGCTGTTTCAGTATCAGCCCAAAGTTCGATAGTGTATTAGTATTATCTTAATAAAATGTTAGGTACAATAAAGATGATTATATATCGGAGGTTAGTATAAAAATGTATGTAGATCGAAAACCATCACTATATTTAGAGGATTTGCGACATGATTTTAAAAATAGTTTAAGTAAATTTGAAAATGGTGATGAAGCATTTGATACGTTATTAGGTTTCGTAGAGTTAGATCATATTTATTCGTCAGCACTAAAGGAAATAAGCACTAAACTGAGTATTTTAGACGATAATTTCAATCACATTTATAAACACAACCCTATACATCATATGGAGCGACGTGTGAAAGAAATGCGCAGTTTAATAGAAAAGCTTAATCGTAAAGGATTACAGATTAGCGCAGAAACTGCCAAAGAACATATACTGGATATTGCCGGAATTCGCGTAGTATGTAATTACTTAGATGATATTTATTTGATTGAAGAGATGTTGCTTAAACAAGAAGACGTACAATTGATAAAACGTAAAGATTATATTCAGCACCCTAAAGAAAATGGTTACCGCAGTTTACATATCGTTGTATCCATTCCAGTCTTTTTAGCAGAACGCGTTGAGGTATTGCCTGTTGAAATTCAAATTAGAACGATAGGTATGGATATGTGGGCAAGTTTAGAACATAAAATACGTTATAAAAACAATGCAGAGACGGAAAAGTATCGAGATTTACTGAAAGAATGTGCGACAGAGATTACTGAAGTTGAAGATAAATTACAACAAATTCATTCTGAAATAACAGAGTAGACGTTTAGTAGTAGTGTTGCTTAATTTGAGTGATTTTGTAAATCAACATGGTACGAAATCACAAAAATAAGACGCCTAGTATAATAAATTTCTTTAAAATGTAGAAAAAGTACTTGCTCGTGACGTCGGGTCATCAACTATGGTGATTGTAGGAGGTGGAATCTATGTCTAACTATTCGACTGGAGAACTCGCGAAATTATGCAATGTGACAACGCGAACGATTCAATATTATGATCGCAAAGGTATTTTGAAACCACAAGGATTTACAGAAGGAAAGCGTCGTGTGTATACAGAACACCAGCGACAAACATTAGAGTTAATCTTATTGCTTAAAGATTTAGGTTGTGCGTTAAGCGATATAGATATGTTGCTAAAAGGTGAAGGTACTTTGAAGACACTCAATACTTTACTAACTATGAAACAACAAGAAATTAATCAACAAGTCAAACAGCAACAAGCGGTATTAAACAAAATTAAAAATGTTCAATATTACGTAAATAAAGCGTCGACGTCTCCAATCACACATTTAAAAGACATAGAGCATGTCATGAGTAAATCAGCTGAAATGAAAAGTATTCGTCGTAACATTTGGATTAGTGCGGGTATTATAGGAATAATTCAATATTCTAGCATTATAAGTGCAATTTTGATGAAAAATAAATGGCCGTTTCTAATTGCGTTGCCGTTTATGATTGGATACGGCATTGGTGTTACTTTTTATTACCAACAAAAGGTTGCCTATTTATGTCCTAACTGCCAGCATATATTCTCACCATCTTTATGGCAAGTTATCAAAGCGAAACATACTGCTACAACACGTCGATTCGAATGTCCAAACTGTCATGAAACGCATTATTGCATTGAAGTACCTAAAGCGCATATGAGTACAGAACAATTAGAAATATCCCACATACAACATAACAATTAAATCATTCGTGTGATAGTGACCATTCCCTTTAAATTTACATTGAAAAGGGATGGTCACTATTTTAGTACGCGTAAAGAAAGCGCTTGCAAACGATTAAGAACTATATTAACATACTTGTATACAAGTATGTCGTGTAATGAAGGAGTGGCTTTGATGATGTATGGATATCCAGAGAAATGGTTGGAAGGTATGACAACTGGAGAAGGTATCGCGGCAGAATTACGCTTAGGTATTGTGAATGGTCACATAGCTGAAGGTACGTTACTCACTGAAAATCAAATGGCAAAGCAATTTAATGTGAGTCGTTCGCCAATTCGAGATGCATTTAAATTATTGCAACAAAATCAACTCATCCAATTAGAAAGAATGGGTGCACATGTGTTGCCGTTTGGGGAACAAGAAAAGAAAGAAATGTACGATTTGCGACTGATGCTAGAGTCTTTTGCATTTTCAAGAGTTAAAAATCAAGAGCGACTACCTATCGTAAAAGAAATGAAGAAACAACTTGAAATGATGAAAGTGGCAGTAAAATTTGAGGATGCAGAATCATTTACGAAGCATGACTTTGAATTTCATGAAACATTAATCAAAGCATCTAATCATCAATATTTAAACTCATTTTGGAGTCATTTAAAACCAGTAATGATGGCACTCGTTTTAACATCCATGCGACAACGTATGCAACAGAACCCGCAAGATTTTGAACGCATACATCATAATCATCAAGTGTTTATTGATGCAGTGGAACAATACGACAGTCAAATTTTGAAAGAAGCGTTTCACTTAAATTTCGACGATGTTGGTAAAGATATTGAAGGATTTTGGTTGAATTAAAATGAAAGAAAGAAGGATTTGTCATGAAATATATGATTGGTGTCGACATTGGAACGACGAGTACCAAGTCAGTCTTATATGATGAAAATGGAACATTCATCATGAAACATCAAATCGGCTATGATTTACACACACCAAACGTTGATGTCTCAGAAGAAAACCCAGATGAATTATTTGATGCGGTATTAATGACTATTAAATATGTTATGAGAGAATCCAAAGTTAATAAAGATGATATTAAATTTGTGTCATTTAGTGCGCAAATGCATAGCTTGATTGCGATGGATCAGAAACATCAAAGATTAACAAATAATATTACTTGGGCAGATAACCGCGCTGCAAAATATGCAACAGTAATAAATGAAGTGCATGATGGCAATGCGATTTATCAGCGAACAGGTACGCCTATTCATCCTATGTCGCCTTTAGTGAAAATTTTTTGGATGAAACATGAATGGCAAGATGTATTTCAACGTACTGCTAAGTTTGCAGATATTAAAACATACATTTTCTATCATTTATTTGATACATATATCATTGATTATTCAATGGCTTCCGCAACAGGGATGTTTAATTTAGAAACATTAGATTGGGATGTTGGGGCATTAGAATTGCTTGGTATTTCCAAGGAAATGTTGCCGGAATTAGTGCCAACAACGTACGTAATGAAAGGCATGAAAGAACGTTATGCAACATTAATGGGGCTTAATGAAGATACACCGTTTGTTATTGGTGCGAGTGATGGGGTCCTTTCTAATTTGGGTGTCAATAGCGTTGGTAAAGGAGAAGTTGCTGTCACAATCGGTACATCTGGGGCGATTCGTACTGTGATAGATAAACCGCGTACTGATTACAAAGGTAGAATATTTTGTTATGTCTTAACAGAGGACCACTACGTCATCGGAGGTCCTGTAAATAATGGTGGTGTCGTATTGAGATGGTTGCGCGACGAGTTGCTAGCGAGTGAAGTCGAAACTGCGAAACGTCTCGGTGTTGATCCTTATGATGTCTTAACTCAAATTGCAAAGCGTGTTAAACCAGGTGCAGATGGTTTAATATTCCATCCCTATTTAGCTGGAGAACGTGCGCCGCTTTGGAACGCAAATGCAAGAGGTTCATTCTTCGGTTTAACTTTATCTCATAAAAAAGAACATATGATTCGCGCTGCATTAGAAGGTGTTCTTTACAATTTGTATACCGTCTACCTTGCACTCATTGAAGTAATGAATGAAACGCCTAAGATGATAAAAGCAACAGGTGGTTTTGCGAAAAGTGAAGTATGGCGTCAAATGATGTCAGATATATTTGACACAGAGTTAGTGGTTCCTGAAAGTTATGAAAGTTCATGCTTAGGTGCCTGCGTGCTTGGACTTAAAGCTGTAGGTGACATTGAAGATTTTTCAATCGTTTCATCGATGGTCGGTGCTACAAATAATCATACGCCGTTTGAAGAAAATGTCGCTGTTTACCAAGAGCTCGTATCCATTTTTATCAATTTAAGTCGTTCTTTAACAGAGAATTATGAACAAATTGCAGATTTTCAACGCCAACATATGGCTGAAAATAAAACACAATAAATACGTCACTCAAGCAACTTAGATAAAGTTGTTGTGCCATGACTACTATATATTATCTGGAATACGTGCGCGACGACGGTGTTACATTCTATTGAAAAGAGAAAGAGGGGAATGTCATGTTTAACGAAATATGGCCGTTAATCAGTGTTGTTTTAGGTATCGTTATTTTATTAGTATTAATCATTGGGTTTAAATTAAATACATTTATTTCATTAATTATCACATCGATGATTACAGCGTTAATGCTAGGTATACCATTGACTAAAATTATGGAGACGATTGAGAAAGGGATGGGCAGTACGCTCGGCCACATTGCACTAATATTCGGTTTAGGTGCCATACTTGGGAAATTACTTGCTGATGGTGGTGGTGCAACTCGAATTGCAGACACGTTGATTCAAAAATTTGGTCAAAAACATGTACAATGGGCAATGCTTGTTGCAGCATTTATCGTCGGTATTGCATTGTTCTTTGAAGTAGATTTAGTCTTACTGATTCCATTAGTATTTACAGTAGCAAAACGCGCAAATGTTTCAGTGTTAAAACTAGGACTACCTATGGTAACAGCTTTATCTGTGACACATGGCTTTTTACCACCACATCCAGGACCGGTAGTCATCGCAAAAGAATTAAAGGCAAATGTTGGAGATGTATTACTGTACGGTATGATTATTGCCATTCCAGTTACACTCATTGCAGGACCTATATTTAACAAAGTTGCACAAAAAATGATTCCGTCTGCGTATACACGAGAAGGCGATATTTCAGCGTTAGGTGCACAAAAAGAATTTACGGATCAAGAGATGCCAGGATTTGGTATGAGTTTATTAACTGCAACATTACCAGTCATATTAATGTTAGTGTCTACGATAACGCAACTTGTAACTGGGCACGACAAACCTACAAATCTATTTGAATCTATCATTTATATGATAGGAACAGCAGGGACAGCCATGCTAATAGCAGTATTATTTGCAATCGTTACGATGGGATTAATGAGAAAGCGTAAGATGAATCATATTATGGAATCAGTGACGAATGCGATTTATCCAATCGGAATGATGTTATTGATTATTGGCGGTGGCGGTACATTTAAACAAGTATTAATTGACGGCGGTGTCGGAAATACAATTGCTAAAATGTTTGAAGGTACAGAGATGTCTCCAATTTTACTAGCATGGATTGTTGCAGCTGTGCTACGTATCGCATTAGGTTCGGCTACAGTAGCTGCGATTTCAACTACAGGTATTGTCTTACCATTATTACAATCATCAGATGTAAATGTTGCATTAGTTGTACTTGCGATAGGTGCAGGTAGTGTGATTTTGTCTCATGTAAATGACGCAGGATTTTGGATGTTTAAAGAATATTTTGGTTTAACTGTAAAAGAAACATTCTTAACATGGTCATTATTAGAAACGATTATTTCCGTTTCAGGTATCATCTTCATTTTATTCATTAGCTTATTTGTTTAACTAAATATTAAGTAAACGTGTTTTTAGGTAATTGCAATATATTGCCTTGAAACACGTTTATTTTTATGCAGAAAATCGTCTGAAATACTCAGAATCCGAACGATATAAAAAGTATATTGGGTATTTTAGAGTAATGAAAGGCGTTTCAAGACATGTTTTTGTGCGTATTGTACAGGCGATAATTATGAAACGTTTAGTATATTGTTTTAAATTAGATAATGATGAATTTAATTTAAAAAATAAGTATAAAAAATACAAGCCTTGTGTGACAAGGGTTTCTGATGACTTGAATACAATTTATAGGTATATTTCAAATAATAAAATTATCAATTAACATAAAATTAATGACAATCTTAACTTTTCATTAACTCGCTTTTTTGTATTGCTTTTAAAAACCGAACAATATAGACTTGCATTTATTAAGTTTAAAAAATTAATGAATTTTGCATTTAAAGGGAGATATTATAGTGAAAAACAATCTTAGGTACGGCATTAGAAAACATAAATTGGGAGCAGCATCAGTATTCTTAGGAACAATGATCGTTGTTGGGATGGGACAAGATAAAGAAGCTGCAGCATCAGAACAAAAGACAACAGTAGAAGAAAATGGGAATTCAGCTACTGATAATAAAGTAAGCGAAACTCAAACAACTGCAACTAACGTTAATACTATAGAAGAAACTCAATCATATAACGCAACAGTAACAGAACAACCGTCAAACGCAACACAAGTAACAACTGAAGAAGCACCAAATGCAGTACAAGAACCACAAACTGCACAACCAGCAAATGTAGAAACAGTTAAAGAAGAAGAGAAACCTCAAGTTAAGGAAACGACACAACCTCAAGACAATAGCGGAAATCAAAGACAAGTAGATTTAACACCTAAAAAGGTTACACAAAATCAAGGGACAGAAACACAAGTTGAAGTGGCACAGCCAAGAACGGCATCAGAAAGTAAGCCACGTGTGACAAGATCAGCAGATGTAGTTGAATCTAAGGAAGCTAGTGACGCGAAAGTGGAAATGGGTACAGATGTGACAAGTAAAGTTACAGTTACTGAAAGCTCTATCGAGGGTCATAACAATACAAATAAAGTAGAACCTCATGCAGGACAAAGAGCAGTGCTAAAATATAAATTGAAATTCGAAAAGGGTTTACACAAAGGGGATTATTTTGACTTTACTTTATCAAATAATGTAAATACGCATGGCGTATCAACTGCTAGAAAAGTACCAGAAATTAAAAATGGCTCGGTTGTTATGGCGACGGGTAAAATTTTAGAGGGCGGAAAGATTAGGTATACATTTACAAATGATATTGAAGATAAGGTTGATGTAACGGCTGAACTAGAAATTAATTTATTTATTGATCCTAAAACTGTACAAACTAATGGAAATCAAACTATAACTTCAACACTAAATGGAGAACAAACTTCAAAGGAATTAGATGTTAAATATAAAGATGGTATTGGGAATTATTATGCCAATTTAAATGGATCGATTGAAACATTTAATAAAGCGAATAATAGATTTACGCATGTTGCATTTATTAAACCTAATAATGGTAAAACAACAAGTGTGACTGTTACTGGAACTTTAATGAAAGGTAGTAATCAAAATGGAAATCAACCAAAAGTTAGGGTATTTGAATACTTGGGTAATAATGAAGACATAGCGAAAAGTGTATATGCAAACACGACAGATACTTCTAAATTTAAAGAAGTCACAAGTAGTATGAATGGGAATTTGAATGTACAAACTAATGGAAGCTATTCATTGAATTTAGAAAATCTAGATAAAACGTATGTTGTTCATTATGATGGAGAGTATTTAAATGGTACTGATGAAGTGGATTTTAGAACACAAATGGTAGGACATCCAGAGCAACTTTATAAATATTATTATGATAGAGGATATACATTAACTTGGGATAATGGTTTAGTTTTATACAGCAATAAAGCGAACGGTAATGGGAAAAATGGTCCGATTATTCAAAATAATAAATTTGAATATAAAGAAGATACAATTAAAGAAACTCTTACAGGCCAATATGATAAGAATTTAGTAACTACTGTTGAAGAAGAATATGATTCTTCAACTCTTGACATTGATTACCACACAGCTATAGATGGTGAAGGTGGTTATGTTGATGGATACATTGAAACAATAGAAGAAACGGATTCATCAGCTATTGATATCGATTACCATACTGCTGTGGATAGCGAAGCGGGTCACGTTGGAGGATACACTGAGTCCTCTGAGGAATCAAATCCAATTGACTTTGAAGAATCTACACATGAAAATTCAAAACATCACGCTGATGTTGTTGAATATGAAGAGGATACAAACCCAGGTGGTGGTCAGGTTACTACTGAGTCTAACCTAGTTGAATTTGACGAAGATTCTACAAAAGGCATTGTAACTGGTGCAGTAAGCGACCATACAACAGTTGAAGATACGAAAGAATATACAACTGAAAGTAATCTTATCGAATTAGTGGATGAATTACCAGAAGAACATGGTCAAGCACAAGGACCAATCGAGGAAATCACTGAAAACAATCATCATATTTCTCATTCTGGTTTAGGAACTGAAAATGGTCACGGTAATTATGGCGTGATTGAAGAAATCGAAGAAAATAGCCACGTTGATATTAAGAGTGAATTAGGTTATGAAGGTGGCCAAAATAGCGGTAACCAGTCATTCGAGGAAGACACAGAAGAAGACAAACCGAAATATGAACAAGGTGGTAATATCGTAGATATCGATTTCGACAGTGTACCTCAAATTCATGGTCAAAATAATGGTAATCAGTCATTCGAGGAAGATACAGAAAAAGACAAACCTAAGTATGAACATGGCGGTAACATCATTGATATCGACTTCGACAGTGTGCCACATATTCACGGATTCAATAAGCACACTGAAATTATTGAGGAAGATACAAATAAAGATAAACCAAATTATCAATTCGGTGGACACAACAGCGTTGACTTTGAAGAAGATACACTTCCAAAAGTAAGCGGCCAAAATGAAGGTCAACAAACGATTGAAGAAGATACAACGCCGCCAACACCACCGACTCCGGAAGTACCGAGTGAGCCGGAAACACCAACACCGCCAACACCAGAGGTACCAAGTGAGCCGGAAACACCAACACCACCGACACCAGAAGTGCCGAGTGAGCCAGAAACACCAACACCGCCAACACCAGAGGTACCAGCTGAACCTGGTAAACCAGTACCACCTGCCAAAGAAGAACCTAAAAAGCCTTCTAAACCAGTGGAACAAGGTAAAGTAGTAACACCTGTTATTGAAATCAATGAAAAGGTTAAAGCAGTGGCACCAACTAAAAAACCACAATCTAAGAAATCTGAACTACCTGAAACAGGTGGAGAAGAATCAACAAACAAAGGTATGTTGTTCGGCGGATTATTCAGCATTCTAGGTTTAGCATTATTACGCAGAAATAAAAAGAATCACAAAGCATAATCAATCCAAAATTGACAGGTTTATTTCATAAATTATATGAAGTAAGCCTGTTTTTTTATATTAAATCAAATTTCTAATAGAAAATTAGAGTGTTTTCTGATTGTTTCATTGGTTTATGTCTGATGATTGATAACGAACTGAGAGATAAATTTAGAATTTAAAACTAGTTTGTTAGTACAAATTAGATTGAATCAATAAGGCAAATTTGATAAATGCAATTATTAACTAGATGCAAATTTAGTTAAATTTAAAATGTCGTCTTGAAATACGGCTGTTTCTGTATAAATAATCATTAAAATCAAACAAAAACCGAACGATATAAAATTATAATGACGTTATTAATACAATGAAAGGCATTTCAGTGACTTGTTAATGATGCATTGTACAGGCGATTATTATGTATGTTTTAGTATATTGCTTTAAATTAGATGAATTTGAATTTAATTTAAAAAGTAAGTATAAAAAATACAAGACTGTTATATCAAGGGATTCAAGAGCTTCGTGTGCAATATATATGTGAGCTCCAAATAATAAAAAACTCATTATACATAAAGTTAACAACAATCTTAACTTTTTATTAACTCGCTTTTTTTCATTGCTTTTAAAAACCGAACAATATAGAATTGCATTTATTGAGTTTTAAAAATAAATGAATTTTGCATTTAAGGGAGAATATTATAGTGAAAAGCAATCTTAGATACGGCATAAGAAAACACAAATTGGGAGCGGCCTCAGTATTCTTAGGAACAATGATCGTTGTTGGAATGGGACAAGAAAAAGAAGCTGCAGCATCGGAACAAAACAATACTACAGTAGAGGAAAGTGGGAGTTCAGCTACTGAAAGTAAAGCAAGCGAAACACAAACAACTACAAATAACGTTAATACAATAGATGAAACACATTCATACAGCGCGACATCAACTGAGCAACCATCACAATCAACACAAGTAACAACAGAAGAAGCACCGAAAACTGTGCAAGCACCAAAAGTAGAAACTTCGCGAGTTGATTTACCATCGGAAAAAGTTGCTGATAAGGAAACTACAGGAACTCAAGTTGACACAGCTCAACCAAGTAACGTCTCAGAAATTAAACCAAGAATGAAAAGATCAGCTGACGGTGCCGTAGTTCCAGAGAAAGAAGTAGTGGAAGAAGCTAAAGGGACAGGTATAGATGTAACAAGTAAAGTGAAAGTTACTGAAAGCTCTTTAGAAGGACATAATAAAGATTCGAATATTGTTAATCCGCATAATGCTCAAAGAGTAACTTTAAAATACAAATGGAAATTTGGAGAAGGAATTAAGGCAGGAGATTATTTTGATTTCACGTTAAGTGATAATGTTGAAACTCATGGTATCTCAACTCTACGTAAAGTTCCGGAGATAAAAAGTTCAACAGAAGATAAAGTTATGGCAAATGGTCAAGTTATAGACGAACGTAAAATTCGTTATACATTTACTGATTATATAAATAACAAAAATGATTTAACTGCTGAATTAAACTTAAACCTATTCATTGACCCAACAACAGTGACAAAGCAAGGGAGTCAAAAAGTTGAAGTAACACTAGGTCAAAATAAAGTCTCAAAAGAATTTGATATCAAATATTTAGACGGCGTTAAAGATAGAATGGGTGTTACTGTTAATGGTCGAATTGATACTTTGAATAAAGAAGAGGGTAAATTTAGCCATTTTGCATATGTGAAGCCTAACAACCAGTCGTTAACTTCTGTGACCGTTACTGGTCAAGTAACATCTGGATATAAACAAAATGCTAATAATCCAACAGTCAAAGTATATAAACACATTGGTTCAGATGAATTAGCTGAAAGTGTTTATGCAAAGCTTGATGATGCCAACAAATTTGAAGATGTGACTAACAAAGTAAATTTAAGTTACACAGGAGATGGCGGGTATTCTTTGAACTTTAATGATTTAGACAATACAAAAAACTATGTAATTAAATATGAAGGTGAATATAATCAAAATGCTAAGGATCTAAATTTCCGAACACATCTTTCAGGTTATCATAAAAATTACCCATACTATCCTTACTACCCATATTACCCAGTTCAATTAACTTGGAACAACGGCGTTGCATTTTACTCTAATAACGCTCAAGGCGACGGTAAAGATAAACCAAAGGAACCTATTATAGAACATAGTACTCCTATCGAACTTGAATTTAAATCAGAGCAGCCAGTGGAGAAGCATGAATTGACTGGTACAATCGAAGAAAGTAACGATTCTAAGCCAATTGATTTTGAATATCATACAGCTGTTGAAGGTGCAGAAGGTCATGCAGAAGGTATTATTGAAACTGAAGAAGATTCTATTCATGTGGATTTTGAAGAATCTACACATGAAAATTCAAAACATCACGCTGATGTTGTTGAATATGAAGAGGATACAAACCCAGGTGGTGGTCAGGTTACTACTGAGTCTAACCTAGTTGAATTTGACGAAGATTCTACAAAAGGTATTGTAACTGGCGCAGTGAGCGATCATACAACAGTTGAAGATACGAAAGAATATACAACTGAAAGTAATCTTATCGAACTAGTGGATGAATTACCTGAAGAACATGGTCAAGCTCAAGGTCCAATCGAAGAGATTACTGAAAATTACCAGCATATTTCTCATTCTGGTTTAGGAACTGAAAATGGTCACGGTAATTATGGCGTGATTGAAGAAATCGAAGAAAATAGCCATGTTGATATTAAGAGTGAATTAGGTTACGAAGGTGGCCAAAATAGCGGTAATCAGTCATTCGAGGAAGACACAGAAGAAGATAAACCGAAATATGAACAAGGTGGCAATATCGTAGATATCGATTTCGATAGTGTACCTCAAATCCAAGGTCAAAATAATGGTGACCAGTCATTCGAGGAAGACACAGAAGAAGACAAACCTAAGTATGAACAAGGTGGTAATATCATTGATATCGACTTCGATAGTGTGCCACATATTCATGGATTCAATAAGCACACTGAAATTATTGAAGAAGATACAAACAAAGATAAACCTAATTATCAATTCGGTGGACACAGTAGTGTTGACTTTGAAGAAGATACACTTCCACAAGTAAGTGGTCATAATGAAGGTCAACAAACGATTGAAGAAGATACAACACCTCCAATCGTGCCACCAACGCCACCGACACCAGAAGTACCAAGCGAGCCGGAAACACCAACACCACCGACGCCGGAAGTGCCGAGTGAGCCGGAAACACCAACGCCACCGACACCAGAAGTACCAAGTGAACCGGAAGTACCAACGCCACCAACGCCAGAAATACCATCTGAGCCAGGTAAACCAGTACCACCCGCAAAAGAAGAACCTAAAAAGCCTTCTAAACCAGTGGAACAAGGTAAGGTAGTAACACCTGTTATTGAAATCAATGAAAAGGTTAAAGCAGTGGCACCAACTAAAAAAGCACAATCTAAGAAATCTGAACTACCTGAAACAGGTGGAGAAGAATCAACAAACAAAGGTATGTTGTTCGGCGGATTATTTAGCATTTTAGGATTAGCGTTATTACGTAGAAATAAAAAGAATCACAAAGCATAATCAATCCAAAATTGGCAGGTTTATTTCATAAATTATATGAAGTAAGCCTGTTTTTTAAAATTAAATCAAATTTCCCAAGAAATAATTACATACTCAATGACACTATGAAGGCGTTCTAATTAGTGTTAAAATGACGTTGATACATAGATTTAATACTTAGGAAAAGGAGCACATTAACTTTGAAAAAAATAAAAAAGGCAATCATTCCCGCTGCTGGTTTAGGGACTAGATTTTTACCAGCAACTAAAGCGATGCCAAAGGAAATGCTTCCTATCTTAGATAAACCCACAATACAATATATCGTTGAAGAAGCTGCAAGAGCTGGAATTGAAGATATTATTATAGTGACAGGTCGCCACAAACGCGCGATTGAAGATCATTTTGATAGTCAAAAAGAATTAGAAATGGTGTTAAAAGAAAAAGGTAAATCTGAATTACTAGAAAAAGTTCAGTATTCAACGGAACTTGCGAATATTTTTTATGTAAGACAGAAAGAACAAAAGGGTTTGGGGCATGCGATTAGTTCTGCGCGTCAATTTATCGGCAATGAACCATTTGCGGTGTTATTAGGTGACGATATTGTTGAATCTGAAGTACCAGCAGTGAAACAGTTGATTGACGTTTATGAAGAAACTGGGCACTCAGTTATAGGCGTCCAAGAAGTTCCAGAAGCAGATACTCATCGTTATGGAATTATTGATCCATTAACTAAAAACGGACGTCAGTATGAAGTGAAAAAGTTTGTGGAAAAGCCAGCACAAGGTACGGCACCATCAAACCTAGCTATTATGGGACGTTATGTATTAACGCCTGAAATTTTCGATTATTTAAAAACGCAAAAAGAAGGCGCAGGTAACGAAATTCAGTTAACAGATGCGATTGAACGTATGAATAATGATAACCAAGTGTATGCATATGACTTCGAAGGCGAACGTTATGACGTTGGAGAAAAATTAGGCTTCGTTAAAACAACGATAGAATATGCATTGAAAGATGACAGTATGCGAGAAGAATTAACACGATTTATTAAAGAATTAGGGTTATAACATTAAAAAGCATGATACTCAATAAAATTGGAACACGAAATTGTGAACTAAATTGAATGAGTGTCATGCTTAATTTATGTGTTGTGATATATAGTAGGGTATTGAAATAATATAAAAACAAAAGAAAGTTAATTATGTATTTTTATTTATACTAAATTGAGAAGTATTATGATTGCTTATTTATTTTATCAAGAGGTAAATCTGTTTAAATTTAAAAGAAAAATTTTCTTGGTTTGAGAATCTTGGAAGTATCTGTGAATATGCTTTTAATAGTGTTATATTGTATTTTATTTATTTTGATTAACACAATCCTTTCATCTGCAAGGGATCGTTCTTTGATTAGCATACCTTTATTATTTAATCTATTAACTGACCTAACAATTTGAGGATACATAAATCTAATACTTTCAAACAAATCTTTTAAATTTAGTATCTCATTTTTTCGAGATGATATTACATATAAGATAGATAAATCAAGAAATGTTAAATTAAATCGATATTTTAAAAAATCTTTTGAGTACATAATGTTCATAAAAAGTATAAAAAATTCTTTGCTATATTTTGGAGCCCATTGATATTTTATGTAGTCTCTTTCCTTATTAAATCCTTTAATTATTTTATCTAACTCATTAATAACACAAGCAATCTTTTTACGTTGTATTGGAGTAACTGAAACAAAAATACGGCGTTCATCTGCTTCGTTTCTAGACTTATTTATAAATCCTTTTTTAGATAGTGACTTAATGTTCTTAACAACATCAGATTGTTTGTAAAGTATGTCACCAATGATTTCTTTTAGTGAAATACTGTGTTCATTTTTGTAATAAAAATATGCTAATATCAACAATTCTTTTAATGATAATTTATATTGTTGCTTTAACTCTTGAGTGAGAAAAAATATGTACGCTTCTACATTTATGAATTTATTGACCTTTTCGAAAGTTTGATAGTCCACCTTACATTCTCCTACTATTTTCTGATGTCCCAATACTTTATATTATTTAAAGTAATATAAAAGCAATCTCTTTTGAAGACATGTTAACCTAAATATTTTTATATATAATATATATAAAATATAAATAACTAAAAATCACGGAATAACAAATGACAAATTCATTTATTATCCAAAAACAAAAACAATTGAACAAAATCAAAATATAGTGTTATGATTCATTTGTGTTTATAGCTAGCACCACAAACTAAATATATTTGGAGTTATTACTAGTTAAAGACAAATATTATTTGACGTGACAATTAAAAGTAAGGGATGAAGACTTGATGAATGATTTGAAAAGCAAGAGCAATATTAAATTAATGAAAAGAGTATTAACTACATATGAGCTGCGTAAATATTTAAAAAAATATTTTTGTCTTACATTAGATAATTATTTAGTATTAGCATATTTAGATGTATTTAAAAATGATGAAGGTAAATATTTTATGAGAGACATTATAAGTTATATCGGTATAGACCAATCTAGAATTGTTAAAAGCGTAAAAGAATTATCAAAAAAGGGTTACTTGAATAAATGTAGAGACCCACATGATAGTAGAAATGTAATCATTGTTGTTTCTGTAAAACAACACAATTATATTAAAAATCTTTTGAGTGAAATAAATATTAATGAAACATAAAGTATGTTTCGAGATTTTAATATCTTGGTGCAGTTAAATGTATTTTTAAATGCGTTAAGGTATTTTTTATTTTAGAAATTCAATGCTATTGAGTTGATGGGTTTTTCCAACAGATAAGAATGAATTATTCATTGAAAACTAAAAATAATAATTTTATTTGTAGATTGTTTTAAGCGTTTCAATATATAAAATAATTTTATAAAGATAAGTGTTATATTCCATTGTGCAACTCCTATTGTATTTGTAAAATTACATGTAAATTCACTGTAAGTAAAGTGGAAAATATGGAAAAAGGAGTATGCAAATGAGAGATAAGAAAGGACCGGTAAATAAAAGAGTAGATTTTCTATCAAATAAATTGAATAAATATTCAATAAGAAAATTTACAGTTGGAACAGCATCTATTTTAATTGGCTCACTAATGTATTTGGGAACTCAACAAGAGGCAGAAGCAGCTGAAAACAATATTGAGAATCCAACTACATTAAAAGATAATGTCCAATCAAAAGAAGTGAAGATTGAAGAAGTAACAAACAAAGACACTGCACCACAGGGTGTAGAAGCTAAATCTGAAGTAACTTCAAACAAAGACACAATCGAACATGAACCATCAGTAAAAGCTGAAGATATATCAAAAAAGGAGGATACACCAAAAGAAGTAGCTGATGTTGCTGAAGTTCAGCCGAAATCGTCAGTCACTCATAACGCAGAGACACCTAAGGTTAGAAAAGCTCGTTCTGTTGATGAAGGCTCTTTTGATATTACAAGAGATTCTAAAAATGTAGTTGAATCTACCCCAATTACAATTCAAGGTAAAGAACATTTTGAAGGTTACGGAAGTGTTGATATACAAAGCAATCCAGAGGATCTAAAGGTATCTGAAGTCACTCGTTTCAATAATAAAAGTATTGGAAAAAACGAATTGACAGGAGCATTACAATTAAAGAATAAAGTTTCTTTTAAAAATGACTTTGAGTTTAACATTAGAGTAGCTAATAATCATCAATCGGTAACAACTGGCGCTGATGGATGGGGGTTCTTATTTAGTAAAGGTGACGGTAACGAATATTTACAAAAGGGAGGTATATTAGGTCCCAAAGGAATGGAAAATTCAGCAGGATTTAAAATTGATACAGGGTATAATTTTAAAGATCCCATGGATAAAGAAGAGAAACAGGCAGGACAAGGATTTAAAGGGTATGGTACGTTTGTAAAAACAGGTGCTGATGGAACTACAGCAAAGGTTGGAACAAACATACCAACAAGAGGTAAAGCGGATAATTCATTCCAATATGCAGATAATTCTATTGATACAACAGATGGAAAATTCCATGGTCAATTACTTAATAATTTAAAATTAGCGTACAATGAAAAATCGGGGATAATGAGAGCCGAATATGCTGGTAAAATTTGGGAAGCTAATATATCAGATTTGGGATTGGATAAATCTGAAGCATATAACTTTTTAATTACTTCTAGTCAAAGACAGGGAACATCTCAAGGTGTATATGCAAATGGTTGGATGAGAACAGATTTAAATAACTCAACATTTAAACTAACGCCTAATCTAGTTAATAAAACAGAAACAAAAACAGTAGAGATACCGTTCGAGACAAAACGTGAATTTAATCCGAAGTTACAACCTGGTGAAGAGCGAGTGAAACAAGAAGGACAACCAGGAAGTAAGACAATCACAACACCAATCACAGTGAACCCATTAACAGGTGAAAAAGTTGGTGAGGGTCAACCAACAGAAGAGATCACAAAACAACCAGTAGATAAGATTGTAGAGTTTGGTGGCGAGAAACCAAAAGATCCAAAAGGACCTGAAAACCCAGAGAAGCCGAGCAGACCAACTCATCCAAGTGGCCCAGTAAATCCTGACAATCCAGGATTATCGAAAGACAGAGCAAAACCAAATGAACCAGTTCATTCAATGGATAAAAATGATAAAGTTAAAAAATCTAAAATTGCTAAAAAATCAGTAGCTAATCAAGAGAAAAAACGAGCAGAATTACCAAAAACAGGTGCAGAAAGCACACAAAAAGGATTGATCTTTAGTAGTATAATTGGAATTGCTGGATTAATGTTATTGGCACGTAGAAGAAAAAATTAAAATAATTCATTATTTAAATAATACTTGATTTGCATTCACTATATTTAGTTTGTTAAAAACAACCTAGAATATGATGAAAATGATATACACCCCAAAAGTTGGATTGAAAGACCTAACTTTAAGGGGTGTATTTTTGTTATAAATTTGATTTTTTGATAATATTTTCATATTTAATATAATCATAATTAGTAGAATATAACCTCTGAGTAGTCATTTTGGGGGTTATGTATGGTGTTTCAAGTAGTATGTAAATTTCGAAATAATTGATATTTAACTGACTAAATTATATTAGAATTAATTGCGCTTTGGATAAAGAGAGTTTAGAAGAAGGTCTAAAAAAGCTGGTGGATGCATTCAATTATTTTTATGAGAGGTGATAAATATGTTGTACTTAGAAGTTTTGAAAAATAGAAACTTTACATATTTATTGATTGGTAATTTCTTACGTCGGAGTTGCTTTGTGCTGTTTTCGTTACAAATAATTTGGTTTACTGTTGAATTGACAAACCAATCATCTTTAAAATTATCAATGATGGTTATGAGTCAAACACTACCATTTATTATATTTGGTATTTTCGGTGGCGCATATTCTGATAAACATAATAAAAAGAAAATACTTTATCTATCTGATCTTATACTAAGTTTGATTATAATAATTATTCCTTTACTTGCAATAACATCAAATTTAAATTATCTGACGCTTCTAACCATATCTACAGCTATCACCATTATTAACTGCTATACGGATCCTGCGTTTAGGGCAATTCTTCCTGAAATTATTGATGAGGAGCATTTAGCAACAAGTAATGCGTTAATCGATAGTTTGCAAAGAGGCTCAAATATTATTTTACCTGCTTTAATTGGTGTCATTGTAATACTAGTTGGTAATGTTGGCGTCTTTTTTATTTGCAGTATATTGCTATTTTTAGGATTTATTTTTAATGCACTTTTAAAATATACAAATAACAACATGATTGATAGACACTCAAAAGAAGATTTTTCTGAAACTTGGGAATTCTTGAAAAAATCTAAAGAAATTTCATTTATTATAATCATTCAATTTACCTGCATATTGATTAATACTGGCCTTTGGCGTGTTGCATTACCATTGTTTATTTCCAATATATTAAAAGAGGGCGTTGGTGTATATGGACTAGCTACATCATGTTTAGGTATAGCGTCTTTATTAATGTCATTGATTATGGGTTTACTGTCAGAAAAACGATTAATCTTTAAATTTAGTATTGGTGTTTTAGTTTGGGGAATTGGTTTATCGATTATTAATGTGTTTCCAAGTGTGGCGATATTGTATATAGGTGCAACATTAGTGGGACTTGGACAATCTATAGAGGGACTAACAAGATCAGTTGCCATTCAAATAAAAACGCCAAATCATTTGATGGGGAAAGTATTTAGTATCTCATCTACATCGAATTACGCAGCGGATACATTATCTTTAGGACTGATAAGTTTAATTATACCTTTACTAAGCTTAAGTAATATATTTATATCAGGAGGTGCAATTATTTCAATGCTTAGCTTATCGGGGTTAAAGTTTTTTAAGAAGTCTATGTAAACATAATAGAATTTTAATCAATGCTATTAAGGTGGGAATTGAAATGAAATATAAAATTAGTTTGGCTTATAATTTAGCAATTATAATAGGGTCGCTAATTATATTATGTATACTAATATCTAGAGGTTATGATATATATGTAATCTTGATTCCAATTTTGACTATTTTAGCTAGTTTAATCAATTTAATTTGTGATATTAAAAAGCATAAATGATTCTATATTAATGCAACTTTGTATTCGTACAAGGTTGTATTTTTTTCGCAAACAATTACTTAATGACAGCGCATCAATAAATCTAACCAACACACTATCGCAAACATTTATGGATATTTTGTGATTTTATAAAAGCAAACGTAGAATAATGCGATAAGTAATAATGCTATCGTTAAAAATAAGAATGACAATGCAATAAAATCATATTCAAAGCATAGAATTGAAGACATTAAAAATACTGCACTCAAACTGATACATAGCGTAAATATATATGCAATTTGGTTCTTGTGTTTATCTGCAATGGTCGTTTGATTTATATAAGAAATTAGTGTGAAATCTTTAGTTATTGCGACATAAATGCCTAATATAACCATACTTATGCAGAATACGATACTAAATACGATGTTGACGGTCATTGTTGCACCTTCCTGATAGAATATAATGTACTGTCTTTTAGTAATGAATGCGTATCTTATATATGTATGTTTCTAAAAAACAGTACGTTTTTATCAATTTTTAATTTATTAGTTGAATGAATGGGGTTATGAAAAAGGAAGTTTTAATCTTTTGTCATGAAATAAATGGGATGAATATCACGACTAGAAGTAATGTTACGAACAGGAGCGTATAAATCTAGAGACGCTAAATTCGACATAGTATGTTGCTCAATTATGGCTGATGATGAGTTTAAAGTATGTGCGTTGGAACTGTCGGATTTTTGTTCATAATGTTTTGCATATTGTGCCATGATGAATAGTGTAAAAATAAATAAAACAATAAGAGATATAATGCCCATAATCAAAAGTATTTGTTTAGAGCCTTTCATTATTTCACATCCTTTCTAAAATATATTTGTAACTAAATTTAAAATAGTTATTTTTGTAATTCTAAACCTTTTTCATCGCGAAAACAATTAAATAGGTCGCGGTATTAATTATTATATTATTACCGCTTAATATGAAAAATACATGAAAATTAATTTTCTAATATACTTTTGAAAAATTATTACAAATTAGCCCCTTCAAAACGCGAAAACATAAGGATTCTAGTTTCAAAAGGGCTGATAAGTATAAAATGAAATGTAATATTTCGATGTATAAAATTTTTAATTAGCTAAAAATCATCGCATTAATTTTTTGAGCTACATCATCAAAATTCGGACATTTTAACGACACATATAATTTAATTTTAGGTTCAGTACCAGAAGGACGTAAAGCGATAAATCCTTCGTCAAATAAGACACGAATAACATTTGATTTAGGAGAATTAATCTGTGACGTTGTATCTTTATCCAAATGATAAACCTCGCTAGTTAAATAATCTTCAATTGCTTTCACTTTCAGTCCTTGAATCTCTTGCGGTGGATTTGAACGGAATTTGGTCATTATTGCATTAATTTTCTTTTTCCCTTCTAATCCTTCTAGCGTATGCGAGAATAATGTATCCTCATGTCTACCAACAGTTTGATAAATCTGTTCTAATTCATCTTTCAATGTTTTGCCATATAATTTTAACTCAGAAGCGTATTTTATAATGAGTGGCACAATTTGTACGGCATCTTTATCACGTACAAAAGGCTCTGATAGAAAACCGTAACTCTCTTCAAATGCGAAAATCATATTTTGATGATCATCCAGTTGTCTTATTTCCTGAGCAATAAATTTAAAGCCCGTCAGCACCTCTTTGTATTCAACATTATTATAGCGTGCTAATGACTTTGTTAACTCACTACTTACAATGGATTGAATCATTAAGCGGTGACGTAATTGAGACGTTTGTTGAATACGATAATTAAGTAACAGCGCACCAATTTGGTTGCCATTAAAATATGTGATATGACCGTGTGCATCTCGTTCAGCAATACCAAGTCGATCTGCATCAGGGTCAGTTGATATTAATAAGTCTGCATGATTTTTATTTGCAAGTTCGACTGCTTGATCAAAAGCGCGATGATCTTCAGGATTAGCACTTTGAACTGAGCTGAAATTCGGATCAGGTTTACATTGTGCTTCTACAAGATTAAATTGATTGAAATTCAAAGATTGTAATAACTCAGGTACAATCGGAACACTTGTACCATGCAAACTAGTGAACACAACTTGTAAATCAGATTTAGGAATATAGCCAATCATATTTTGAATGTGTTTCATATAGTCATCAGTTACAGATTTCGGAAAAGACTTGATATAAGATGTATTTTGTTTTGAAATAGGTATATCAATCTGTAATGGATCGCCAACTTCTTCGATATAACGACTTGCAAGCTCAGAAGCATCAGTCGATAGTTGCGCGCCATCAGAACCATATACTTTAATGCCATTATAGTCTTTCGGATTATGACTTGCTGTAATCATAATGCCAGCAGTAGTATTAAGATTGCGCACCGCGAACGATAATTCCGGTGTCGTTTTATATGTATCAGGTAAATAAACTGTTATTTGATGGTTTGCTAATACATTAGCAATGATTTGGGCGAATTCAGTTGAAAGATGTCTAATATCATAATGAATGACTATTGTTGGATTGTTTGTTTGGGCATTTAAATAACGCGCTAAACCTAATGCCAATTTTTCAATAGTAAACTTATTAAGTCGACCTTCACCAAGACCGAATTTTCCGCGTATACCCGCAGTACCAAACGTTAATTTACTTTCAAAACCTTCTCGCTGTTCAATGTCAGATTGCTGCTCATAAAAATGTTTAACTAAACTATCATTAGCTCTTTCTATCCATAATTCTTTATCCATTGTTGCTAAACATCCTTTCAAAATCTCAGTTAGACTTAATAAAACATGAAAACTAAAGCCCTTACATTTATGTAATGAATTATAAAGAAATACGCCCCAAAAGTAAAAAAACACAGCCCCAAGACAATACTTTTCACAAGTATTATATAATAGATGTGTATGAAAATGCATGGAGTAGATGTAAGAGTGATATTCAAAATGTGTAAAAAATATGGATAATTCTATATAATTATATTATTGAAATTTTAAATAGCGGAAATAATTATTTAATGTTAAGAGGGGATAATTTTGGAAAGTTATTTGACAAAACAAGCCGTACATAATCGCGCAAAAGAAGCTGTTGGTAAAAGTGTATTAGAATTAAATGGTGGTGAATCGATTAAACAAAGTAAGAGTTCAGTTGGTGATGCATTTGAAAATTGGTTTGGTAAGAAAAAAGACAGTGATAGTAAACCAGATATGGCAGAAGCTGGGGTGGAACTTAAGGCAACGCCATTTAAAAAGTTGAAAAACGGAAAGTATAGCTCCAAAGAAAGATTAGTATTAAATATTATAAACTATGAGAAAGTGGCAAATGAAAATTTTGAAACTAGTAGTTTTTTATCTAAGAATAATACTATAGAATTAGCTTTCTATGAATATATCAAGGGAACACCTAGTGATAATTGGATTATTAAAGAAGCGGTGCTTTATGAAATGCATAAAAACCCGATTGATTATGAAATAATTAAACAAGATTGGGAAATAATAAATCAATATATTAATGAAGGAAAGGCACATGAATTGAGTGAAGGTTTGACAAGTTATTTAGCGCCATGTACAAAGGGTGCGAATGCTAGTTCTTTAAGAAATCAGCCTTATTCAGACATAAAAGCAAAGCAAAGAGCATTTTCTTTGAAGTCTGGGTATATGACATCTATTTTACGCAAATATGTTCTAGGTGATGAAAAAATAGATTCAATTGTCAAAGACCCATTTGAAATAAAAGAAAAATCAATAGAGGACATAGTCTTTGAAAAATTTCAGCCATATATAAACTGGTCAATCGATAAATTATGCGAACATTTTTCTATCAATAAAGGTGAGAAAGGTTTAAATTATAGAATAGCCTCTGCCATTTTAAATCTAAAAGGTAAAACTACTAAAAGTAAACCATTCCCGGAAGTTGAAGAGTTTGAAAAATCATCTATAGTAGTCAAAACAGTTCATTTTAATAAAAAGAATGTGAATAAAGAAAGTATGTCATTTGGAGCTTTTAAATTTGAAGAACTAGCTAATGAGGAATGGGAAGATAGTGAAGGATATCCTAGTGCACAATGGCGAAACTTTTTGTTAGAAACAAGGTTTTTATTTTTTGTTGTTAAAGAAGATGAAGATGGTGTAGACATATTCAAAGGAATAAAATTTTTTAGTATGCCTGAAGAAGACATAAACGGACCTGTCAAAAGAATGTGGGATGATACAGTGAAGAAATTAAAAGAGGGTGTCACATTAGAAGCTGTACCGGACAAAAGTACAAAGGATGGTTGGAGAATAAAAAATAATTTTGTAGATAAAAGTGATGATTTAATTTGCCATGTTAGACCACACACTAATAACAGAGACTATCGTGGAGGAAGTAATGCAGATAAGCTTCCTAAAAAGATTAACTGGATTAATAGACCTGACTCAGATGATTATTCGGATGAGTGGATGACTAAACAAAGTTTTTGGATAAATAATGACTACATAAAAAAGCAAGTTGAAGATTTATTGTAGTTAAAGTATGTTAAAATATAAGATATTCTTTTAAAATATCGAACGATCGTTCGTATTTTGTGTTATAATAAGGTTGAATTAAGTATAGGAGGTCGCCTAATGAATAAAATTAAAGTAGTAGAATTGTTTGCGGGTGTAGGCGGGTTTCGTTTAGGTTTAGAAAATACGAAAAATGGTATATTTGACATAACTTGGGCAAATCAATGGGAGCCCTCACGAAAAATCCAACATGCATTTGATTGTTATAGTAAAAGATTTAAGAACGGCATCCATAGTAATAAGGATATTGCCCAGGTATCTGATGAAGAAATGGCAAATACTGAAGCTGATATGATTGTAGGAGGATTTCCTTGCCAAGATTATTCAGTTGCAAGGAGTTTAAATGGAGAATTAGGAATACAAGGAAAAAAGGGCGTTTTATTCTGGCAAATTATTAGATATATTCAAAATACATTTCCTAAATACTTGTTGCTTGAAAATGTTGATAGATTATTGAAATCACCTTCGAGTCAGAGAGGGAGAGACTTTGCTGTAATGTTATCAACCTTAAATGAGTTAGGCTATAATGTTGAATGGCGCGTGATTAATGCTGCTGATTATGGCAATGCTCAAAGACGTAGAAGGGTATTTATATTTGGATATAAGCAAGATTTAAACTATAGCAAAGCTATGGAAGAAAGTCCGTTGGATAAAATTATATATCACAATGGTTTGTTTGCTGAAGCTTTTCCGATTGAAGATTATGCCAATAAAAATAGAGTAAATAGGACTCATATTACTCATGATATAGTCGATATTTCAGATAATTTCAGTTTTCAATTTTATAATAGTGGAATCATGAAAAATGGAGAAATTTTAACTATTGACACAATACCAAAATATGAAAAATCAGTAACCTTAGGAGAAATTATTGAAAGTAATGTAGATGATGGTTTTTCATTAAATCAAGATCAAATTGATAAATTTAAATATTTAAGAGGACCCAAAAAGATTAAACGAACTACTAAAGATGGTCATGAATATTATTTTTCAGAAGGTGGTATGTCTGAAACAGATTCATTAGAGTTACCTGCAAGAACAATGCTTACAAGTGAATCATCTATTAATAGAAGTACTCATTTTTTAAACGTAGATGGTGTTTATAGAACTTTGACACCTATTGAAGCAGAAAGGTTGAATGGGTTTCCAGATAATTGGACAGAAGGTATGCCAATTAAGATGAGATACTTTTGTATGGGCAATGCTCTTGTTGTGCCTTTGATTACTAGAATAGGTAATCAAATTGAAAAAATTGATAGTATTACAAATGATGAATTCAGTCAGCTACGTTTATTTTAAATAAATCAAATGTAGAGTGCGTTTGATTTAACAAGTTTGTATACTAAAGATTCATAGATTATTGTATATTGACCAGTATTTATCAGCGTATTATTTTAATATATACAATTTTATAAAATGGAGGTAGCGTCATGTGATTTCATTTTATTATTAGGTTTTTGAGCCTCGATAATGATTTGAGATTCGCATGGCGTTTTTATTTTAATATGATTTAATAGGTTCAAATTTATCGACTATGCTATATAATTTGAACTTAACTTTGAGTCAAAAATAAAATGGGGATGTGAAATGATGATTCACTCAAGAAAGTTGAGGATTTGGCTGTACTTAGTATTATTAGCTGTTTTTATTAGCGCGTGTAACGTGAAAGAAGATAAACAAATTAAAGAAAATTTCAACAAAACATTGAGTTTATATCCAACCAAGAATCTCGATGATTTTTACGATAAGGAAGGCTTTCGAGATCAAGAATTTGATAAAAGAGATAAAGGGACTTGGATTATTAATTCTGGAATGAATATCCAATTAAAAGGGGGAGCCTTAAAATCCAGAGCGATGGTACTTTACATCAATCGTAACACTAGAACAGCTAAGGGATATTTTTTAATAAGTGAGACAACAGAAGACAAAAAAGGATACGTCCATAATAAAGATAAAAAATACCCTGTCAAGATGGAACATAATTAAATTATTCCAACGAAGCCCATAAGGGATGATAAGTTAAAAAAAGAGATTGAAAACTTTAAGTTCTTTGTACAATATGGGGATTTTAAAGATTATAAAGATGGGGATATTTCATACAATCCTAACGTACCAAGTTATTCCGCAAACTATCAATTGAATAATGATGATTATAATGTCCAACAATTAAGAAAAAGATATGATATATCAACCAAAAGGGCTCCGGAATTAAAATTGAGAGGATCTGGCGATTTAAAAGGCTCATCCGTAGGTTCTAAAGAACTAGAATTTAACTTTATAAGAAATAAAGAAGAAAATGTGTATTTTTCTGATAGTATTAATTTCAAACCTACTGAATAGGGTTAATAGAAGTTTGGAATTAAATTTTCATAAAGCTCTAATTAGGTAAAAGATAATAAAGATAATTCCTGGAATTAATTGTAAATCATACAAACTTTATCTTTTGATTTAATTGTTTTATAATTCTGATAAGAAGATTTGAAAAACAAAATAATTACAATTAAATTCATTTGTTCAAAACAATTTTTCGTAATAGGTGTAAATATTAAAAACGGAGTCAGTATTAAAAATATAAGGTGGAGAAATGATGATTCATTCAAAGAAATTAACGCTCGGTATATGTTTGGTATTACTCATTATATTGATTGGAGGTTGTGTCATTATGACAAAAACAAATGGTCGAAACGCTCAAATTAAAGAAAATTTCAACAAAACATTAAGTGTATATCCAACCAAGAATCTCGATGATTTTTACGATAAGGAAGGTTTTCGAGATCAAGAATTTGATAAAAGAGATAAAGGGACTTGGATTATTTATTCTGAAATGGTTATCGAACCAAAAGGGAAAAATATGGAATCGAGAGGAATGGTGCTCTATATCAATCGCAATACTAGAACAACGAAGGGTAATTTTATTGTCACCGAAATAACTGAAGATAGTAAAGGATATTCACGTAGTAAAGAAAAAAAATATCCTGTCAAGATGGAAAATAATCGAATTATTCCAACAAAGCCTATACCGGATGACAAGTTAAAAAAAGAGATTGAAAACTTTAAGTTCTTTGTACAATATGGAAATTTTAAAGATTTTAAAGATTATAAAAATGGTGATATTTCATATAATCCTAATGTGCCAAGTTATTCTGCAAAGTATCAATTGAATAATGATGACTATAATGTTCAACAGTTAAGAAAACGATATCATATTCCAACCAAACAAGCGCCCGAATTAAAATTGAAAGGATCCGGCAATTTAAAAGGCTCATCCGTAGGATCTAAGGATCTAGAATTTACGTTTGTAGAAAATCAAGAAGAGAATATCTATTTTTCAGATTCGGTCGAATTTACACCTAGCGAGGATGATAAATCATGAGTCAAACGGAATATCAAATAAAATCTGGCAATATAAAAGGTAACTCTGAAGAAACAAGTACAGTATCTAATATAAGTTATGAAATAGAAAACGCAAATAACAGTGGTTTAAAACAAAATAAAATTGATAAACAAATTAAAAAGTTACAAGAAAAAAATAAATTCCCTAAAAATCTTTCATATCTTAAAAGTTATACGGACCCCAAAACAGGCACGACTACAAGCGCCTTTTTAAATAAAGACACTGGCAAAGTTACTTTAGGTATGACAGGTACTAATGTACACAAAGACGCAATATTAAAACAAACATTTGGTGTTCCTTCTTATCAAGGATATATAGATGTGAGTGAAACGCTAAAGGATATTGGGGCCGATGTCAATATTGGCCTTCATTCCGTCACAGATAAAGATCCACATTATAAAAATACCCAAGACTTTATCAAAAATATCAAAAAAGACTATGATATTGATATTATTACCGGACATTCGCTGGGCGGTAGAGATGCGATGATTTTAGGTATGAGTAATGATATTAAACATATCGTTGTGTATAATCCAGCTCCATTAGCGATCAAAGATGTGAGCGGCCTTTATGCCGATCAAGAAGAACTTAAAAAATTGATTGAAAAGTACGATGGTCACATTGTAAGATTTGTGTCTGATGAAGACGAATTAGATGCAGGTGTCCGCAATCATTTATATGAAACTGCTGGAGAAAAAATAGTACTTAAAAATGGAGAAGGCCATGCAATGAGTGGTATTTTAATGAGCAGAACACAGGCTATAATCTTAGCTGAATTAAACAAAGTTAAAGGCTACCAAGACGAAAATAATAAAGCATTAAAATCCGTTCGTAAACAAACGAGGCATAGATTACATAAAGTAGAGACGTTAAGAGCGAATTGGATTCAAACAACGGGTGGATCACTCTCTTCCTCCCAACAACAATTATTAGAAGCTTTAACAGCACTAACCATTGCCGAAGGCTTAAATCAATTAGTGAATGAAGAAAGCCAACATTTGAAAAAAATGTATCACGCGATGGCACATAAATTTGGAGACAACTGGAAAAAAGCGCAAGAAGTTGGAAATGAAATTGGTGAAAAATTAACCTCTGAAGAGGTTATAGATGAATTAAGAAAAGGTGGCGCGTATGAAAGTAAACTTGAAACAGATCCCAAAAGAAAAATTGATGATAAGATAAAGAAATTAAATGATGTTTATAAAAATTGTAATGGCTATATCGCAAAAATTAAACAGAGTATCGAAGCAATTGTTTCTAATGACCAAATGTTAGCGAGCCAGATTGATGGGATGATGTAATGTTTACTACGTATAAAAATATTAATGAACTTGAAAATGCCTATGATGAAGAAAGAAAACAATTGAATGATGCATTCAATCAAATTGATGAATTAAGACATCAAACACGCAAGAAATGTGAACAAATGTATGATCATTTCTTATATCTCAAACATAAAATGAATTATAGTGAAGACGCTATGATCAGGATGACACGTATTATAGAATCTTTCGATAGAGAAACGAATCAACGTATCCGACATCACGAAATGAAATTAGAAGATTATAAAGATGAGTTAAGAAGAGAATATCTAAAACAATCTGACAGAATTGAAGGAGATGAATAAGCGTGGGACTTGATTTTAGTGGTTTACCAGATTTAGCAGTATTGGAACAAATGAAGGAAAAAGAACAGATTAGTGAGGTTATTGCGCCTGAACATGTTCGTATGCATCATGATCATCAAAATAAGCTGAAAAGTGATGAGAAAATATTACTTGACCAAATGGTAAGTCATTTCAAAAAATTTGAAGATGATTTTAAAAATGCGGCACAAGGGGCTTGGGTGAAAAATGCCACAGACGAATTAAAAGATATTAGTAATGATTTAGAAAAAATTCAAGATATTAAAGTATAAAAAGGTATTAAGAAACACAATAAGTATATAATCCATTTAATAATAAATGAATTATATAGTTCGTAATTTCGACTATAAGTGGCTATTAGCCATTATTTTTCGGGATCTATGTCAAATCGGACTAATGAATTCAATAATGGAAGTTAAGCAACCAATCTTTGTTTAACTTCTTTTTTATTTTTTGGAAAATAAAGTTTTGAACATAATAAAATTTGATTATGTTTTAACGAATTTTGATGTTTCTTGAACTATATATCATCTAGTCGTCATTTACAATTGGTAAATATGACTTCAAACTGTATGAAGGTGATGGCGATTAAAAGGCTCATCCGTAGGTTCTAAAGAACTAGAATTTAACTTTATAAGAAATAAAGAAGAAAATGTGTATTTTTCTGATAGTATTAATTTCAAACCTACTGAATAGGGTTAATAGAAGTTTGAAATGAAAATTTCATAAAGTGTTCAAAATAATTTTTCGCTTTAGTTGTGTAAATTAAAGATTGAGTCAGTATTAAAAATATAAGGTGGAGAAATGATGATGCATTCAAAGAAATTAATGCTCGGTATATGTTTGGTATTACTCATTATATTGATTGTAGGTTATGTCATTATGACAAAAATAAATAGTCGAAGCGCCCAAATTAAAGACACATTTAATCAAACATTAAAATTATATCCAACCAAAAATCTCGATGATTTTTACGATAAAGAAGGCTTTCGAGATCAAGAATTTGACAAAGGAGACAAAGGTACTTGGATAATCAGCTCTGAAATGAATATTCAATTAAAGGGAGAAAGTTTAAAATCAAGAGGAATGATTCTATATATGAATAGAAATACAAAAAGGACAACAGGTTATTTTTTTGTAAGTGAAACAAAAGGAAAAACGTATGAAAAAGAAAAAAATATCCAGTCAAAATGGAACATAATCAAATTATCCCAACGAAGCCAATACAAGATGACAAGTTGAAAAAAGAAATTGAAAACTTTAAATTTTTTGTACAATATGGCAATTTTAAAGATATTAATGATTATAAAGATGGTGACATTTCATATAATCCAAATGTGCCAAGTTATTCGGCAAAATATCAATTGAGGAATGATGATTATAATGTGCAACAGTTAAGAAAAAGATATGACATACCAACGAAACAAGCACCGAAAATGTTATTAAAAGGCGATGGTGATTTAAAAGGCTCATCTGTAGGGTCTAAAGAGTTAGAATTTACTTTTGTCGAAAATAAAAAAGAAAACATCTATTTTTCTGATAGTATTAATTTCAAACCTACTGAATAGAGTTAATAGAAATTTGGAATGAAAATTCCATTAAGTGTTAAAAAATTTTTCTCTTTAGATGTATAAATTAAAGATTGAGTCAGTATTAAAAATATAAGGTGGAGAAATGATGATTCATTCAAAGAAATTAACGCTCGGTATATGTTTGGTATTACTCATTATATTGATTGTAGGTTATGTCATTATGACAAAAACAAATGGTCGAAACGCTCAAATTAAAGAAGCATTTAATAAAACATTAAATGTGTATCCAACCAAGAATCTTGAAGACTTTTACGATAAGGAAGGTTTTCGCGATCAAGAATTTGATAAAAGAGATAAAGGGACTTGGATTATTTATTCTGAAATGGTTATCGAGCCAAAAGGGAAAAATATGGAAACGAGAGGAATGGTGCTTTATATCAATCGCAATACTAGGACAACAAAAGGTAATTTTATTGTCAATGAAATTACAGATGATAACGATGGTAGACCCATTGATAATAAAAAGAAATACCCTGTAAAAATGGAACATAATAAAATCATACCAACAAAACCTATAAAAGACGAGAAGTTAAAAAAAGAAATTGAAAACTTCAAGTTTTTTGTACAATATGGCAACTTTAAAGATTTTAAAGATTATAAAAATGGGGATATTTCATACAATCCAAACGTACCAAGTTATTCGGCAAAATATCAATTAAGTAATGATGATTATAATATCCAACAATTAAGAAAAAGATATGATATACCGACTAAAAAAGCACCAGAACTATTGTTGAAAGGTGATGGCGATTTAAAAGGTTCATCCATAGGCTCTAAAGACTTAGAATTTACCTTTGTACAAAATAAAAGAGAGAATATCTATTTTACAGATTCGGTTGAATTTACTCCAAGCGAGGATACAAGTTATGAGTCAAACTAAATAGGGTTAATAGAAGTTTGGATTGAAAATTTCATAAAGTGTTAAAAAATTTTTCGCTTTAAATGTATAAATTAAAGATTGAGTCAGTATTAAAAATATAAGGTGGAGAAATGATGATTCATTCAAAAAGGTTAAAATTGTGTCTATGCCTGATAATACTATCTGTTTTTATAGGCGCTTGCGGAATGAAAAAAGAAGAAAGTAGTAAAGATAAACAAATTAAAGAAAATTTCAACAAAACATTGAGCTTGTATCCAACCAAAAATATTGAAGACTTTTATGATAAGGAAGGTTTTCGAGATGAAGAGTTTGAAAAGGGTGACAAAGGCACTTGGATAATTCACTCTAAAATGATTATTGAGACAAATAATAGCAATATGGAATCTAGAGGAATGGTGCTCTATATAAATCGTAATACTAGAACAACGAAAGGTAATTTTGTTGTTAGAGAAATAACCGAGGATAGTAAAGGGTATTCACATAGTAAAGATACAAAATATCCAGTGAAAATGGAACATAATAGAATCATTCCAACCAAACCGATAGCTGATGATAAATTAAGAAAAGAAATTGAAGACTTTAAGTTTTTTGTACAATACGGTGACTTTAAAGATATTAATGATTATAAAGATGGTGACATTTCATATAATCCTAATGTTCCAAGTTATTCCGCAAAATATCAATTGAAAAACGATGACTACAATGTGAAGCAACTTCGAAAAAGATATAATATTCCAACCAACAAAGCTCCGAAATTATTAATAAAAGGTGATGGAGATTTAAAAGGTTCATCAGTAGGATCAAAAAATCTAGAATTTACCTTTGTAGAAAATAAAGAAGAAAACATTTATTTTACAGATTCTGTACAATATACTCCAAGTGAGGGTACAAGTTATGAGTCAAACTGAATATCAAATAAAACCTGGTAATATAACAAGTAACTCTGAAGAAACAAGTTCGATATCTAAAGTGAGCTGTGAAATATAGGTAGCCATTTCAAAAAAATTAAAGGTGAATTTGATAATGTAGCTCAAGGAGATTGGGTTAAAAAGGCGAAGAATGAACTGGATGATATTAGTAAGAAATTAAAAAATATTCAAAGAACGGAAGTTTAATATTCTAGCCGATTCCTGAAACTAAGACAGCATGCGTTCATTCATGCCATTATTAATATAAGCACCGCAACAAAAAAGCTTCTAATGTGATATCGGAACCTCGGATTCCATATCATGTTAGAAGCTTTTAATGTCTAAAGAACATCTACATTTTATCATATTTTCTTACTTATTAAACTTTTATATAATTAAATATTTCTTAATTTTCCAAAATAGTGATGAATTTGTGAAATACATCACAAAACTCTTTATTTATTTGGAAATTCATGTAATATTAGACTTGTAAGAAGTTAATAAATAGAGAGAGACGAGAGAGTTTATATAAATAATATATAAACATTGGAGTGATGATTATGAGAAAAGAGATTGAAGCGCTTATTTTCTCAGACGTAAGTAGCTATGATATTTACGTGAACACTGGTGTAAATCAAGGATTAATTGGTGACATCAAAGATGGTTACCTAACTATTGATTCTATGCCTTACATTGATGCTGAGCGTTTGTATCACTTTGCTATGGAACGTAAATCGTTAGTCACTAACTAGTTCTTATTGCCAATGATTACTACCCCTAGTCGGCGGCAATTGAAGTGTGATTGATGTAACTTGCCCTCGTTGGTGAGCAATTGAGGGCAGACCCCTTTAATTAAGTAAACCCTAACTCCCCACAAATCTGGAACGATACTAAAAGCCACGTCCTATATTGGATGTGGCTTTAGTCATGCTTATATTATTTTTAAAACGATTACCTACAAGATTTACATATAAAATTCTATCATGTCATATATAAACGAAATGATATTAGAATCCTTCATTTTCAACTTGTTTAAAATTACGTTTAATGCCGTTATAAGAATATACAACATTATATAATTTTACTTGGGCGTCATGGACACTTGAGAAGGGCATTCTTACATCGTCCATATTTTTAACTTCGTGTCGAAATGCTTTTTCAGCTTTTTGTCTTTCTGCAAGCGACATACTTAGCCATTCTTCTTTGCTAAATAAATCTTCGAATCGAAAATCAAATGCGGTTCTTTTACTTTCAGCTCTTAATGCTAAAACACGCTCATGATATGTCATGTTTTATTCCTCCCTCTAATCATTCAATCGAATGATAAATCACAGTATTAACTTTAGTACTAATATAATGTTTTTACAATAAAGAAGTGACGATTTTTCAACATTTTTAAAAATAAAAAATATAAGCAACGATTAATTGTATATTTCGAATGGCTTGTAATGTAATTTATCTATGAAAATGAAGCGAGTTATTATGACCGTTATATGAATTGTGATACGCTTTTTAAAAGTAATATGTATTTATGATTTACCCTGAAAAAATAAAAAGAATCAAAGGAGTCGATCATTATGACAGTATTAACAGATAAAATAGCAGTAGTTACAGGTGCAGGTAGTGGTATTGGAGAAGCAATTGCAACATTGCTACATGAAGAAGGGGCGAAAGTTGTCTTAGCCGGTAGAAATAAAGATAAACTACAAAATGTGGCGAATCAATTAGCTCAAGATAGTGTGAAGGTAGTGCCAACAGATGTAACGAAAAAAGAAGAAGTCGATGAATTGATAAAAATTGCACAACAAACATTCGGTGGTTTGGATATTGTTATCAATAGTGCGGGACAAATGTTATCGTCTAAGATTACTGATTATCAAGTAGATGAGTGGGATAGTATGATTGATGTGAATATCAAAGGCACTTTATATACGGCACAGGCTGCATTACCAACTATGTTAGAACAATCAAGTGGCCATCTTATTAACATTGCATCTATTTCTGGCTTTGAAGTAACGAAAAGCAGCACGATTTATAGTGCGACGAAAGCAGCAGTTCACACTATTACTCAAGGATTAGAAAAAGAGTTGGCAAAGACAGGTGTTAAAGTAACAAGCATTTCACCAGGAATGGTAGATACAGCAATAACTGCCGCATATAATCCAAGTGATCGTAAAAAGCTTGATCCACAAGATATTGCAGAAGCGGTATTGTATGCATTAACACAACCGAGTCACGTTAACGTGAATGAAATTACAGTGCGTCCTGTATAAAAATGTGTTTGAGGTGTGGGAGATAGACATTTAATGTAATAGCTATCGGTTTTGTTAATATTAGTAAGGCAATAATGATATAAAAGCATGATAGGCAATTATTCCTTGCACAATTTTCACTAACTGGTGATTTTAACAATCGAGTTAATGAATGGGGCGATGTTAGTGTTATGGTTTATAATCTGTAATGTTCATAATTATAAATTACAAAAATTTTTTCATTTTCCACCACATTTTAGGAGTTACTTTAATGAACAAAAAACATGTTTTTGTAATTATTGGTGTCATATTATGTATATGTATAGTTGCTACAGTCATTTATTTAAAAGTGAAATATGACGAAAAAGAAAAACAAAAAGCAATTTACTATAAAGAACAACAGGAGCGTATTACACTTTATCTCAAGCATAATACTAAAGAACCAAACACGATTAAATCTGTGCATTTCACAAGTTTAAAAAGAGGACCTATGGGCGATGCCGTAATTGAAGGTTACATCAATGAAAACAAAAAAGCTGATTTTGTTGCATATGGGTCTCCAGAACATAATTATCAATTTGGTGGAGATATGATAGAAAGTGAAAAATTAAGTGAATTACTAAAACCAGCACAGGAATTAAAATCACCAGAAAAAATCAAAGAAGAATTAGACAAAAAAGAAGGCCACTAGGGTCTTCTTTATTTTTGATTTAATCTTCCAATAATCTATGTCATTGCTATCGAAGGTGTTTCGCAATTAATATAAATCACTTCATCATCACCAATACTTCCCCAGTTTTTTACAGTACATTAACAAAAGTGAATCCCATTAATGTAAATGGAATAATAGTTTGGCCATTATAAGAACAATATATACCTAATAACAATGTCGATGACGTGGTTTATTGACATTATCAAATTTTCTCAAATGTGTGTGATTTTTTATAAAAAAGGGTAGAGCAAGGTATAATATCCTTTCAATCTGTTTTCATATTTTATATATTTTTTAAATATAAGCGCTAAATGTTTTAACTAAAGCATAGATTGACAAGATGTTATACAGAATTTCAAATTCTATCCAATATTGTTCGAAGTGTAGTATCACTGGATTGGTATTAAACAATGTAAAGGAGAGATTGCAAATGCCTTATAATTACAAGAAACAAAATGGAGAGTTAATGTCTGTAATGAGCCAAGGTGAAAAGTTTATTCATCAATCACCCGTTAATGATGAACTTAGTGCATTGATTAAGTTATTAATTTCAAAAATTAACGGTTGTCATTATTGTGTTGATATCCATAAAAAAGAATTAAAGGAATTGGGTGTAACACAAATGAAAATTGATGAAGTCTTGAGTTTTAGACATTTAGATTTATTTACTGATCAAGAAAAAGTGACGCTTGAATTTGCAGAAATGTTAAATTCAATCAAAGACTTTAAGAAGTTTGAAATTATTGACCGGCTAAAATCATTTTATGATGAAGAACAAATTATTGATCTTGTCTTTGTTGTAAACCAAATTAACGGTTGGAACAGACTAAATATTATTAGTGATAAACTATAATTGTTCATATAAATACAGAGTTTCATCTCGAACGCTATATCATAACAAATCATGCCACTATACAGGTCAAATCTTGTATAGTGGCATTTTAATTTATCCCTTTGAATACTGTTATTTAACGAATATCGGTCCACCTGGTCCAACAGGAATACCTAATAGGAACCAAATGATGACAAATACTGTCCACACAATACTTAGCGCGATTGAATACGGCATTAAACTAGAAAGTAAGGCTCCGAGTTTCATGCGTTTATCGTATTTTTGTGCATAAGTTAATAATAAAGGTAAGTACGGCATCATCGGTGTAATTGGATTGGTAATTGAATCGCCTACACGGTAAATGACTTGTGTGAATGCGGGATGAAAGCCGATAAGGATTAACATTGGTACGAATATCGGTCCTAAAATACCCCATTTAGCCGATGCGCTTCCGATTAACATGTTGACCATTGCACTTAGTACAATAATACCTAGTATCAATACAATGCCGTTTTGATGTTCTAATAATTTGGCACCTTTAACAGCAGCGATAATTCCTAAATTACTCCACTTTAAATACGCAAGTAGCTGTGCTGCAAAAAACACAATAACGATAAATGTTCCCATTGATCCTACAGCATCGCCGAACATTTTACCTAAGTCTTTTGTATTTTTAATTTCTTTGCTTAAAATCCCATAAACTAATCCAGGTACTAAAAATACGACAAGAATAATTAATCCGACACCGTTAATTAATGGCGCATCGTCTAGTAAGCTGCCTGTTTTAGCATTTCTTAAAAAGCTATGTTCAGGAATGGCTGTAATAATTAATAAAATAATTGTGACTATGAAACTGATATTTGCCCATTTTAAAGCATGTGCTTCTTTGTCAGTAATATGTGAAGATGTTTCTTCATGGTCATCATGCATTAAACTGTCATCATATTTTCCTAATCTAGGAATAATGAGCTTAGTTGTAACTAGCAATATCGTAGGAAGTAATACAACGACACTCGCTGCGATAAAGTACCAGTTCATAGCAACGTTTGTTTTAATAGAATCTGAAACGATACGTGTTGCCGGTTCTGTAAATGAATAGACCAAAGCATCTTGCATACCAACAACTATATTTGCTGCAAATCCTCCAACAGCGGAAGCATATGCCATCGTTAGTCCAGCGATAGGGTGATAGCCAATTTTAATAAAAAGCATTGCTGCAAGCGGCGGCAAGATAATTGTCGCAGCATCGCCGGCTGTACTACCTAAAATACCAATTAATATAATAGTCGGTAAAATTAAGAAACGTGGTGCGCGATTCACAACAGAAATCATTAACTTATCGAAGTATCCTGTTTTCTCTGCAACACCAATACCAATCATCACTGCTAGTACTAAGCCTAATGCTGGGAACTCTGAGAAATTTTTAATCGTATCATTCATTATCATCGTAAATCCATCATGGCTAATTATATTTTTAATATAAATGGTTTGATGCGTACCTGGATGCTTAACAGATACATTAAATAATGAGATAACCCATGTCATAATGGCTAAGCCCACACACATTAAAAAGAATAAGACGCTAGGATCTGGCAATTTATTTCCGATTTTTTCAACACTATTCAAGAAACGATTGACGATAGACCCCTTTTGTTGATGTTTTGATGTCATCAATTATTCCCCCCTTTGTTAAATATTTAAAGTGTAACAAAAAATACTCTCAAAAGTAACAATTTTCAGAAAATAAAAAACTAATATTGTTAAATATTTTGAGTTATTCAATAGAAAGTGTATAGCAGAGTAGTTAAGACTGCCTGAAGACTTATCTATTAGGTTTATGAAGCATCGAACAGTGGAAAATAAGGACTGTAAGTTTAAGATATGTTGTATAGGAGTGACTGAATGAAACGTTTGGAAAATAAAGTAGCAGTCGTAACAGGAACAAGTACAGGTATCGGTCAAGCTTCTGCAATCGCTTTAGCTCAATAAGGTGCGTATGTATTGGCGGTAGACATAGCTGAAGCGGTATCGGAGACTGTCGATAAAATTAAAAGTAATGGTGACAATGCGAAGGCGTATAATGTGGATATTGCAAGCGAACAACAAGTGGTAGACTTTGTGTCTGACATAAAGGAACAGTTTGGAAGAATCGATGTGTTGTTTAATAATGCCGGTGTGGATAATGCGGCTGATAGAATTCATGAGTATCCAATAGATGTGTATGACAAGATTATGAATGTAGATATGCGTGGGACATTTTTAATGACGAAAATGATGTTACCTTTAATGATGAATCAAGGTGGCTCTATTGTTAATACGTCTTCATTTTCCGGACAAGCAGCAGACTTGTATCGCTCTGGATATAATGCTGCGAAAGGTGCAGTGATTAATTTTACAAAATCAATCGCAATTGAGTATGGCCGCGAGGGCATTCGAGCCAATGCAATTGCACCAGGTACAATTGAAACCCCGTTAGTAGATAAACTGACAGGTACGAGTGAGGATGATGCAGGTAAAACATTTAGAGAAAATCAAAAATGGATGACTCCGCTGGGACGTTTAGGTAAACCAGAAGAAGTTGCTAAATTAGTAGTCTTCTTAGCATCTGACGACAGTTCATTCATAACTGGAGAGACGATTCGAATTGATGGTGGTGTGATGGCTTACACATGGCCTGGCGAGATGTTAAGTGATGATTCGTGGAAGCAGACATTGGAATAATTATTTAAAATCGATATCCAGTGGAAAATAATTTGGCATGAAGTAGGCAATGTATGTATATTGTCGCAATGACAGACATTTAAAGCGGAGATTAATTAATCTTTGAAAATCACATATTGTTCATTTGAAGTGTATTGCTTAAAGCTTGTTTTAACGTATTGTAGGTCGTGCATCTAATTTATCAGAATCTCGAGTTCAAACTTTAGGAGTATCTATAGAATAAGCTGTATATTGTCTATTTTAATAAGTTAAGGAGAATTTTATGTTAAATGAAAAAGAAAGTTTTAGATTATTATATCAAGCTATACGAGAGCTTGCAGATAAAATTGGAGATAATCAGTTAGAAACTAATTCCGTTAGTTTATTATTATTGGACTTTGATTTTGAACATGAAGTATTTGATGAATTGTATCTTGCGATTTTAAAATATTTAAATACAGTAAGTATAGAGAACATAAGTCATAGTGAGCTTTTGAATTTAATAGAAAATACGATTCCAGAAGATCGAGAGATTAACACGTTTGTAAAAAATAAAATAATAATTGGCTTTGCTAATAATTACTTCCCTGAATTACAAGTATTAGCAAACGAAATAAAATCTGATATGGCTAGTTCATTAAAACAATGATATTTTTATTTAAATTTTTAAAGCTTTGTACGAAATTGTACAAAGCTTTTTTTGGTGCGTATTGTATGGGCAACAACTTGACGATGAAAATCCGTTACAGGATTGGTAATAGGAAATGTTAGCGAAAGACAAGGGTATCCATTGTAGATTAACAAAAGGACGTTTCCACAAGTGTGGGTTATTCTCACTAAAGCAATACGCAGAGACAACTTACGTAAAATTTTGAACTGACGAGAACGGAACTTCTACTCAATTATTGATAAAAATTTTCAAAAAGACTTGAATGTGCTGAGAATACGAAGTTTATGGAAGGATTATCAAAATATAAATGTGCATTCATTTACAACCTTTATTGACAATGATTCTCAACTAATATAGTATATAATCAAATCGTAATAGTTACGATTTGTTTTCTGCAACTTTTTTGAAGTTTTAGTTGAGGTGAAAACAGTAAAAGCATCTAAGTGAATGTAGTTAACGGACAACTGCATTCGCTTGTAGAGCCACAAGAAGCAACTTTAAATAAGGTTTACGGTTGCATGTTGATACAACAACCGATTACTAAGTCATGCTTTCCACTTTGCGGGTTAGCATGACTTACCTAATAGATGGGAAACTATTAGGTTCATCTTCTAAAAATTACAGTTTTAGAGGAATACAGTTGCTTGCTTCGCAACAACTGCATAAGAGCCTCTAGTAATTAAAATTACAGAGGCTCTAAAAATACATCTAAAGGAGTGTCGTATGAATCGGCAGGTTATAGAATTTTCTAAGTATAATCCTTCGGGGAATATGACGATACTTGTTCATTCAAAACATGATGCTAGTGAATATGCATCTATCGCCAATCAGTTGATGGCCGCAACACATGTATGTTGTGAACAGGTAGGCTTTATAGAATCAACACAAAATGATGATGGCAATGATTTTCACTTAGTTATGAGCGGTAATGAATTTTGCGGTAATGCGACGATGTCATATATACATCATTTGCAAGAAAGTCATTTGCTTAAAGATCAACAGTTTAAGGTGAAGGTGTCTGGCTGTTCGGATTTAGTGCAATGCGCAATTCATGATTGCCAATACTATGAAGTTCAAATGCCACAAGCCCATCGTGTTGTGCCAACAACAATTAATATGGGTAATCATTCATGGAAAGCAATAGAAATTATTTATGAAACATATGTACATTATGTGATTCCAGTTAAACAAGTAACAACAGAAATTCAACATTTGGTTGAAGCGTTTGTGCGTGAGCAACAATGGAATCACAAATATAAAACAGTAGGTATGATGCTTTTTGATGAACAACGTCAATTTTTACAGCCATTAATCTATATACCAGAAATCCAAAGTTTAATTTGGGAAAATAGCTGTGGTTCTGGTACAGCATCAATTGGGGTTTTTAATAATTATCAACGTAATGACGCATGCAAAGATTTTACAGTACATCAGCCAGGGGGCAGTATTTTAGTGACATCAAAGCGATGTCATCAATTGGGATATCAAACTTCAATTAAAGGACAGGTTACAACTGTAGCTACAGGAAAAGCATATATAGAATAAGGAGCCTACAATGAATAACTTTAATAATGAAATCAAATTGATATTACAACAATATTTAGAAAAGTTTGAAGCGCATTACGAGCGTGTATTACAAGACGATCAATATATCGAAGCATTAGAAACATTGATGGATGACTATAGTGAATTTATTTTAAATCCTATTTATGAACAACAATTTAATGCTTGGCGTGACGTTGAAGAAAAAGCACAATTAATAAAATCACTGCAATATATTACAGCGCAGTGTGTTAAACAAGTGGAAGTCATTAGAGCGAGACGTCTATTAGACGGACAGGCGTCTACCACAGGTTACTTTGACAATATAGAACATTGTATTGATGAAGAGTTTGGACAATGTAGTATAGCTAGCAATGACAAATTATTGTTAGTTGGTTCAGGTGCATATCCAATGACGTTAATTCAAGTAGCAAAAGAAACAGGTGCTTCAGTTATCGGTATTGATATTGATCCACAAGCCGTTGACCTAGGGCGCAGAATCGTTAACGTCTTAGCACCAAACGAAGATATAACAATTACGGATCAAAAGGTATCTGAACTTAAAGATATCAAAGATGTGACGCATATCATATTCAGCTCGACAATTCCTTTAAAGTACAGCATTTTAGAAGAATTATATGATTTAACAAATGAAAATGTCGTAGTTGCAATGCGCTTTGGTGATGGCATCAAAGCAATATTTAATTATCCGTCACAAGAAACAGCGGAAGATAAGTGGCAATGTGTGAATAAACATATGAGACCACAGCAAATTTTTGATATAGCACTTTATAAAAAAGCAGCTATAAAGGTAGGTATTACGGATGTCTAAATTATTAATGATAGGCACTGGTCCGGTCGCAATCCAATTAGCGAATATTTGCTATTTAAAATCAGATTATGAGATTGATATGGTTGGACGTGCCTCAACATCAGAAAAATCAAAACGCTTATATCAAGCGTATAAAAAAGAGAAACAATTTGAAGTCAAAATACAAAACGAGGCGCATCAACATCTGGAAGGTAAGTTTGAAATTAATCGTTTGTATAAAGATGTTAAAAACGTTAAGGGTGAATACGAAACGGTTGTCATGGCATGCACAGCAGATGCTTATTATGACACACTACAGCAATTGTCGTTAGAAACTTTGCAAAGTGTCAAACATGTCATTTTAATTTCACCGACATTTGGATCGCAAATGATTGTGGAACAATTTATGTCTAAGTTCAGTCAGGATATCGAAGTGATTTCATTTTCAACTTATCTTGGCGATACACGTATTGTTGATAAAGAAGCGCCTAATCATGTGTTGACAACAGGTGTAAAAAAGAAATTGTACATGGGATCGACACATTCAAACTCAACAATGTGTCAACGAATCTCTGCTTTAGCTGAGCAATTGAAAATTCAATTAGAAGTCGTTGAATCGCCACTGCACGCTGAAACGCGAAACAGTTCGCTTTATGTGCACCCACCACTATTTATGAATGACTTTTCATTGAAAGCCATTTTCGAAGGGACGGATGTACCGGTTTATGTGTATAAGTTATTTCCTGAAGGACCGATAACGATGACACTAATCCGTGAAATGCGTTTAATGTGGAAGGAAATGATGGCTATTTTACAAGCATTTAGAGTGCCGTCAGTCAACCTGCTTCAATTTATGGTGAAGGAAAATTATCCAGTACGTCCTGAAACTTTGGATGAAGGTGATATTGAGCATTTCGAAATCTTGCCAGATATCTTACAAGAATATCTGCTTTATGTAAGATATACCGCAATCCTCATTGATCCATTTTCACAGCCAGACGAAAACGGACATTACTTTGATTTTTCAGCTGTACCATTTAAGCAAGTCTATAAAAATGAACAGGATGTTGTTCAAATTCCAAGAATGCCAAGTGAAGATTATTACAGAACGGCGATGATTCAGCATATTGGGAAAATGCTAGGTATCAAAACGCCAATGATTGATCAGTTCCTAACTCGCTATGAAGCAAGTTGCCAGGCGTACAAGGATATGCATCAAGATCAACACTTATCTTCTCAATTTAATACAAATCTATTTGAAGGAGATAAAGCACTCGTCACAAAATTTTTGGAAATCAATAGAACGCTTTCACAATAAGGGTTTGAAGTTTTATAATAGAAAAAAATTATTGAATTATGTTTGACATTTACATAAAAATAAGCAAATAATTGAGAAAAATAATCATTACGATTTGATTAAGTAATGCAACTTATCAATTTAGAAAGAGGAAAAGCAAATGAGAAAACTAACTAAAATGAGTGCAATGTTACTTGCATCAGGGCTAATTTTAACTGGTTGTGGCGGTAATAAAGGTTTAGAGGAGAAAAAAGAAAACAAGCAATTAACGTATACGACGGTTAAAGATATCGGTGATATGAATCCGCATGTTTACGGTGGATCGATGTCTGCTGAAAGTATGATATACGAGCCGCTTGTACGTAACACGAAAGATGGAATTAAGCCTTTACTAGCTAAAAAATGGGATGTGTCTGAAGATGGGAAGACATATACATTCCATTTGAGAGATGACGTTAAATTCCATGATGGTACACCATTTGATGCTGACGCAGTTAAGAAAAATATTGATGCGGTTCAACAAAATAAAAAATTGCATTCTTGGTTAAAGATTTCAACATTAATTGACAATGTTAAAGTTAAAGATAAGTACACGGTTGAATTGAATTTGAAAGAAGCATATCAACCTGCATTGGCTGAATTAGCGATGCCTCGTCCATATGTATTTGTGTCTCCAAAAGACTTTAAAAACGGTACAACAAAAGATGGCGTTAAAAAGTTCGATGGTACTGGTCCATTTAAATTAGGTGAACACAAAAAAGATGAGTCTGCAGACTTTAACAAAAATGATCAATACTGGGGCGAAAAGTCTAAACTTAACAAAGTACAAGCAAAAGTAATGCCTGCTGGTGAAACAGCATTCCTATCAATGAAAAAAGGTGAAACGAACTTTGCCTTCACAGATGATAGAGGTACGGATAGCTTAGACAAAGACTCTTTAAAACAATTGAAAGATACAGGTGACTATCAAGTTAAGCGTAGTCAACCTATGAATACGAAAATGTTAGTTGTCAATTCTGGTAAAAAAGATAACGCTGTCAGTGACAAAACAGTCAGACAAGCGATTGGTCATATGGTAAACAGAGATAAAATTGCCAAAGAAATTTTAGATGGTCAAGAAAAACCAGCAACTCAATTATTTGCGAAAAATGTAACAGACATTAATTTCGATATGCCAACACGTAAGTATGACCTTAAAAAAGCAGAATCATTATTAGATGAAGCTGGTTGGAAGAAAGGTAAAGACAGCGATGTTCGTCAAAAAGATGGTAAAAACCTTGAAATGGCAATGTACTATGACAAAGGTTCTTCAAGTCAGAAAGAACAAGCAGAATACTTACAAGCAGAATTTAAGAAAATGGGCATTAAGTTAAACATCAATGGCGAAACATCAGATAAAATTGCTGAACGTCGTACTTCTGGTGATTATGACTTAATGTTCAACCAAACTTGGGGATTATTGTACGATCCACAAAGTACTATTGCAGCATTTAAAGCGAAAAATGGTTATGAAAGTGCAACATCAGGCATTGAGAACAAAGATAAAATATACAACAGCATTGATGACGCATTTAAAATCCAAAACGGTAAAGAGCGTTCAGGCGCTTATAAAAACATTTTGAAACAAATTGATGATGAAGGTATCTTTATCCCTATTTCACACGGTAGTATGACAGTTGTTGCGCCGAAAGATTTAGAAAAAGTATCATTCACACAATCACAGTATGAATTACCATTCAATGAAATGCAGTATAAATAAAGGAGCAATTAGATGTTCAAATTTATCTTAAAACGTATTGCGCTCATGTTTCCATTAGTGATTGTAGTAAGTTTTATGACATTTCTATTGACGTATATTACAAATGAGAATCCAGCTGTGACAATTTTACATGCACAAGGGACGCCAAATGTAACACCAGAGTTGATTGCAGAAACGAATGAGAAGTACGGTTTCAATGATCCATTATTAATTCAATATAAAAATTGGTTACTTGAAGCGATGCAATTTAATTTTGGTACAAGCTACATTACAGGTGATCCTGTTGCTGAACGCATTGGTCCAGCATTTATGAATACATTGAAATTAACAATAATTTCAAGTGTTATGGTGATGATTACATCAATTATTTTAGGTGTAGTTAGTGCATTAAAAAGAGGAAAGTTCACTGATCGTGCGATACGTTCAGTGGCTTTCTTTCTAACTGCATTACCATCATATTGGATAGCTTCAATACTTATTATTTACGTTTCAGTGAAGTTAAACATATTGCCGACTTCTGGATTAACAGGTCCAGAAAGTTACATATTGCCAGTGATCGTTATTACGATTGCCTATGCTGGTATTTACTTTAGAAATGTTAGACGCTCGATGGTGGAACAATTAAATGAAGATTATGTACTTTATTTAAGAGCAAGCGGTGTGAAATCTATCACATTAATGTTGCATGTGTTGCGTAATGCTTTACAAGTTGCGGTATCAATCTTTTGTATGTCTATACCAATGATAATGGGTGGACTAGTTGTTATCGAGTATATCTTTGCATGGCCTGGACTAGGTCAATTAAGTTTAAAAGCAATACTTGAACACGATTTTCCAGTTATTCAAGCATATGTATTAATTGTAGCGGTATTATTTATTGTATTTAATACATTAGCAGATATCATTAATGCGCTATTAAATCCAAGATTAAGGGAGGGCGCACGATGATAATTTTAAAACGATTATTACAAGATAAAGGTGCAGTAATTGCTTTAGGCATTATTGTATTATATGTCTTTTTAGGATTAGCAGCACCACTTGTGACATTTTATGATCCTAACCATATCGATACAGCAAACAAATTTGCTGGCATGAGTTTTCAACATCTACTAGGTACTGACCATTTAGGTAGAGATATTTTAACTAGGTTAATTTATGCGATTAGACCAAGTTTGTTATATGTCTTTGTTGCGCTATTTGTTTCTGTACTTATTGGATCTATTTTAGGATTCTTATCAGGATATTTCCAAGGGTTTGTTGACGCCTTAATCATGCGTGCGTGTGATGTTATGTTGGCATTCCCAAGTTATGTTGTAACGTTAGCATTAATTGCATTGTTTGGTATGGGTGCCGAAAATATTATCATGGCATTTATTTTGACGCGTTGGGCATGGTTCTGTCGTGTTATACGTACAAGTGTTATGCAGTACACTGCTTCTGACCATGTAAGATTTGCTAAAACAATCGGTATGAATGATATGAAAATTATTCACAAACATATTATGCCGTTAACATTAGCAGATATTGCTATCATCTCTAGTAGTTCGATGTGTTCAATGATCTTGCAAATATCTGGCTTTTCATTTTTAGGATTAGGTGTCAAAGCGCCTACTGCAGAGTGGGGCATGATGCTTAACGAAGCTAGAAAAGTGATGTTTACACATCCTGAAATGATGTTTGCGCCAGGTATTGCCATAGTGATTATAGTGATGGCATTTAACTTCTTATCCGATGCTTTACAAATTGCTATTGATCCCCGCATCTCTTCTAAAGATAAACTTCGTTCTGTGAAAAAAGGAGTGGTGCAATCATGACATTGTTAACAGTTAAACATTTGACGATTACAGATACCTGGACAGATCAACCACTCGTGAGTGATGTGAATTTTACATTAACTAAGGGTGAAACTTTAGGCGTTATTGGAGAAAGTGGTAGCGGTAAATCAATCACTTGTAAATCGATTATTGGTTTGAATCCCGAACGACTCGGGGTGACAGGTGAAATTATCTTTGATGGTACATCAATGTTGTCATTATCTGAATCGCAATTGAAAAAGTACCGTGGTAAAGACATTGCGATGGTCATGCAACAAGGTAGTCGTGCCTTTGACCCATCAACTACTGTCGGTAAACAAATGTTTGAGACTATGAAAGTACATACGTCAATGTCTACACAAGAAATTGAAAAGACATTGATTGAATATATGGATTATTTAAGTTTGAAAGATTCTAAACGTATATTAAAATCATACCCTTACATGTTATCAGGAGGAATGTTACAGCGATTGATGATTGCTTTAGCGTTAGCTTTGAAACCAAAGTTAATCATTGCTGATGAGCCGACAACGGCTTTAGATACAATTACACAATATGATGTACTGGAAGCATTTATAGATATTAAAAAACACTTTGACTGTGCGATGATTTTCATTTCACATGATTTAACGGTTATTAACAAGATTGCAGACCGTGTTGTTGTGATGAAAAATGGTCAGCTTATTGAACAAGGGACACGTGAATCAGTCTTGCATCATCCAGAACATGTTTATACGAAGTATTTATTATCAACGAAGAAGAAGATTAATGATCATTTTAAACATGTGATGAGGGGTGATGTACATGATTAAAATTAAAGATGTTGAAAAGTCATATCAAAGCGCACATGTTTTTAAGCGTCGTCGAACACCTATCGTGAAAGGTGTGTCATTTGAGTGTCCAATCGGTGCGACGATTGCGATTATCGGAGAAAGTGGTAGCGGTAAATCGACATTGAGTCGTATGATATTAGGTATTGAGAAACCGGATAAAGGTTGTGTAACCTTAAATGATCAACCGATGCATAAGAAGAAAGTGAGACGTCATCAAATTGGTGCTGTATTTCAAGATTATACGTCATCATTACATCCATTTCAGACTGTTAGAGAAATCTTATTTGAAGTGATGTGTCAATGTGATGGACAACCTAAAGATGTTATGGAAGTTCAAGCAATTACATTGTTGGAAGAAGTCGGTCTATCTAAGGCATACATGGATAAATATCCTAATATGTTATCAGGTGGAGAGGCGCAACGTGTTGCGATTGCGCGTGCAATATGTATTAACCCTAAATATATTTTGTTTGATGAAGCCATTAGTTCACTCGACATGTCAATTCAAACACAAATATTAGATTTATTGATTCATTTACGTGAAACGCGTCAGTTGAGTTATATTTTTATCACACATGATATTCAAGCTGCCACGTATTTATGTGATCAATTAATTATTTTTAAAAACGGAAAAATAGAAGAACAAATTCCGACAAGCGCATTGCATAAAAGTGACAATGCTTATACAAGAGAATTAATAGAAAAACAACTATCATTCTAAGGAGTGAGATAATGAAAGGTGCAATGGCTTGGCCCTTTTTGAGATTATATATATTAACATTGATGTTCTTTAGTGCCAATGCAATCTTAAACGTATTTATACCGTTACGAGGGCATGATTTAGGCGCAACGAATACGGTTATCGGTATCGTTATGGGGGCATACATGTTAACAGCAATGGTGTTTCGACCATGGGCAGGACAAATTATTGCTCGTGTCGGTCCCATTAAAGTATTAAGAATTATTTTGATCATCAATGCCATAGCTTTAATTATTTATGGTTTTACTGGATTAGAAGGTTATTTCGTAGCACGTGTTATGCAAGGTGTGTGTACGGCATTCTTTTCTATGTCTTTACAGTTAGGTATTATTGATGCATTACCAGAGGAACATCGTTCTGAAGGTGTATCATTGTACTCGCTATTTTCAACGATTCCAAACTTAATTGGACCATTAGTTGCCGTAGGTATTTGGAATGCAAATAATATTTCACTATTTGCAATTGTCATTATCTTTATCGCATTAACAACAACATTCTTTGGCTATCGCGTGACCTTTGCTGAACAGGAACCCGATACGTCAGATAAGATTGAAAAAATGCCGTTTAACGCTGTAACTGTTTTTGCGCAATTTTTCAAAAATAAAGAGTTGTTGAACAGTGGTATTATCATGATTGTTGCATCGATTGTATTTGGTGCAGTTAGTACATTTGTACCGTTATACACAGTGAGTTTAGGATTCGCGAATGCGGGAATCTTTTTGACAATACAGGCCATCGCAGTTGTTGTGGCAAGATTTTACTTAAGGAAATACATTCCGTCAGATGGTATGTGGCATCCTAAATATATGGTATCTGTACTATCATTATTAGTGATCGCGTCATTTGTAGTGGCATTTGGTCCGCAAGTAGGTGCAATTATTTTCTATGGTAGTGCAATATTAATAGGAATGACACAAGCAATGGTGTACCCAACATTAACATCATACTTAAGCTTCGTCTTACCAAAAGTAGGTCGTAATATGTTGTTAGGTTTATTTATTGCCTGTGCAGACTTAGGTATATCGTTAGGTGGCGCATTGATGGGACCTATTTCCGATTTAGTAGGATTTAAATGGATGTATCTAATTTGTGGTATGTTAGTCATTGTAATAATGATTATGAGTTTCTTGAAAAAGCCAACACCACGTCCAGCGAGTAGTCTTTAATGAAGTGAATTAAAGCATATTAAGTTAATGAATATTTAAATTTTAAAAGGTATATTGAGCATGGCGATTCATGTGCTTCATGCTAGGACATGAAACATTCTATATGGCTCGTTTTTAGAACGACAGTATATCTAAATAAAGCACGCTTAAAAGTGAGTTGTGATACTGACTTTTAAGTGTGCTTTTTGATGTGTATGGATAATGGATAATACTCTGAAAAATTTTACATGAAAATATGCAAAACGAGTATAACTGCTAATTGATAGAAATAGCTCACCATAAAATTACGGTTTGACTTTAAATATAAGTAAGTCGCACTACTAGCTAGTATCAATGCTGGAATGAATTCCCACCATGTATCAATGTATGGATAGTAGAACAGAGTTTCAAGGATAATGGACAATACTATTGTAATCTTTAAAGGCATGATTCTGCTTAATTCTTGAATTAAAATATGACGGAAAATAAGTTGACAAATTAAAGTATTTAATATAATGGTTAACCACAACATTACTATTAAACTGATGGAACCATAATCTCTAATGAGCGGGTAAATGTCAAAGACAGTAAAGGCATCTACATTTAGTGCGAAAATATCGAAATAATTTAAAAGTAAAAAGAGTACGATACTTAATGTAAATGATATAAGAATATGCCATTTATATTTGGTGCTGGCAATGATTTGCGAACGTATCATTGGAATAAACGCATCTTCATGCATCCGACGAAAAATAGCTAATGAAAGAATAACTGCGAGTAAATAGCTAATGTTCATTGAAATAGGAAAAGAGAAACCCCATGGGGCTTGTTGAGTGAATACAGCTACTAACCCAAAAGTTAAAAAGACGATAATGATTGGCAAGATGTTAACCAAAAATATATAAAGGAAAATAAATCCAATATCACGTTTGAAAAAACGCGATTGTTCAGTAGCGTATTCTTCTTCTATGTAATGTTTATTTGTATTTGACATAGTATACCTCTTAAATAGTTGTATTATATAGATACTTTAGCACATATTACTTTGTATTGTATGTTTTATACATTAAAATTTAAAATGAAAAACATATCATAAAATTGTTTTATAAAATGAAGCGCTTCCATTGTGTTTTGTTTTGTAAGGTGTATCATAAATATTGAATTGAAATTTTGGGGGGAGGTATTGTAATGACGTTTCTTACAGTCATGCAATTTATAGTTAACATTATCGTTGTAGGCTTCCTGCTTACGGTTATTGTTATCGGGCTTATTTGGTTAATTAAAGATAAAAGACAATCACAACATAGTGTATTAAGGAATTATCCTTTACTAGCACGTATTAGATATATTTCAGAAAAAATGGGACCGGAATTACGTCAGTATTTATTTTCTGGGGATAATGAAGGGAAACCTTTTTCACGTAATGATTATAAAAATATCGTTTTGGCTGGAAAATATAACTCTCGTATGACCAGCTTCGGTACTACTAAAGATTATCAAGACGGCTTTTACATACAGAACACAATGTTTCCGATGCAACGTAATGAGATTTCAGTAGATAATACAACATTGTTATCAACATTCATTTATAAAATCGCGAATGAGCGTTTATTTAGTCGTGAAGAATATCGTGTGCCGACAAAGATTGATCCGTATTACTTAAGTGATGACCATGCAATAAAATTAGGTGAACATTTAAAACATCCATTTATTTTAAAACGTATCGTAGGACAATCTGGTATGAGTTATGGAGCCTTAGGAAAAAATGCCATTACAGCTTTATCTAAAGGTCTAGCTAAAGCGGGCACTTGGATGAATACAGGTGAAGGTGGCTTATCAGAATATCATTTAAAAGGTAATGGGGATATCATTTTCCAAATTGGTCCCGGTTTATTTGGTGTTCGTGATAAAGAAGGTAATTTTAGTGAAGATTTATTTAAAGAGGTTGCACAGTTATCTAATGTACGCGCATTTGAGCTGAAGTTGGCACAAGGTGCTAAGACTCGTGGTGGTCATATGGAAGCTGAAAAGGTAAACGAAGAAATTGCTAAAATCCGAAATGTTGAACCTTATAAAACGATCAATTCACCTAACCGTTACGAATTTATTCATAATGCTGAAGATTTGATTCGTTTCGTCGATCAGTTGCAGCAATTAGGTCAAAAACCAGTAGGATTCAAAATTGTAGTAAGCAAAGTTTCAGAAATTGAAACACTTGTACGTACGATGGTGGAATTAGATAAGTATCCAAGCTTTATTACGATTGATGGTGGTGAAGGTGGTACTGGTGCAACATTCCAAGAATTACAAGATGGTGTTGGCTTACCGCTATTTACAGCTCTACCTATTGTGTCTGGCATGTTAGAAAAATATGGTATTCGAGATAAAGTGAAATTGGCGGCATCTGGTAAGTTAGTGACACCAGATAAAATTGCGATTGCACTAGGTTTAGGTGCAGATTTTGTAAATATCGCACGTGGCATGATGATTAGTGTCGGTTGTATTATGAGTCAACAATGCCATATGAATACATGTCCTGTAGGTGTTGCAACGACAGATGCGAAAAAAGAAAAAGCATTGATTGTTGGAGAAAAGCAATATCGTGTCACAAACTATGTAACAAGTTTGCATGAAGGCTTATTCAATATTGCAGCAGCTGTTGGCGTATCCAGTCCTACAGAAATTACTGCTGATCATATTGTATATCGAAAAGTCGATGGTGAGTTACAAACGATACATGATTATAAATTAAAACTCATTAGTTAACTTAATTATTTCGGGAAAATGAAAGCAGCGGATTTTAGCGTTACTGCAAATAATTTTATATTAGTAGTGGATGCTGGTCACACAAGAATTTCAAATATTAAAGCCCTCAGAATATGAGTTAAGGTTTGTAACCTTAGTCTTATCTGAGGGCATTTTTATGTTATAAACTATTTGTCGTCCATTTTATCTTTTTCTTTTAAGCCTCTGTGCTTTAATTGCTTTTCAAGTTTTTCAAAACTAATATCTTTATTTTCTTTAGTTGAAACACCAAGACGTTTATTTAATTTTTTCATGTCAACTTCTGTGTAATCTATGTCTAAGTGTTCAATTGCTTTTTTATCTTTATAGTCTACTTTGTATTTTACGCCTTTAAGGTCTTTGAAAATACTTTCAGATTTGGCGAATAACTTTTTGGCTTCGTCTTTATCCATACCTAGATCGTCATATTTAATTGTGTTGATTGTAGACTGTTTTAAAACTTTATCATCTTTATATGTGATAGAAGTTAGTACATGTTTACCACTAACATCACCTTCATATGTTTTGGTTTGTTCTTTACCACAAGCTGATAATGCAATGATACAAACTAATGCTACTACAATTAATGAACATAATTTTTTCAAAGTCAGTCGCCTTCTTTCGATATTTGTATTATAAAGAAATTATAACATTTACTAAAAAATGATGTTATTCAAAAATTTAAATTTTGTCATTTTTTTTGAAGATATGAGTTTTTTTAAGCGGATTCCTCACAAAATTTTAAAAATATTTAAGCCTGAAAATGATAAAGCGGTAGGGAACGTAGTGTGTTCCACTGCTGATTTCTTTTTGAGCATTATAGGCGGTATGTTGGAAGAAAAGAACAAAAGTTTGTGAACGATAGCATATAGGTATTAAGAATACGATGAAATCGTTGGTAATATTGACGTACTCAAGTGCGTACGCTATAATTAGCGTAACAGAAAACAAAGGAGGGTTTATATGATTATCACTAGCCCTACAGAAGCGAGAAAAGATTTTTATCAATTACTAAAAAATGTTAATAATAATCACGAACCAATTTATATTAGTGGTAATAATGCCGAAAATAATGCTGTGATTATAGGTTTAGAAGATTGGAAAAGTATACAAGAGACAATGTATCTTGTATCTACTGGTACAATGGACAAAGTAAGAGAAAGAGAAAAAGATAGTAGTGGTACAACAAATATAGATGATATTGATTGGGATAATCTTTAATGAGCAATTACACGGTTAAGATTAAAAATTCAGCGAAATCAGATTTAAAGAAAATAAAACATCCTTATTTAAAGAAGACATTTATAGAAATTGTTGAGACTTTAAAAAATGATCCTTATAAAATAACACAATCCTTTGAAAAATTAGAACCTAAATATTTAGAGCGATATTCAAGAAGAATTAACCTTCAGCACAGGGTCGTCTATACCATAGATGATCGAAATAAAGTAGTATTAATACTATCGGCATGGTCACATTATGATTAATGAATATTCAATATCTGAATAACTTTAATGATAAGTTAATTAAAGAAACTAGTATTTAAGTGTAGGGAAAATAGCGACGTTAATGCGTTGTTATCTCTACACTTTTTAATTTTATAATAGCGCAAGACTAAACAGATTGAAATTAGTAACAATAAAAGAATAACGTATTATAATAAGGAATTTTAAATTGTGACTTTTTCGGAATATTAAATTTTAGAAATATGAGTTTTTTGAAGCGGATTCCTCACAAAATTTTAAAAATATTTAAGCCTGAAAATGATAAAGCGGTAGGGAACGTTTTTCTGAAAGTTAGTGATACAATAGTTTTAAGTTGAAATACAGGAGGATGAATAACATGAATCAGTCAGTCAAATTACTTAAACATTTAACAGATGTAAACGGCATTGCTGGTTATGAAATGCAAGTTAAAGAAGCAATGCGTAACTATATAGAGCCTGTCAGTGATCAAATTATTGAAGATAACTTGGGTGGCATTTTTGGAAAGAAAAATGCTGAGAATGGTCAATACTCAATTATGATTTCTGGTCATATGGATGAAGTTGGTTTTATGGTAACAAAGATTGATAAACATGGTTTTATTTCATTTACGCCAGTTGGTGGATGGTGGAATCAAGTCATGTTATCTCAAAAAGTAACGATTACAACAGATTCGGGCAAAGAAATTAGAGGTATCATCGGTTCTAAACCGCCACATGTCTTAACGCCTGAAGAACGTAAAAAGCCAATGGAAATCAAAAATATGTTTATAGATATTGGTGTTAGTAGCAAGGAAGAAGCTGAAGAAGCTGGCGTTGAAGTAGGCAATATGGTTACGCCATATAGTGAATTTGAAGTGCTTGCAAATGATAAATATTTAACTGCGAAAGCATTTGATAATCGCTATGGCTGTGCATTAGCTGTTGAGGTATTAAAACGTTTAAAAGATGAAAATATTGGAATTAACTTATACAGTGGTGCCACAGTGCAAGAAGAAGTTGGTTTGCGTGGTGCGAAAGTGGCAGCGAATACAATTAAACCAGATTTGGCGATAGCTGTCGATGTAGGTATTGCTTATGATACCCCAGGTATGTCAGGTCAAACGAGCGATAGTAAACTAGGCGGTGGTCCAGTTGTCATTATGATGGATGCTACAAGTATTGCTCACCAAGGTTTGCGTAAGCATATTAAAGATGTAGCTAAGGAACATAACATCGAAGTACAATGGGATACGACACCAGGTGGAGGTACAGATGCGGGAAGTATTCATGTCGCAAATGAAGGTATTCCAACGATGACAATCGGTGTTACGCTGCGATACATGCATTCTAATGTTTCAGTGCTCAATGTAGATGATTATGAAAATTCTATCCGTCTTGTTACTGAAATTGTCCGTTCATTGAATGATGAAAGTTATAAAAATATCATGTGGTAATCAAATCCATAAATAATAAAGAATCCTTTTAATATGGTAGGTTGTTAAACAATTGTCTAACTTTAATTCTTAGTCATTAGACAGTATCCATGTTAATAGGATTTTTTGTTTTTAATTTAAATGCTGAAAATCAATTATGCCTAAATTTTGATATTACAAGAAAATGATTTTTTCTTAAATGTAATTGCACTAAAAACCAAAAAAACGGGAATAATATACCTGATATATTACATGAGGAGCGGTGCAAATGTTGTTAGAAATTAAAGATTTAGTGTATAAAGCGAGCGATAGAATCATACTAAATCATATCAGTCTAAAAGTAGATAAAGGCGAGAGTATTGCCATTATAGGTCCATCAGGTAGTGGTAAAAGTACATTTCAAAAGCAAATATGTAATTTGATTAGTCCAACTAGTGGAGAACTTTATTTTAAAGGTAAACCCTATAATGATTATGACCCGGAAGAATTGCGTCAACGAATCAGTTATTTGATGCAGCAAAGTGACTTGTTTGGTGAAACGATTGAAGATAACATGATATTCCCATCACTTGCACGTAATGATAAATTTGATAGAAAACGTGCAAAGCAATTAATTAAAGATGTCGGTTTGGGACATTATCAATTAAGTTCGGAAGTGGAAAATATGTCGGGTGGTGAGCGGCAAAGAATTGCTATAGCGCGCCAACTGATGTATACACCGGATATTCTTTTATTAGATGAATCGACCAGTGCATTAGACGTTCATAATAAAGAAAAGATAGAAAATATCATTTTTAAGTTAGTGGAACAGGATGTTGCTATCATGTGGATTACCCATAGTGATGATCAAAGTATGAGACATTTTCAAAAGCGCATAACGATTGTTGATGGCAAAATTTCTAAGGTTGAGGAGTTGAATCAACATGAGTAATACGGCACTTGGATTGACGGCATTGCTTTTAGTCATTCCGATTATCATTTCATATAAAGAAGGTTTACATATTATTAAAGATTTAATTGTTGCGACACTACGCGCAGTGGTGCAATTAATCATTTTGGGATTTTTGCTGCATTATATTTTTAAAATAAACGATAAATGGCTGCTTATTTTATGTGTATTGGTCATTATTATTAATGCATCATGGAATACAATTAGTCGAGCATCACCAGTGATGCATCATGTGTTTTGGATATCATTTCTAGCTATCTTCATTGGAACGGCATTACCGCTTGCAGGTACTATTGCGACAGGGGCCATTCAATTTACAGCCAATGAAGTTATACCTATTGGCGGCATGCTTGCTAATAATGGCTTGATTGCAATTAATTTAGCTTACCAGAATTTAGATCGTGCATTCGTACAAGATGGTACTAATATTGAATCTAAACTATCACTTGCAGCTACACCTAAATTGGCTTCTAAAGGTGCAATACGTGAAAGTATTCGTTTAGCTATAGTGCCAACAATTGATTCGGTTAAAACATATGGGCTTGTGTCGATTCCTGGTATGATGACAGGCTTAATTATTGGTGGCGTACCACCTTTACAAGCGATTAAATTTCAATTGTTAGTCGTGTTTATTCATACAACTGCGACCATTATGTCTGCTTTGATTGCGACATATTTAAGCTATGGTCAATTTTTCAATGCAAGACATCAATTAGTAGCACGAAATACTGATGTTAAGAGTGAATCATGATAGATTTTACCGCATCAGATTTAGGCATTAGTTTTAATTGGAAATGAAGTGACGCGCACATATAGTAATGCTATTATTTAGCTCAGCGAAAATATTCATAAAGGCACGCATACTTTGTAGTCAGTTATCTGTTCTGACATATAAAGCGTGCGTGCTTTTTTGGAGTTATTGTTGAAACTGAAGTAATTATACATAATTATTAAATGACATACTTGTGTTAATTTTTCAAATACTGAAAAACAATTTCAATAATTTTCCAATTAAGCACAGAAAATTAAAGCAAAATATTATATAATAGAACGGTTATATATAAAATTGTGTTGCACACATTTTTTAATAAATCGTTATTCTAAGGGAAATGAATATCGGAAATTTTGTTTGAAAGGAGTTTTAAAATGTCAATCATGCGACTATTTACATTCATTTTAAGTATTTTTATCGTAGGAATGGTTGAAATGATGGTTGCAGGAATTATGAACTTGATGAGTCAGGACTTACATGTATCAGAAGCTGTCGTTGGTCAATTAGTGACAATGTACGCTTTAACATTTGCGATATGTGGACCTATTCTGGTTAAATTAACGAACCGTTTTTCATCAAGGCCTGTATTATTATGGACATTACTTATATTTATCATTGGTAATGGCATTATTGCTGTAGCGCCAAATTTTTCAATATTAGTAGTTGGTAGAATTATCTCATCTGCAGCAGCAGCACTAATTATCGTAAAAGTATTAGCTATTACAGCGATGTTATCAGCACCTAAAAATCGTGGCAAAATGATTGGACTTGTCTATACAGGGTTTAGTGGGGCCAATGTTTTTGGTGTACCAATTGGAACGGTTATCGGCGATTTAGTAGGTTGGCGCTATACATTTCTATTCTTAATTATTGTGAGTATTATTGTTGGCTTCTTGATGATGATCTATTTACCGAAGGATCAGGAAATACAACGAGGCCCTGTGAATCATGAGACACCATCTCATGAAAATCATGTTACTTCGAAAATATTAAGACCTGCTGAAGTAGCAAAATATTTAATTATTACGTTTTTAGTATTGATTGCAAACTCAGTGACATTCGTCTTTATAAATCCACTTATTTTATCTAATGGTCATGATATGTCATTCGTTTCATTAGCACTTCTAGTAAATGGAATCGCTGGCGTTATTGGAACATCATTAGGTGGTATATTCTCCGATAAAATTACAAGTAAGCGTTGGTTAATGATTTCTGTTTCTATTTTTATCGTCATGATGTTACTTATGAATTTAATCTTACCTGGTTCAGGTCTATTGTTAGCAGGACTATTTATTTGGAATATCATGCAATGGAGTACTAATCCAGCAGTGCAAAGCGGTGTGATTCAACATGTTGAAGGCGACACAAGTCAAGTAATGAGTTGGAACATGTCTAGTTTAAACGCTGGTATTGGTGTTGGAGGCATTATTGGAGGCTTGGTCATGACACATGTTTCTGTTCAAGCTATCACGTATACGAGTGCCATCATTGGTGCATTAGGATTAATCGTTGTTTTCACATTGAAAAATAATCATTATGCTAAAACATTTAAATCATCATAATTCTCATATGAAAAGCACGCCTGCTATCAAATTCAGGTGTGCTTTTTTAGATGCGATAACGTTATTGATATGTGCGGTAATAGCGACGTTCATTATGATACATCGGCCAAGGCATTTTACCGCTTTTAGCAAAATTAGCTAAATCATTTTGCATTTGTCGACTTAAAAATTTAAGGTGAGCAGTTGTTGGATATTGATGTGCTGCTAATATTTGTAAGTTTCCGAACCAAAATACCATATCTAGAATATGGTAAGCACTGCGATAGTGTGCGCTAGAAGTATCATGCCATGCAAATTCAGCAAGCCATAGTTGTGCGTTTGAATCTTGTATATTAAGTTGTTGTAAAAATTGCTTCATCGGCTGTTTGAAATAACAATGTGTAATCGCTAAAGATTGTTGCTTCGCAGTCTGAACATCTTCGTATTTTAAAGGAATATCATTTAATTCCATAATGTCGATAAAGCGTTGCGGCGATAATTTTTTCTGTTCACTAGTAATATAAATATCGCCTTCATCTTTTGTATAACACGCAAAAATTGGTTTCGTTGTTGGGTAATTATTTTGTATATAATCTGTTTTAATAGGCGCATATATTAAATCAAGCCCTTTAGAAGGTCCTCGAGATTGTTTTAGCTTCGCCATTAGCATAAGAATATCATCTGTCGATAATGACGTAACATCATCTGTATCTAAATAATCGCGCATCATTTTTTGGAAATGTTGTGCTTTATTGCGTGCACTCTCAAGGGTGTCTAATCGTAGTGCGCCACTTAGCAAAACGACTTTATGGAAGTATGGCTCAATGTCAGTTATTTTAAGTAAAGTCAAAATGCTCATACTGCCTGCAGACTGACCCATTAAAGTAATGTTATTAGCGTCGCCACCGAAGGATTCAATAAATTGATGCACCCATTTTATGACATTGATTTGATCTGAAAGTCCATTATTGGAATGAAAATCTTTATTAAAATATGACCAGTCTAAATACCCTAATGCGCCTAAACGATAATTGCATGTAATAACGATAATGTCGTTATTTTGTACTAAATGTGCCGGTTGATAGAGTTCGGCTGTACCATGACCATTTTCAAAACTACCACCATAAAAATAAATGATGACAGGTTTCTTCGTCTGATCATTATGTTGTTTCCAAATATTTAGATATAAACAGTCTTCATGTTCAGTAAAAGTTGTAGATTGTGAGGAGAAAAAATCTTCTAATTTGTTGTCTGGTTGCGGTGGGATGGGTTGTATTTCGGTTGCATCAATTGGCTCTGACCATTGTGTTTTTAACGTAGAATGTTTAAAGCGATTGTCATGAACTGGTGGTTCTGCATAAGGAATGCCTAAGAAGATATCTAAACCATCTTGTGTAATACCATGAATTTGACCACCTGTAGTATTAATTTTCATATTTATTAACCTCCTTTATCATCCCCAATATAATCATACTACGGTCTATAGATGATAGGTGACAAGTATAACAAGACAATTTTGTGACTGAATCAGACGAACTTGATATCCGTTTTAACTCAAACCTTTTTCAGCATTATATGATGTTCTTCTACGGGAGTGGGACAGAAATGATAAAGAGCCACTAATGATTTATTATGTAGTGGTTCTTATACATTAGCCACAGCTAATGTGTACTTAAAAATATGAATACATGAGTAAAACTCATGCATAAGAAATACTAATTTCTATAGAAAAAGTATTTCTTTATCGTCGTCCCACCCCAACTTGCATTGCCTGTAGAATTTCTTTTCGAAATTCTCTGTGTTGGGGCCCACACCCCAACTTGCATTGCCTGTAGAATTTCTTTTCGAAATTCTCTGTGTTGGGGCCCCTGACTAGAATTGAAAAAAGCTTGTTACAAGCGCATTTTCGTTCAGTCAACTACTGCCAATATAACTTCGTAGAGCATAGAACATTGATTTATGTCCCAGCCTGATCATCATCTTGTTATGTTAGTTATTTATAACCGATTTTCAAAATAAAAAACCAACCAAGATGTTGAAATCAATGGTTGGTTAATGTGTGTGTGTTGAAATCATATATGGCACTGTATTTTAAAATATTTAATGAGATGACTTTGATTCATTATTTAGTGACTCACGCATCTTCGTATTGATTCGTGTTGCGCGACGGAAATAGACGCTTTCAAATGAACTCGTTGTACCGATGTAATAGAATATAAGCGCCACAATAATAATAACGATAAAGTCAAATGGATAGTGAATCATATTTAAGCCTTTAAATTCTTTGCTTCCTATAAATGACAGTATTGATAGCACGATTAAATATACAATAATCCATAAGCTACCACCAATTTGTTTCTTTGTATTACGCCAATTCATACGATATTCATAGAAGAAGTAGATTGGTAATCCAAGTATAATGATTAAAATAACTTCAGCCGTTGTTGGCCACATTGCCCAATATATAGCTAATGAAGCTAATACAAATGATAATGGTGCCATTACTTTTAAAATTTTTGCTCTAAATGGACGAGTCATTGTTGGTCCCATTTTTCTTAATGCAATCACTGTCGTTGGGCCAGTTAAATAGGCTACTAAAGTTGCAGTAGAAATAACTGCTGCTAGCGTACCCCAATCTCTAAATAATGTAACCATAATCATACTAATGATGGCATTAAAGATGATTGCTACACGGGGGATATGATATTTTTCATTCATCTTCCCAAGAAATTTAGGGATATGTCCATTTTTCTCCATTGCTCGTAAAACTCGACCTGTAACGGCGACAAATGACACGCCAGTACCGAATGGTGATACAAAAGCTTCAATATATAGTAAAATTGCGAGCCAATTAATTCCTAATAAGATAGCTAAATCTGCAAATGGTGAATTGAAGTTGATGCCATTCCATCCACTATGTTGTAACATTGATTGAGGCATAGAAGTGATAAACGTACTTTGTAAAATGATGTACAACACTGCACTGATTGACAGTGAGATAGCGATGCCTCTTGCGATATTTTTTTCAGGATTTTTAATTTCTGAACCCATATTAATAATTGTCTGGAATGAATTGAATGAAAAAATAATCCCTGATGCTGTTGTTGCAGCAAAAATCGGTGCACTTCCGTAAGGCATAAATGTGCTTGCCGAATGGCCGTAATTTGAAGTGTCGAATCCTGATAGCATCAACATGATGATGGTTAACATGGGTACGCCTAATTTAAATACAGAAATTAAACTCGTAAATGATGTTAAAAGTTTTACGGACCAATAGTTTAATAATGAAAAAATAACAATGATGAGATATACAGCTAGCAATCCGTATGTGCTAATAGAGCCATTTTCCATTAAATATCTCATTGGTTTCGCCCAATGCCACGGCCAAGAACTCATATATTGAACAGCTGACACAGCTTCGATAGGTATTATTGTCACCAAAGACACCCAATTCGCCCAAGCAGCAATAAAGCCTAATAATGAGCCATGTGTATACTGGGCATAGTTACTCATGCCACCTGATTGAGGAAACATTGTGCCGATTTCAATGTAGTTATAGGCAATGGTTCCAATGACTAGGAATCCAAGAACCCATGATATGATTGCTGCTGGTCCAGCTATTGATGATGCTTCCCACGCACCAAATAGCCAACCAGATCCTATTAAAGAGCCTAACCCTAATAAGACTAATTGGGATAGATTGATTTTGTCGTTGTGCAATTGCTTGTCTTTATTCATAAATACTCCTTCGTTATTGCCAAAAATACAAAAAATAATATGCGACAATTATACGCTTATTATAATAATAGTCAAATGTATTTTTTGTAAGAACGCAAAAGCATTTGTAAAATTAGTTTTTTATAAAATTAGGATATATAATACAATGTGTATTGAAAAACAAAATGGAAGTGATGACTATGAGTGAGAAACAATCAAATGAACAAGTTGAAGCATTTTTAAATAAAGAGAGTCAATGGCAAGAAGAATATAAATATTTGAGAGCGTTAATCTTTAATGAAACAGAATTAGAGGAAGCGTATAAATGGATGCATCCTTGTTACACGTTGAATAATAAAAATGTAGTACTTATCCATGGCTTCAAAAATTATGTTGCACTATTATTTCATAAAGGTGCCATTTTGGAGGATAAATATCATACACTCATTCAACAGACTGAAAAGGTGCAAGCAGCTCGTCAGTTACGATTTGAAAATTTAACAGAGATTCAAGCACGTACCGAAGAAATTAAATATTATCTAGCTGAAGCAATTAAAGCTGAAAAAGCTGGTAAAAAAGTTGAAATGAAGAAAACAGAGGAATATGTTATTCCTAAAGAGTTAGAAGCTAAGTTCGAAGAAATGCCACAGTTAGAGTCTTCATTTTATAAATTAACGCCAGGCAGACAACATCAATATATATATCATATTGGACAAGCTAAACGCAGTGAAACAAGACAAAAGCGTGTTGAAAAGTATATTAACCAAATACTAGAAGGTAAAGGGATGCATGATAAGTAATTAATGAGTAAAGCATACCGGTTATACAACAACATACAAGATGACACGAAACAACCAATGGCTCATGCTGTTGGTTGTTTTTTTAGGTGTGTCTGTCATGGGCAACACTTTGACGTTGGAATTCCGTTACAGGCTTGGGAGTAGAAAATGTTAGCAAAAGGCAAGGGTGTCTACAATGAATGATGAAGATATTAAAATATAAGGATGACTTTGTGAGTGGCGGATGGGCGGTTGTCCGTCTGTAACAATGGATGCGTGTGCATTATTACAAAAATTCGACTTTTGTAATAATATTTCACATTTTCGACACTTTTTTGCTATAAAACAACCAATTGAGCGATAATAAATTCGCTTTTAAAAAATATGAGTTATCTATTTAGTTGCCAAAGATAAAATAATAATGTTTAATAACATCATATAGAGTATGTTAGTTTTAAATGTCGAATATACGAATGTGCAAACAAAGTAATCGGTAGAAATTCAACATACATAGCGCCGTTTACTGTTAAGTATTCACATTACAGATGAAAAATATAAAATTCTACATAATCAAGACCATGATGTGTACTTGTTTAACTTATGACTCTATTTGTTTAACAATTGCGATAATGGTCTTTTTATTTTATGCGTATCATTCGTCATATTTTTTATGAGGAAGGAGAAATGATTATGTTAAGTATTAAGCATTTAACGAAAATTTATTCTGGTAATAAAAAGGCAGTAGATGACATCTCTTTAGATATTCAATCTGGGGAATTTATCGCATTTATTGGAACCAGTGGAAGTGGCAAAACGACTGCTTTAAGAATGATAAACCGTATGATTGAAGCGACAGAAGGACAAATTGAAATTGATGGTAAAGATGTTCGGAGTATGAATCCTGTCGAATTGCGTAGAAATATTGGCTATGTTATTCAACAAATTGGGTTAATGCCTCATATGACGATTAAAGAGAATATTGTATTGGTACCCAAATTGTTGAAATGGACTAAAGAAGAAAAGGATAAACGTGCAAAGGAATTAATTAAACTTGTGGATTTACCGGAGTCATTTTTAGAGCGTTATCCAGCAGAACTATCAGGTGGGCAACAACAACGTATCGGTGTTGTAAGAGCACTTGCGGCCGAACAAGATATTATTTTAATGGATGAACCTTTTGGTGCATTGGATCCTATTACGAGAGATACGTTACAAGATTTAGTTAAAACGTTACAACGAAAATTAGGCAAGACGTTTATCTTTGTAACACATGATATGGATGAAGCGATTAAATTAGCAGACAAAATTTGTATTATGTCAGAAGGTAAGGTGGTGCAATTTGATACACCAGACAATATTTTAAGACATCCCGCAAATGATTTTGTACGTGATTTTATAGGACAAAATAGACTGATTCAAGACCGTCCCAATGACAAGACTGTAGAAGGTGTAATGATTAAACCAATCACGATACAGGCAGATGCAACGCTTAATGATGCTGTTCATATTATGAGACAAAAGCGTGTAGATACGATTTTTGTCGTTGATAGTGACAACCATTTACTTGGATTCTTAGATATTGAAGATATAAATCAGGGTATACGTGGACACAAAAGTTTACGAGATACCATGCAACAACATATTTACACCGTTCAAATTGATTCTAAATTACAAGATTCTGTACGTACGATTTTAAAAAGAAACGTTAGGAATGTACCTGTCGTAGATGATAAGCAACGTTTAGTAGGACTGATTACGCGTGCCAATGTTGTTGACATTGTATATGACACGATTTGGGGCGATAGTGAGGATGCAGTGCAAACAGAACATGTGGGGGAAGACACTGCGTCCTCAAAAATGCATGAGCAACACACTACTAATGTCAAAGTACGTGACATAGGAGGTGATAAATCATGATTGAGTTCCTACATGAACATGGTGGACAGTTGATGTCGAAAACACTGGAACATTTTTATATTTCTATAGTGGCATTATTACTTGCCATCATTGTTGCAGTACCTATAGGCATTTTATTATCAAAAACAAAGCGAACTGCCAATATTATATTAACTGTGGCAGGTGTCTTACAAACTATTCCAACACTAGCTGTACTTGCTATTATGATACCGATTTTTGGTGTTGGTAAAACGCCTGCAATTGTAGCGCTATTTATTTATGTATTATTACCTATTTTAAATAACACGGTACTCGGTGTTCAAAATATTGATAGCAACATTAAAGAAGCTGGAAAAAGTATGGGAATGACACAATTTCAATTGATGAAGGATGTTGAATTGCCGTTAGCATTGCCGCTTATCATTGGTGGCATTCGTTTGTCATCTGTGTATGTAATTAGTTGGGCTACACTTGCAAGTTATGTAGGTGCGGGTGGATTAGGTGATTTCATTTTCAATGGTTTAAATTTATATGATCCACTGATGATTGTAACTGCAACGGTACTCGTTACTGCACTAGCATTAGGTGTTGATGCCTTATTAGCTTTAGTTGAAAAATGGGTAGTTCCCAAAGGCTTAAAAGTATCTGGATAATTAGGAGGCTAAGATAATGAAGAAAATTAAATATATACTTGTCGTGTTTGTCTTATCGCTTACCGTATTATCTGGATGTAGTTTGCCCGGACTAGGTAGTAAGAGCACGAAAAATGATGTCAAAATTACAGCATTATCAACAAGCGAATCGCAAATTATTTCACATATGTTACGGTTGTTAATAGAGCATGATACACATGGTAAGATAAAGCCAACATTAGTAAATAATTTAGGGTCAAGTACGATTCAACATAATGCCTTAATTAATGGGGATGCTAATATATCAGGTGTTAGATATAATGGCACAGATTTAACGGGAGCTTTGAAGGAAGCACCAATTAAAGATCCTAAGAAAGCAATGATAGCCACACAACAAGGATTTAAAAAGAAATTTGATCAAACGTTTTTTGATTCGTATGGTTTTGCGAATACGTATGCATTCATGGTAACGAAGGAAACTGCTAAAAAATATCATTTAGAGACAGTTTCAGATTTAGCAAAGCATAGTAAAGATTTACGTTTAGGCATGGATAGTTCATGGATGAATCGTAAAGGCGATGGCTATGAAGGATTTAAAAAAGAGTATGGTTTCGACTTTGGTACAGTGAGGCCAATGCAAATAGGTCTAGTCTACGACGCATTAAACTCAGAGAAGTTAGACGTTGCATTAGGTTATTCTACAGATGGTCGAATTGCCGCGTATGATTTGAAAGTACTTAAAGATGATAAACAATTTTTCCCACCTTATGCTGCGAGTGCTGTTGCAACAAATGAATTATTACGCCAACACCCAGAACTTAAAACGACGATTAATAAGTTGACAGGAAAGATTTCAACTTCAGAGATGCAGCGCTTGAATTATGAAGCGGATGGTAAAGGTAAAGAACCTGCTGTCGTCGCAGAAGAATTTTTGAAAAAACACCACTATTTTGATAAACAGAAAGGTGGTCATAAGTAATGGAAGGTAATTTATTACAGCAATTATTCAATTATTATGTTACGAACTTTGGCTATCTATGGGATTTATTTTTCAAACACTTATTAATGTCTGTCTATGGTGTGCTGTTTGCAGCTTTAATTGGTATTCCATTGGGAATCTTGCTTGCAAGATACACAAAACTTTCTGGATTTGTAATTACAATTGCAAATATAATTCAAACAGTTCCAGTCATTGCAATGTTAGCTATTTTAATGTTAGTCATGGGCTTAGGTTCAGAAACAGTAGTTTTAACAGTGTTTTTATATGCGTTACTTCCAATTATAAAAAACACTTATACTGGTATAGCTAGTGTTGATGCGAATATTAAGGATGCTGGCAAAGGTATGGGAATGACACGCAATCAAGTGCTACGAATGATTGAATTACCGTTATCTGTTTCGGTTATTATCGGTGGCATTCGTATTGCCTTGGTTGTTGCGATAGGTGTTGTTGCCGTTGGATCATTTATAGGAGCACCTACGCTTGGTGACATTGTGATTCGTGGTACAAATGCGACGGATGGCACAACGTTTATTTTAGCAGGTGCGATTCCGATTGCTATCATTGCAATCGTCATTGATGTACTATTAAGATTTTTAGAAAAACGATTAGACCCAACAACACGACATCGTAAAAATCAATCTAATCATCGGCCGCAAAGTATTAATATGTAATAGTAGAAGATGTTTATAATTTAGCGATTTCGTTTCATGATTTATAAAAAATGAGGCTACTCAAGGAGCTCAAATAATCTTTGAGTAGCCTTTTTATAGGTTGTGTTTGTATGCGTTTACACTAAAATAGCAATTATTATCATGAAAGTTTTTGGATAAAAAGCGTTAATTATTGTAAAAATGCTAAAAAATGAGATGTTTTATTTATAATTTTCTGCAAATTTATGATATTGTTTCTTAATATATCATATTAAAAATTTGTTTTTCTTAAACATAGGAGGCTTATCTAATTCATGGACACATCAAAACAATTTAGAGGTGACAACCGATTGCTTTTGGGTATCGTTTTAGGGGTTATTACCTTTTGGCTATTCGCGCAGTCACTTGTTAATCTTGTTGTCCCATTACAATCAACATATAGTAGTGACGTTGGAACGATAAATATCGCTGTTAGCTTATCTGCCTTATTTGCTGGTTTGTTTATCGTAGGTGCTGGTGATGTTGCTGATAAATTTGGTCGCGTCAAAATTACTTATGTAGGATTGATATTAAATGTTGTAGGTTCATTACTCATCATCATTACACCTTTGCCAGCATTTTTAATTATAGGTAGAATAATTCAAGGTTTGTCTGCAGCATGTATTATGCCATCAACACTTGCTATTATTAACGAATATTATATTGGTACAAGAAGACAACGTGCCTTAAGCTATTGGTCTATTGGTTCTTGGGGTGGTAGTGGTATTTGTACGTTGTTTGGTGGCTTAATGGCTACATATATAGGTTGGCGTTCAATATTTGTTGTTTCAATTCTATTAACATTATTAGCAATGTACTTAATCAAACATGCACCTGAGACTAAAGCAGAACCAATCAAAGGTATGAAAGCAGAAGCTAAAAAGTTTGACGTTATTGGTTTAGTCATTTTAGTAGTGACGATGTTAAGTTTAAATGTAATCATCACACAGACGTCTCATTTTGGTTTAGTTTCACCGTTAATTCTAGGTTTAATTGTTGTGTTTATCTGTTCATTAGTTGGTTTTGTATATTACGAAAATAAAATAAAGCATCCACTTGTTGATTTTTCAATTTTTAAAAATAGAGGATACAGTGGTGCAACTATTTCAAACTTCTTATTAAATGGTGTAGCAGGTGGTGCACTTATCGTCATTAACACGTATTATCAACAACAATTAGGATTTAATTCTTCGCAAACGGGTTATATTTCATTAACGTATTTAATAGCAGTGTTGTCAATGATTCGTGTAGGTGAAAAGATTTTATCTCAACATGGTCCGAAGCGCCCACTATTAGTAGGAAGTGGCTTTACAGTGATTGGGTTAATCTTATTGTCGTTAACATTTTTACCAGAAATGTGGTATATCGTATCTAGTATAGTTGGATATTTATTGTTTGGTACTGGTTTAGGATTATATGCTACACCATCAACTGATACAGCAGTTGCTAGTGCGCCAGATGATAAGTCGGGTGTTGCTTCAGGTGTGTATAAAATGGCGTCATCATTAGGAAATGCATTTGGAGTAGCAGTATCTGGTACGGTTTATACTGTGTTAGCAGCTAATTTAAATTTGAACTTAGGTGGTTTCACAGGTATGATGTTTAATGCCTTGCTAGCAATTGTTGCATTTTTAGTCATTTTACTATTAGTTCCTAAAAATCAAACGAATTTGTAAAACTGAAATGAAAGCAAGTTATTATGTAGGGATTTTAAAGGAAATTTTGTGAAAGTAAGTTTATCATACACACTTAATGTTGCGTATTGACGTTTAATGTTAGGTGTGTTCTTTTATAGACGATAAAAGCTGTGTGCATATTAAGCGAATGATTTTCAAATTGACGCTAATATGCGAAAGTAGTATTTTTAAAATGAACAACAACGATGAAGAGGGGTTTATAGGATGAAAATTGCAATTGCTGGATCGGGTGCATTAGGTAGTGGCTTTGGTGCCAAACTATTTCAAGCAGGATATGATGTCACACTTATTGACGGATATACATCTCATGTTGAAGCGGTTAAGCAACATGGATTAAATATAACGATTAATGGAGAGGCATTCGAGTTAAACATTCCGATGTATCATTTTAATGATCAACCGGACGAAAGCATTTACGATGTTGTCTTTCTATTTCCAAAGTCTATGCAATTAAAAGAAGTGATGGAAGATATGAAGCCACATATTGATAATGAAACGATCGTCGTATGTACGATGAATGGTCTGAAGCATGAAGAAGTCATTGCGCAGTATGTTGCTCAATCACAAATTGTCAGAGGTGTTACGACTTGGACGGCAGGTCTTGAAAGCCCTGGACACAGTCATTTACTTGGTAGTGGACCAGTTGAAATAGGTGAACTAGTGGATGAAGGTAAAGAAAATGTTATAAAAGTTGCTGATTTACTTAACGAAGCGGAATTGAATGGTGTCATTAGTAAAGATTTATACCAATCGATTTGGAAAAAGATTTGTGTTAATGGTACGGCAAATGCATTAAGCACAGTGTTGGAGTGTAATATGGCATCGCTGAATGAAAGTAGTTATGCGAAGTGTTTGATTTATAAATTAACGCAAGAAATAGTGCATGTAGCGACGATTGATAATGTTCATTTAAATGTTGATGAAGTATTTGAATATTTAGTTGATTTAAATGAAAAAGTTGGTGCGCATTATCCATCCATGTATCAAGATTTAATTGTTAATAATAGAAAAACTGAAATTGATTATATTAATGGCGCAATTGCAACATTAGGTAAACAACGTCATATTGAAGCGCCAGTCAATCGCTTTATTACTGATTTAATTCATACTAAAGAAAGTCAGCGACACGCACAGGATTAATTGGTGTTTTAGGTATGATTACAAGGAAATGTCAATCACGTGATATTACGGTCATTATTAAGATTGAAATGTAATAAATAAAGAACAGCAGTAAGGTACTTTCAAATTGAAATGATCTTGGTGCTGTTTTTCTTGATTGATCTTCGTCATAATTCAGATTTGTCATAGGTCTACGACATACTATTAGTATTTACTAGACAGTTTTTACGACGACACTTTGAAAAATTTTGAGGCAAATCATTTGGAAGTCTCACGTGAATTTTGTAAACTCATCAAGCAAGTAATTATATTAAAAAGACAAATAGAGAAAAGGTGTTTATAATGAGTAAAATTTTTGTAACTGGTGCAACGGGCCTTATTGGCATTAAATTAGTTCAAAGACTAAAAGAAGAGGGGCATGAGGTTGCTGGTTTTACTACATCTGAGAATGGTCAACAAAAGCTAGCTGCTGTTAATGTAAAAGCATATATTGGTGATATATTAAAAGCTGATACTATTGATCAAGCGTTAGCAGATTTTAAACCAGAAATCATTATCAATCAAATTACGGATTTAAAAAATGTTGATATGGCAGCAAATACGAAAGTACGTATTGAAGGTTCTAAAAACCTAATTGATGCGGCGAAAAAGCATGACGTTAAGAAAGTAATTGCCCAAAGTATTGCCTTTATGTATGAACCTGGCGAAGGATTAGCAAATGAAAAAACGGCACTTGATTTTAACTCAACTGGCGATAGAAAAGTAACGGTTGATGGTGTGGTTGGTTTAGAAGAAGAAACGGCTCGTATGGATGAATACGTTGTTTTACGTTTTGGCTGGTTATATGGCCCAGGTACTTGGTACGGAAAAGATGGCATGATTTATAATCAATTTATGGATGGTCAAGTGACACTTTCAGATGGCGTAACATCATTTGTGCATCTTGATGATGCAGTTGAAACATCTATTCAAGCTATTCATTTTGAAAATGGTATCTATAATGTAGCAGATGATGCACCTGTTAAAGGTTCTGAATTTGCAGAATGGTATAAAGAACAACTTGGTGTTGAACCAAATATTGATATTCAACCTGCGCAACCATTTGAACGTGGCGTAAGCAATGAGAAGTTTAAAGCGCAAGGTGGTACTCTGATTTATAAAACTTGGAAAGACGGCATGAATCCAATTAAATAATAATTTATCCGTTTAATATACAAAGAATAAAGACTTGGTCGAATCGTGGATGATATATTATCAAACGCACGGCTCGAACAAGTCTTTTTATTATGTCTTCGTTATCTTTGTATGAAGGAATAACAGAATTACAATTAATGTACTGAATAATGCAATTAATGTTGTGATTAGTGCTAATTTAATTTCTATTGGTAGCCAAGTCAGTACAAAAGACCAATTATTGCTACCGAGAATGAGATATGGTAATGCATATAATATGAGCGCTATAGCGATACATAAACATAAAGTTAGCCAACTCAATACAGCAATCCGTTTTGATCTACGCAAAAGAATTTGACCATGGCGCATTTGCCAAGCACGATAAGCTGAGAATATAAATGCTAATAAAATAAGTGTTGTCATCAAAACGGTAACAATATTAAATTGATCTTTATATTGATTGAGCATAGACGCAACCGTCGAATATCGCTTGTGATTTACAATTTGTGTATTAAGATGCTCAACTAATTTGGGTACATATTCCGAATTTAGATTTGCAAGTACAACAATTCCATAATTTTGTTTTGGATTTAGTAAAATAAATGATGAAAAGTTATCTAGCGTTCCTGAATGAAACACTAAATGTTCATCATTATTGGTAAACCAGCCGGAAGCATATGCATTGGCATTAGGTTCACCAATTGTTGAAGATAAATTTTTATGTGATTGTTGAACTAATGATTTGTATTTATCAGGTGGATTAAGTTGGAATTTTATCCAATGTTCCAAATCTTCAGTTGATGTCATCATATATGCTGATGGTGTATCCCAAAGGTTAAATTCAGGTTTAGAGACGACAGGTGTCGAACCTTGTAATTCGTAGCCAATAGCATCATGTTTTGATTTGTAATTTGTTTGTTTGAATGATGTATGTGTCATATGCAAAGGCTTGAGCCATGAATTTGTAATATATTTTGTATAGGATTGCTTCGTAACGTTTTGGATAATTAAACCTAATAAATCATAGTTCATATTTGAGTATTCAAATTCTTCTCCGGGCTTATGATGTAATTCATCACCCATAATTGCACGGGTTACATCATTTAAACGATTATTTTTATTTGTTACGGCGTCTTCGCTTGTAATATCACTAGGTATACCACTTGTTTGAGCCAAAAGTTGCTTAATCGTAATAGTTTCATTTTGACCATTATAGTTCATTTTAAAATGAGGCACATGTTTGGATACGGCATCATTTAAGTTTAATCGACCTTCTTGAGCTAATTTTAAAATTGCAAGACCTGTGAAAGCTTTCGTATTAGAAGCAATTTCATACTTTGTTGTGGGAGAAGCTTTGACTTTTTTATCAACATCTTGATAACCATAACCTTTATTTAAAAAAACTTTGCCATTTTTTACTATTAAAATTGATGCTCCAGGAATGTGCCCCTTTTGTAAATCATGCTCGATAATTGTATCTATTTGTTGTTGCGAATCATTGGTTAACCGTGTCTTCGTATTGCTATTTAATGTTATATATATAGCAATTGAAATGGCGACTAAAATGATAATAGAAATGGATAGAAAATACAGTTTTTTAGTAGTCATAAACGTTCCTTTTTATATGTTAAATTTACTTAAGTGCCTAATGAGATTTATTTTATTATACCAGTTCCATTGAATAAATTAATTAAAGAGGTATATTTACCATTATTTTTGACACCTTATATGTTAATAGGTGTATAATTACATAAAAAATATTAATTAACTCTCTATACTTTTTGGAAAGATAGGCGTATAGTGATATCCATCAAAAACTATAAAAAGGAATAGGAGATTATGTTCAATCAATTTAAAAGACTTATTATAGGGCAACCTAAAAAAAACAGAGAACTAAAAGACGAAAAGATATCGAAGTTTAAAGGGTTAGCGATTCTTTCGTCGGATGCATTATCTTCAGTGGCTTACGGTCCCGAACAAATACTGATTACATTATCAGTAGTGGGTGCAGTTGCAACTTGGTATACTTTACCGATTGCAGGTGCTGTTCTGATCTTATTAGCTGCTTTAATTATGTCTTATAGGCAAATTATTTATGCATATCCTAAAGGTGGCGGCGCGTATATGGTGTCCAAGACCAATTTAGGAGAAAAATGGGGATTGCTTGCAGGAGGCTCACTATTAGTCGATTACATACTGACTGTCGCTGTTAGTATATCATCTGGTGCTGATGCATTTGTTGCTGCATTCCCAAGTTTATATGGGCATAAAGTACTGATTGCATGTTTACTTGTACTTTTTATTTTAATATTAAATTTACGTGGTTTAACTGAATCTGCCACCGTATTATCCTATCCAGTATATCTTTTCATTATAGGGTTAGTGATATTAATATTTATAGGTACTTTCCGTGTGGCGACAGGAGATATTCAACCACATATGCATGCATCAGTAGGAACTGCGGTTCCTGGAGTAACATTATTCTTGCTATTAAAAGCATTTTCATCAGGGGCTTCATCATTAACAGGTGTTGAAGCTATTTCAAATGCGGTAACCAATTTTAGAGAACCAAGTGCTAATAATGCTGTAAAAACGTTAATTGCTATGGGTTCAATTTTAGCGTTTTTATTAGTTGGTATCGTTGGTTTAGCATATGTTTATGGAATTATGCCACAAACGGAAACGACAGTTTTATCACAATTAGCTATGCAAATATTTGGTGATAATGCTGCCTTCTATTTTGTACAGGCAACGACCGTGATGATTTTGGTATTAGCAGCCAACACTGGATTTACAGCTTTTCCGATGTTAGCGGCTTCAATGTCTAAAGATAAATATATGCCTAGAATGTTTACTGTTAGAGGTGATCGCTTAGGCTACTCTAACTCAATTATTATTTTAGGTGTATTAGCCATTATTTTAATTATTGTATTTGATGGTATGACTGAAGATTTAATTCCATTGTATGCGGTTGGTGTATTTATTCCATTTACACTAGCACAATTCGGTATGGTTATTAAATGGATTCATGAACGTCCTAAGAATTGGTTAAGTAAGTTGTCTGTGAACTTACTTGGTGGTATCGTGACATTTATTGTTTTTATGATTTTACTCATAACTAAATTTAGCCAAGTATGGCCGATACTTATTTTCTTGCCGTTCGTGGTGATTTTCTTCTTGAAAATTAACAAACATTATCGAGATATCGCAGAACAATTACGTTCTGACATTGATGTTCATAATGTAGAAGTAGTAGATCGTAATTTAGCAATTGTGCCGATAACAAGCATTACAACTGCAGTTGATAAGTCTATTTATTACGCACAAATGCTTGCAAATAATGATGTCATTGCGGTACATGTATCATTTGGAGATGAAGATGAAAAAGCATTCCAAGAGAAATGGAAGCGTCATTTCCCAGATGTAAGATTAGTTATTTTACACTCGGAATATCGCAGTATTATACGACCAATTTCACGTTTTATCGATAAGATTAATCGTAAAGCCAACGATCAAAACTATATGATTACAGTAGTGATACCAGAATTTATTACTAAGAAACGTTGGCATAATTTATTACACAATCAAACTAGTTTGCGTATGAAATTGTATTTAATTTATCAAAAGAATGTTAACGTATGTACAATTCCATTTAAACTTAAAAAATAGATTCTATAATCAATCGGATTGATGAAAGGTTATTTACTTTTCATCAATCCGATTTTTTGATGTTGAATATAAAAACCCCGTACATATGAGATGGTAATGACTTTGTCTCATAAGTACGGGGGTGTTGTTATGTCTTACTTAATGTTTGGACTGTAAAGACAAGACAATTTCGTTGTAATTGATATTTTCTCGAATTTGAGCTGCAACGATATTGTTGATTTTATTTTTGCGAATTAATTCATCTAAAAGATGACGTTGTAAGTACAATGCTTCCAATTTGTGGTTATGGAACATAGCTTGCGGTATGATTTGATTGCTGTTTTCTTGACGTTCTTTTCGACGTTGTGCACGCCACTTTAATGAGCGACTCATATCATAGTAATGATTAATGACTAAGCTAACCTCAAGTACATTTGTACTATTTTGTTCTTCTTTTAAGCGTAAAATAATATTGTGATTCACAATACGCATAATTTTTTGAACATCTTTGAATGAATTTTCAAATTCTTGCTTCTTAGATTCTTTGTTTAAGGCTTTGTAGTGCTTCATCGCTTTAAGTCTAAGCCATAACATCTTGAAGAAGTTTGCAAATTTTTCAACAAATGAAGCAGTACGGTGTGTCTCTGTTAATTCGACAATATTGCGGTAATTATTAATATCCTGATATGTTGCCTTACCTTTATCAATTAAACGCTCAAGTGTAGATGTTTCGATTACTTTTGCAATATCTTCTAAACGTTTGAGTTCTTTTGTATTTTGATTATCAGGTTCTGAATTTAATAAAAATAACAATTCTCCATAGTATTGGTTTAATACTGGGCGATAATTTGTATCGTTTTTGTCTTTTTTACTTTCGTTTTTAAAATGCTGGATCACTTTTTGAACAATGAAAATTTTGGCAGATTGATAAGTCATACCTTTAAAAGTAGTATCTTCGGCAGATGGTGTAATTAAAGGTAAAACAATTTGCGCTAAGATTAAACTAATTAATACCATGAAAGATGCAATAAACAATAAATCATTACGGTATTCGAATGCTTGTCCTTTTGTAATGATAAATGGTAATGTAAGTGCCATTGAAAGTGAAATTGTACCGTGAATACCACACATGGTCATAATAAATGCGTAACGCACACGAGAAGGTGGTGTTTCATGTGAATCATGTTCCTCGTCTAGATAAGATTGTATATTTTTCGGGAAATAAAAATCTTTGTACCAGAAATAAACCCAAACAAATCGACATGCATAAATTGCAATAGCGATTAATATAGTGATCACTATTAAAAATGAAAAGTTGTCCGGCTCTGTTTGGAAAATATCTATGACTACAGTAGGAATCATAAAACCTAATACAACAAATACAAAACCATTTAAGGCATAACTAAATGTGTTCCAAATTTGATGGTAATTCATTTGTAGTTCCGTTTGTGCTCTAATTAAACGGTCGCGTTCTAAACCATGGATTAGACCTGCGATTACAACTGCAATGATACCTGAAGCATGAACTTCTTCTGCTAAAAAGTATACGACAAAAGGAGTTAATAATTGAATAAAAGTTAAGGTATTGTTATCTTTTAAACCTTTATTAGCGGTTAAGTCTATACGTATTCTAACGACAACGAATCCAATAATTGCACCAATAAGTACACCTAGTATTGTTGAAATGATAAATTGTTCAACAGCTTGGAATAATGAAAAGGTACCAGTTACTAATGCAGTAACAGCAATTTTAAATGAAATGATACCTGCTGCATCATTGAGTAAAGATTCACCTTCTAAAATCGTCATAGAACCTTTAGGTAATAATTTTCCGCGTGTAATAGCAGATACTGCTACTGCATCAGTAGGACATAAAATTGCTGCTATTGCAAAAGCGGCTGGCATTGGTAAGGCAGGCCAAATCCAATGTATAAAATAGCCAACACCGACTACAGTTGCAAACACTAGTGCCATTGACATTAATAGTATAGGTTTACGATATTCTAATAATTTTGTTCGAGAGACGTGGGTACCTTCCACAAAAAGTAGTGGCGCGATAACGGCAAACATAAATACTTCAGAATTGAATTGGAAATCAACTTGTATTGGAATAATGAAAATAACGACACCTAATGCAATTTGAATAAAGGCAGTAGGAATTTGCGGGAATCGATTATTGATAACCGAACTAATAATCACAGCAAAAATAAAAATTAAAAATGCTTCTAATAGTGCCATACAATACTCCTCAAAATTTTAATAGTTAATATTTTATCACTTTTAAGGCATAATGACATAGATATATTGATAAAATGAAGTTATTTTCAAAAAAACTCTAGTATCGGTTGAACTGATACTAGAGCGAGATGTTTAAATTATTGATTGTCATATCTGAAATAACCGCTGTCATTTTGTCGTTGTTCATATGCGAGTTTTTCAGCATTCGTTTTGTATTTTTTATAAAAGAAAAATAAAAATATAAACCAGAACGGCGAAATATAAATAGCTGCTCTTGTTTCGTCACTAAAGAATAATAAAATGAATACAAAGAAGAAGAACGCTAGAATAATGTAAGCAATAGGCTTACCACCAATCAGCTTAAATTTACTGTTTTTATGTGCCTCAGGATGCTTTTTCAAATACATTAGATAAGCGACAATAATCATTGCCCAAACAACTAAAAACAACACAGTTGATAACGTTGTAACGTATATGAATAGTTGAATTGCATTAGGGAAAATGTAGTTTAACAAGGCTGCTATAAGTAATGCAATTGATGAAACTAACATTGATAAATAAGGCACGCCATGACTATTCGTTTTATTTAAAACTTTAGGACCTAACCCTTGTTGTGACAGTCCGAATAAGATACGACTATTCGAATAGATACCACTATTTGTAGCAGAGGCCGCGGCAGTTAGCACGACAAAGTTAACGATGCCTGCTGCAAATGGCACGCCGATTAATGTAAAGAGTTTAACGAAAGGGCTACTATTTGGATCGATATCATTCCAAGGTATGACTGACATAATTACTAATAGACCACCGATATAGAATAATAAAATACGGATAGGTACATTATTAATTGCTTTCGGTAAGGTTTTTTCAGGATCTTTCGTTTCACCAGCAGTTACACCTATAAGTTCAATACCAATGAATGAATATACAGCAATTTGGAATGACATTAAGAAACCAAATGTTCCTCCAGGGAACATGCCACCGTGACTGATTAAGTTTGTGAATGATGCATGTCCATAATGTGTTTTAAATGAGAAAAAGATTAATACAAGACCAACGATAACCATCGCAATAATTGTGACAACTTTAATAATAGAGAACCAAAACTCCAGTTCACCAAATAATCTGGCACCTAATAAGTTGAAGCTAATCAAGATTAAAACAATAAATAGCACGGTAATCCAATTTGGGACTTGTGGATACCAAAATGCAAAGTATTGTCCCATCGCAGTTAGGTCTGACATACTTGATACAATCCAACATAACCAGTAAGTCCAGCCAATGACAAAGCCACCAAAAGGGCCTAAATATTCATTTGCAATATCAACAAATGAATTAAATCTTGTATTGCTCAACAACAATTCGCCTAATGCGCGCATAAAAGCGAATAGTACAACCCCAATAATCATGTATGTGAATAACAGTGATGGACCAGTTAAAGATATTGTTTGACCTGATCCTAGGAATAACCCAGTTCCAATTGCGCCCCCAATTGCTATCAATTGGATGTGTCTGTTATTCAACTCTCTATGCAATTTTCTTGCCATAATTTTCCTCCTCAGGATAAAGCAAATAAAAAAGTTGTGTGTAAGCGTTTTCTTAATTATAAATACTAAAGAAATCCATTTAATAAAGCAATTATTTTTTTAAATATAAGAAAAAACATTTGATAGGTAAGGATATGATAACTAAAACTTATCGATTTTTTGAAAAGATATAAGTTTTTATGCAAAAATATAAAATAATCATCTAAATGAAGCAGTTAACTATATATATTAGATAAGCTATGGCATAATAAATAACATTTTAATTTGAGTAAAGAAGGTATGGGTATGAAGATAGGGACAATCGCCGATTTACATATTGATCGTCATAATAAAAAAACATCCGAAGATTACTTAGAGGCATTGGTTGAAATAGTTAAGTATAAGAAATTGGATATATTGTTGATTGCGGGGGATATCTCAAATCATTATCAATTGACGCACCAATTTATAACGCAATTGACAAAACAATTAGATATACCTGTGAAATTTGTACCTGGAAACCATGATTTATGGGAAGTTGAAAGTATGACTACGCAAGACATTTGGAATAATTATAAGAGGATGTCACAGTGCTTGGTAGGAAAACCATTTATAGTAAATGAAGAATGGGCAATCATAGGACATACTGGTTGGTATGATTATAGCTTTGCAGCACAACGATTTTCATTAGATGAGTTACAAAAAGGAAAACATTATGGTGCGACTTGGCAAGATAAAGAACGAATATCTTGGGGCATATCAGACCAAAATTTATCTAAAATAGCGGCTGAACAAGTGAAGAAAGATATATTAGAAGTAGGAAATAGACGAGTGATTTTAGTCTCACATGTTGTGACGCATCCTGATTTCATTGTTCCTATGCCACATCGTATATTCGATTTTTATAATGCATTTATTGGGACAAGTGATTTCAATCCTTTGTATGCGATGTTCGATATACCATATAGTATTATGGGCCATGTTCATTTTCGTAAAAGTGTGATAGATGATGGCAGATGTTATCTCTGTCCGTGTCTAGGCTATCCAAGACAATGGCGTTCAGAAGATATTTACCAGGAAATAAATGAGACGATACAAATAATAGAAATTTAAAATGCGCAAACCTGACCCAGTTTGCGCATTTTATGTTTTACACACGCGAGTAATGTGTTTACTTACGTGTGTTTATTTTGTTGTTGATTTTCAATTGTATATGAATGTGGTTGCACATAAATGCACTTTCTTCCTGGTGAATTAAAGCTGTATTCCATTTTCTCTTTACGAATTTTAATAATTTGTTTGCGATTTGGAATGATGGCAGGTAAAACTAGGCCACGACGAATATGACTCCAAAGTGGATCGATATAATAGTAATAGTAATCATCGTACCCAATGAGTAACGTTACGTGAATATTTGAAACTTGTTTCGCTGGCTTGTTATCAAAGCGGAAAACACGTAGTAATGGTTTAGAGCCAAGATTAGTATGGTATATTAACACAGGTTGACCTTGATCGATAATACCTTTAAGATCTTCTAAGGATTTACCAGTGCCGTCTACGATATTAGGATTGTATTTTTGTAAAAATGGTACATATGCTTCTGGAAATATCGTTTGATGATAATTGCCAAGCTTAATAAATAAGTGATGTCCAACATAACCTTTATGTGGATTGTTCGGATGTGTCGGCCAATGTCTCATAATTTCTGTAGCAGGGATATGTTGGTTATTGTATTGCAACATCATGGCTGCGGAAACACCTTCACACCCCATGACCATAGGGATAGGAAATAGCTGACTGATAGGTTTAACTGGTAATATTTTTCGGTTCATAATATAGTCCTCGCATTGATTCAATAAATATTTAATATAATTATATAGCGTCAATGCAAAATGTCCTAAACATATGTTTTACATGAGTGAATAAAATTAATGGAGTGATAAAATGGAATATCAATTACAACAACTTGCGTCGTTAACGTTAGTAGGTATTAAAGAAACGTATGAAAATGGACGACAGGCTCAGCAACATATAGCCGGGTTTTGGCAAAGATGTTATCAAGAGGGAGTAATTGCGGATTTACAGTTAAAAAATAATGGTGATTTAGCCGGGATACTTGGCTTATGTATACCTGAATTAGACGGTAAGATGTCATATATGATTGCAGTTACCGGAGATAATAGTGCTGATATTGAAAAATATGATGTCATAACATTAGCAAGTTCAAAGTATATGGTATTTGAAGCACAGGGCGCAGTACCTAAAGCAGTTCAACAAAAAATGGAAGAGGTTCATCACTACATACATCAATATCAAGCAAATACGGTAAAATCAGCACCATTTTTTGAGTTGTATCAGGATGGTGATACTACAAGTGAAAAATATATTACAGAAATTTGGATGCCTGTTAAAGGGTGATTGAATAGAAATGTACTTGATATGAAGTCGTAATTTTAGTTGAAGATTGGATTTCATAATTCATAAAGAAGAACCCCGACAAAGATAGATATCTTTGCTAGGGTTCTAATTATGTTGAAGTGTTATGCGACATGTTGCTTTTTAATCATTTTAAAGTAAATGATTTGTAGACTGACTAATAGAATGGCTGTAATGAAGATAATAATCATATATGGTGATGTATTAAATTCGCCTTTTAAGCCAACTAATGGTGCAACAGCGCCACCTAAGATAAATTGGAATAAGCCAAGTAAACTTGATGCGTTACCACTGCCACCTGTTCGTTCTTCCATAGCCATTGTGAAACCAAGTGGTCCAATTGACGTCACAGGACACACATTTAAGAAGAATGCGATGAGTAAGACCCAAAGTGGTAAATGGAATGTAAGTGTCAGGATAATTAAAGCAACACCCACCACTTGTATAATAGTTAAAATGATTAATAATATGTGGCGATGTAATTTTTCTACTAATAAAGCAACGACTTGACTGACAATGATTAAACCTACACCGTTAACAGCAAACATGATACTAAATTGTTGGGGTGTCATATTATACAATTTTTGAGTAATAAATGGCGATGCAGATGAATAACTAAATAGCATTACATAAGTTAAACCTTGTAATAGCATTGGAATAATAAACGCTGGTTTTTTCAATAGACTTCCAAAGTCTTTAATGACGCTACTAAAATTCACCTGCTTTAATTCATCTTTAGATGTTTTAGGTAATTGAGAAGCGACACCAATTAAAATGATGAGTGCCACAATAGTTAAAATTGTGAAAATAGAACGCCATGTTGCTACGGATAAAGCTAATCCACCAGCTAATGGTGCAAGAATAGTGATGATGCCATTAACTACCATTAAAGATGCTAAAAATTTAGCGAGTGCGTTGCCACTAAATTTATCACCAGCAGAGGCTTTGGCAATCACGATGACGCCACCACCAGTTAAACCTTGAATAAATCGTAAAGTTAAGAATAATGGCAATTGATCAACAAACATAGACAAACCTGATACCAAAATGAAAATGATCAAAATGGATACAGCAATCCGTTTGCGACCAAAAGCATCGGATAAAGGTCCAAAGATAAATTGGCCTAGTGCAAGACCAATCATTGTGAATGATAATGTTAATTGAATTTCTGATGTAGTAGAACCAAAATCACCTTGCACTTTAGGTAATGATGGTACGTACATATCTATAGTTAGTGGGCCAAAAGCGGTCATGACGCCTAACGTAATTAGCAATAAAAATGAAAAATGCTTCGTTTTGGTTTTCGTTGATTGCATGATCAGACTCCTTTAAATGATATAATTATATAAATTATATACGTTTTGTGTGTATTTGTATGTAGTTAGAATACAAGTTTATATAAAAAATCCCTATACTCTTAATGCATCATCACGAATAACGTAGTGATACAGATAAAGTATAGGGAATTAATGTTTATCATCAAAGCAGGTGTAATAATTAATTAGCGCCACCATTGTCATCTTTAAATAAGCTTTCTAATTTAGATTTAATACTGTCGAATTTTGTATTAATATCATTTAACATGCTTTCAATTTTACCTTGGCTTGCATTGTTTTTAAGTGCATTATTTGCCTCTGTCAATTTGTTGATTTGGTCTTGATAAAATTGAGTTAGCTTAGAATCAGCTTTGTTTTGTTCTTGCTGCTTCAAGTTGTCGATTTGATTTTGTAAATTTTTAATAATGTCATCAGTTTTTTGGTTGTTTTTAATATTTTCTTTAGCATTATCTACTTGCTGGTTAATTTGGCCGTCTTGATTTTCAACTTGTTTTTTATAATTTTGAGAGACTTTAGGGTCATTACTAACTTTATCGCTATCATTGTTAAGCAAGGCGCGTGTGACAAAAATAGCGACAATAATTAAGAGAATGGCAATAATGATATATAACCATTTTTTTAAACGGCGGGATTTCTCGTTTTCTTCTTCAAGAATTTGTTCTCTTCGATAATCTCTACCATTATAGTATCGTTCCGGGTGTTCTTCAGGATCGCCTTTAGCATATTGTTGTCTATACGATGCGTCTTCAGATTGACGACGATGATTTTGGTTTTGATTGTCGTATTGATATGAATCACGGTATTTATCAGTTCTTTTCATGGGTTTCACCTCATTCAAGTTTTAACTGCAAATAATAAAGCTGATGATTTACTTTGACATTATTGTAATTTCAGAATACGAGCAATGTCAGTTGCAGTGTTTAATAAATTTTGTTCGCTATTTTGTAGGACATCTTCTAAAGTGCTAGGTGAAGAGATTATAGAATAGGCACTATCAATACCGAAATCGTAAACATGTTGATAATTTTCGCCTAGACTGCCACAAATCGCGATGACAGGAATATGATATTGTTTTGCAGCTAACGCAACGCCTACGGGTGTTTTACCAAAGATGGTCTGATAATCCATGCGTCCTTCTCCAGTAATAACGAGGTCTGCATCTTTAATTCTTTGATGAAAATCTGTAATGTCAAAGACGACATCAATACCTTTTGTTAAAGTTGTCTCACAAAACGCTAATAATGCTGCGCCCATACCGCCAGCTGCACCAGAACCTGGTATTTGATTAACGGACTTTCCTGTGCACATTTTTATCTTATCATGATAATGCGACATTGCGAAATCCAACTTTGGTATCATCTTTGCATCAGCGCCTTTTTGAGGACCATAAATATAGGTAGCACCATTTTCACCCAATAAAGGATTTGAAACATCACAGGCCACTTTAAAGGTCACCTCTTTTAATCGCGAATCTAGATTGGTTATATCGATTTGTGCAATGTGAGCAAGATTAGCACCATTCATTTGTAATAAGTCCCCGTTTACATCAGTAAACTTTACGCCTAGTGCACTTAGCATACCTGTACCACCATCATTTGTTGCACTGCCACCAATCCCTAAAATAATGGTCTTAGCACCATGATTTAATGCATCTTTAATTAGTTCACCGGTACCATATGATGATGTGTATAAAGGATTACGTTCCTCTTTTTCTAATAAATCCAAACCTGACGCTGCCGCCATTTCAATAATTGCAATTTGTTGTTCGTCTGCGCGTGCATAACATGCTTCAATAGGTCGCATTAAAGGGTCATTAACGATGACTGTATACTTAGTGGCACCTGTTGCATGCATTAAAGCATCTGTGGTACCTTCACCACCATCAGCCATCGGAATGATATCATAATGAAGGGTATTCCCATAAACATTAGTAAAAGCCTGTTTTATAATATTGCCAACTTGCTGTGCGGTCATACTTTCCTTAAATGAGTCAGGAGCGATGACAATTTTTTGTAATTGCATAGTAGACATCCTCTCATTACTGTTGTCGCTCTTATTGTATATAAAATTACTAGTGAACTAAAGTAATCTCTATAGTGCTAATGAGTCACGCGATAAATCAGTTACATTATAATGGCGTATAAGGATGAGGGGAAAGAGACTAAATTTGCTGTGAAAGGGTATAAAGATTGAAATAAGCATATTTGAAGTGAAGAGGATTGGCACGCAATTTCGAGAACGTAGTTATGCATATATTTTGATGTTGAGGAGTTACACATATGAAACTAACACAAACGCATGCTGAAATTTTAAAATTTATCATTGTTGGCGGCATTAATACGTTAAATTATTATGTTGTCTATTTATTGCTGTTAAAATTATTACACATTGAATATATGATTAGTCATATTACCGGATTTCTAGTCGCTTTTGTGATTTCGTATTATTTGAATTGTTATTTTGTTTACAGGGTAAAACCTACTTGGAGAAAATTCATTAGTTTTCCAATTACGCAGATTGTCAACGTAAGCTTACAAACAGTTTTATTATATGTTTTTGTATCCTGGCTAAATTTGCCAGCGGAAATTGCGCCATTTGCAGGTTTAGTGATTACGATACCCATCACATTTGTATTATCTAAATGGATTTTAAAAGATAGTAATTAAAGTAGCGTAAACCACTAAAAAACGCTTTACTCAAACTTTAATATTGCGTGAAATATAATAAATAAATGATATAATATAATGGTCGCCTAACATCTCGGGCGTTACTTTAACGCAGAGAGGAGGTGTATGACGGATGTTCAATTTATTAATTGACATCATGACTTCAGCTTTAAGCGGCTGTCTTGTTGCGTTTTTTGCACATTGGTTACGAACGCGCAACAATAAAAAAGGTGACAAATAACCAACACCTAAATAAATCCCCTCACTATGGCAGTAGTGAGGGGATTTGGTGTATTTAGATGTTCAATTTATTATGTAATTAATTATAGCATTGATGAACAAGGTGTGCAATGTATTTTTGTAATATTACAATAAATGAATTTAATTATATTAGAATTAAGTATTTCGAAAAATGATTTAATAGTTGAGTCATAGGATCATTAGATAAAGCGAATAATCAATTATAGGGACATTGGGATACAAATCAATGTACTAGACTCTACAAGGCTATACTCAGGGACCCAACATAGAGAAATTGGATCCACAGTTTCTACAGACAATGCAAGTTGGCGGGGCCCCAACACAGTAGCTGGCGGAAAGTCAGCTTACAATAATGTGCAAGTTGGCGGAGTCCCAACATAGAGTTTTACTCATGTATTCCTATTTTTAAGTACATATTAGCTGTGGCTAAGGATAAAGAATCATTACATAATAAATCATTAGTGGCTCTTTATCATTTCTGCCCCATAACCTTGTGAATTTTTAAAAGAAATGTGTCACAAATCCACGCGACATTGATAATCGTTATCAACTAATATATGATGTACTTGTAATAAGTATTAATTTTTAACAAATAACAAATTTATATTATGTATATCATCCAGTGAAATAAATAATATAAGCGGCTTAATTTAGATTATTAATTGAAAGGAGTTACATATACGATGAACAATCAGACAAATTGGATAAAGATACTCAGCGGATTTGCTTCTGATAGTAAATGGAAAATTATGTTATCAATTTTGTTGTCTATCATCAGTGTCTTTTCTGGATTAGTTCCTTATTGGGCAGTATTTAAAATTATTTTAATGATGATTAACAATACATATACGATTAATTCGATTATGGTTTATATCTTTATTGCTTTAATCGCTTATATTTCACAAGTGTGTTGTTTTGGAGCGTCAACGATGCTATCACATATTACGGCATATGAAATTTTATCTGAAATTCGTAAAAAATTAGCTCAAAAATTAATGCGTCTCCCTTTAGGCGTAGTGGAATCTAAGAAAATAGGTGAATTAAAAAATATATTTGTCGATAAGGTTGAAACAATAGAATTACCTTTAGCACATATGATTCCTGAAGTTATAGGAAACTTACTTTTGTCAGCTGCTATCTTTTTATACATAATGCTCATTGATTGGCGTATGGCTAGTGCCTTATTAGTAACGATACCAATTTCAATTTTCGCTTTTAAAAAAGTTATGTCTGGATTTAATGAGACATATGCTGAACAAATGAAATCGAATAATTATATGAATAGCGCGATTGTAGAGTTTATCGAAGGCATTGAGGTAATTAAAACATTTAATCAATCTCAAAGTTCATATAAAAAATATAAAGATGCAGTAGATAATTATAAGATTCACACTTTGAATTGGTTTAAAAATACATGGGGGTATATGAATTTAGGAGCTAGTGTATTACCTTCAACATTTTTAGGGATTTTACCGGTCGGCATGTATTTGATATCTATCAACCAATTAAACTATGCGGAATTTTTCCTATGCATCGTATTATCTTTAGGTGTAGTAGCACCGATTAAGAATTTTACTAATTATGTAAATCATTTAAAGTCTATACAATACGCATTAACTGAAGTGAATCAAATATTAAGTCTAGAAGAGTTAGTATTGTCAACAAAATTTAAGAAGCCTCAACATTATGAAATTGCTTTTAATAATGTTGGATTTTCATATAACAAAGATAAGGACGATCTGGTCTTTAAGCATTTATCATTTACAGTACCAGAAAATAATTTCACAGCTATCGTCGGGGCATCTGGTAGCGGTAAGTCAACCATTGCCAAGCTTATATCACGATACTGGGATGTGACTTCAGGTGAAATTACGATTGGCGGTATAAATATAAAAGATATTGAATCGAAACAACTTAACGATTTAGTTGGTTTTGTTGGACAAGATAACTTTTTATTAAATCTTACTTTTAAAGAAAATATTAAACTTGGCAATCCAGAAGCTACGGATGAGGCAGTTGAAAAAGCTGCCAAGTTAGCACAATGTCATGAATTTATTGAAAAGTTGCCAGATGGATATGATACGAATGTTGGTACAGTGGGAGATAAATTGTCTGGTGGTGAAAAACAACGAGTCACTATTGCAAGAATGATATTAAAAGATGCGCCTATCATTGTATTAGATGAAGCGACTGCTTACGTTGATCCAGACAACGAACAAAAAATTCAAGAAGCATTAAATGTGTTGACGCAGGATAAAACATTGATTGTTATTGCACATCGGTTATCTACGATTCAACATGCAGATCAAATTATTGTTTTAGGTAAACAACAAATTTTAGAAAAAGGGTCACATCACTTATTGCTAAAATTAAACGGTAATTATAAGAAAATGTGGGATACGCACATGCATACAAAAGATTGGGGAATCAATACTGGACATAATTAAACTAATGAAAAAAGGAGGTCAAATATGTTTCAAATTACATTTAAAATTTTAAACTGGATAAGACCATATAAAGCAAGAATGATTTTAGGATTTAGCATGTCATTTTTAAATGCTATTTTTATTGCGTTACCTATCTTTTTAGCTGCAAAAATATTTAATAATGTGCTATCTCATAAACCTATTTATATGAAAGATATATTGAATGTTGTAATTATCATGGTTTTATTAGTGATTGGACGATTTATTACAGCATATTTCAAAAGCAAAAGTCATGAGAGCATCGCTTATGAAATGAGTGCGAAAGAACGTTTAGATATAGGGGATAAATTGAAAAATGTAAGGTTAGGTTATTTTAATTCGCATCATTCAAATGAGTTAACAACAATAGTAACAACAGATTTAACCTTTTTAGAAAACTTTGCTATGAAAATGGTGGACGTTGTTGTTAATGGATACATATTAATTACAGTACTCATATTGTCTCTACTTGTAGTTTCGTGGCAAGTATCATTATTAGCATGCATTGGCGTATTACTATCATTTTTTGCGATTCAATTATTAGAAAGAAAGAGTCGACAAAATGCGCCAGCGTATCATAATGTACAAAACCAATTAGTGGAAAAGGTATTGGAGGTTATTCGTGGTATTCAAGTAATAAAATCATTCGCGAAAGAAAATACGAGTCTTAAAAGTTTTAACCAAGCAGTCAATGAAAGTAAACGTATAAATACAAAAATAGAAATGCAATATATCCCATTCAATTTATTGCATTTACTTAGTTTAAAAGTTGTTTCAATAATGATTGTATTAGTTGCATGCTTATTATATATGAATCATAGTATTGATTTACCTACCCTTATTATGATTTCAATTTTTTCATTTGTGATATTTGATAGTGTTGAAAATATTAATAGTGCTGCACACGTACTTGAAATGATAGATATGACGATAGATGATATTGAAAAGATAAAAAATGCTCCAGAACTGGATGAGAATGGAAAAAATTTGACGATTAAAAATGAAAATATCGCTTTTCAAAACGTGAATTTTTCATATGATGATAAACAAGTGATAAAGAATGTGAATTTTGAGATACCTACACAAACATCAACAGCAATAATTGGACCTTCAGGAAGTGGGAAATCTACATTATGTCACTTACTCTTGCGCTTTTATGATATCGATGATGGAAATATTCGCATCGATGGTGTTGATATTAAAGATATGACATTAAGTACGTTAATGTCGAAAATTAGTGCAGTATTTCAAAAGGTGTATTTATTTAATGATACGATTGAAAATAACATATTGTTTGGCAATCCAGGTGCAACGAAAGAAGAAATTATTCGTGCAGCGAAGCAAGCATGTTGCCACGACTTCATCATGTCATTACCTGAGGGATATCAAACAATGCTAAATGAAAAAGGTAGTAATTTATCTGGCGGAGAAAAGCAAAGGATTTCTATTGCTAGGTCGATATTAAAAGATGCACCAATAATTATTTTAGATGAAGCAACTGCAAGTATTGACCCTGAAAATGAACAGCTGATTCAAACGGCAATTAATGAATTAAGTAAAGGCAAAACAGTAATTACAATTGCACATAAACTTGAAACTATTAAAAATGCAGATCAGATTATAGTGCTCAATGAAGGTGAAATAATTCAAAAAGGTAGTCATGATGAATTAATTCGAAAACCAGGAATGTATCAAGACTTTATAAGAATAAAAAGTAAATCAGCAGGCTGGAAATTATAAATAATAGTTTAATATGGAATCAGAATTTGGAAATAAAAAGGGTGATAGATAATCAACAGCAAAATAAATCCCCTCACTAGGGCAATAGTGAGGGGATTTGGTGTATTTAGATGTTCAATTTATTATGTAACTAATTATAGCATTGATGAACAAGGCGCTCAACGTAATATTACAATTAATGGATTGTTTCACAAGATGGTAAAGCTAGGATGTCTTTTTATTAAGAAATAATGCAATTATTAATTTTAACTGACATATTTTATCGAATCGCTGTTTATATCTGCCTGAATTCCTTAAGAAGTCTTAGTCATTTCAATAGCAAGGTCAAAATTTTGCCAAAATTTATAGTTATACTGAGAAGTTTAAATTCATGTTTTCTTGAAAAACATGCGCCTTAAATGTAAACTTATTAATTATAAAAGTTTACATTCGGATTGAGGTGCTTATTTTTTATGAGGATTTTTATTACAAGTACGAATACTGATGTAGGCAAAACCTATGTTACAAAGCATTTATACCATGCTTTGAAAACACGTGGTCATCGAGTTTGTATTTTTAAACCATTTCAAACTGAGGAACGCCAAGACGGGACGTTTCCAGATTTAGAAGTATTTAAAAATGAATGTGATTTAAGCTATGACATAACGTCACTTTATACTTTTAAGCAACCTGTATCACCACACCTTGCATTTAAAATGACAGATCAAATTTTTCTAAATAAGCAGCGTGTATTAGATAAGGTAAAAGTTTTAGATAAGGAATTTGATTTTATCTTAATTGAGGGTGCTGGGGGAATTGCCGTACCAATATATGAAGGTACGTATGATTTCTACATGACTAAAGATCTAATCAATGATTGTGCAGATTGTGTCATCAGTGTGTTGCCATCAAAATTAGGTGCTATTAGCGATGCCATTGTTCACCAAGATTATGTTAATCAGAATGTATCGGCGAGTAATTTTTTAATAATGAATCGCTATACAGACAGCTATATTGAAAAAGACAATCAAATTACGATTGGAAAATTAACAAATAAAACAGTCTATACATTTGAAGAACATGCCACGTATGAAAATTTCTCAGAAGCATTTTTAAAACAATTAATAGGAGTTAAAAATGAATTACACACAACAACTTAAACAAAAAGACTCAGAATATGTTTGGCATCCATTTACACAAATGGGTGTATATAGCAAAGAAGAAGCAATCATCATTGAAAAAGGAAAGGGTAGTTACCTTTACGATACGAATGGCAATAAATATTTAGATGGTTATGCATCGTTGTGGGTCAATGTGCATGGTCATAATAACAAATACTTGAATAAGGTAATTAAAAAGCAACTCAATAAAATTGCCCATTCTACGCTGCTAGGATCATCAAATATTCCGTCAATAGAACTTGCGGAAAAATTAATCGAAATCACGCCAAGTAATCTAAGAAAAGTATTTTATTCTGATACAGGCAGTGCGTCTGTTGAAATCGCAATAAAGATGGCATATCAGTATTGGAAAAATATTGATAGAGAAAAATATGCCAAGAAAAACAAGTTTATAACGCTAAATCACGGCTATCATGGGGATACGATTGGTGCGGTAAGTGTTGGTGGTATCAAGACCTTTCATAAAATATTTAAAGACTTAATATTTGAGAATATTCAAGTAGAAAGCCCATCTTTTTATCGCAGTAATTACGATACTGAAAATGAAATGATGACAGCTATTTTAACGAATATAGAGCAAATTCTAATTGAAAGAAATGATGAAATCGCAGGGTTTATATTGGAACCGTTGATTCAAGGTGCGACAGGCTTGTTTGTTCATCCTAAAGGCTTTTTGAAAGAAGTCGAGAAATTGTGCAAAAAATACGATGTCTTATTAATTTGTGATGAGGTAGCAGTTGGTTTTGGGAGAACTGGAAAGATGTTTGCATGCAATCATGAAGATGTTCAACCGGATATTATGTGTTTAGGTAAGGCGATTACAGGTGGCTACTTACCACTTGCAGCTACATTGACATCTCAAAAAATATACAATGCATTTTTAAGTGATTCGCATGGTGTGAATACCTTTTTCCATGGTCATACATACACCGGGAATCAAATCGTTTGTACGGTTGCATTAGAAAATATAAGACTTTATGAAAAACGTAAGTTATTGTCACATATTGAAACGACATCATCAACACTTGAGAAACAGTTGCATGCGCTGAAGCGTCATCGAAATGTTGGTGATGTAAGAGGACGAGGCTTAATGTTTGGAGTTGAATTAGTTACAGATAAAGATAGTAAAACGCCGTTAGAAATTGAAAAAGTTGAACGTATTGTACGTAAATGTAAAGAAAACGGGCTAATGATTAGAAATTTAGAAAATGTCATTACGTTTGTGCCAGTGTTAAGTATGTCAAATAAAGAAGTGAAAACGATGGTACGTATTTTTAAAAAGGCAGTACATAACATTTTAGATAGGAAGTGTTAATATGAATTTGGCTAAACGCATATTACAAGGGGAACAATTAACAAAAGAGACTGTATTGAAAATTTATGAGGATACTAATATTGATACCTTAGATTTATTAAATGAGGCGTACATTTTAAGAAAACATTATTTCGGTAAAAAAGTAAAATTAAACATGATTTTAAATGCTAAAAGTGGTATATGTCCTGAGAATTGTGGGTACTGTGGACAATCACGAGATATTAAACAAAAACAGCGATATGCTTTAATTCCAGAGGAACAAATTATCGATGGAGCAAAGGTGGCACATGATAATCATATTGGAACATATTGTATTGTTATGAGTGGTAGAGGACCGAGCGATAAAGAAGTTGATCATATTAGTAATACTGTAAGAACGATTAAATCTCAACACCCGCAACTAAAAATCTGTGCATGTTTAGGATTAACGAATGACGAACAAGCTAAGAAACTTAAGTCAGCTGGTGTAGACAGATATAACCACAATATTAATACAAGTGAAAATTACCATGATAACGTCGTGACAACGCATAGTTATAAAGATAGAACAGATACGATAGAACTAATGAAAGCGAATAATATATCACCATGTTCTGGCGTGATTTGTGGTATGGGAGAATCTAATCAAGATATTGTTGATATGGCATTTGCTTTGAAAGAAATGGATGCCGACAGTATTCCGATTAATTTTTTGCATCCAATCAAAGGCACAAAGTTTGGAAGCATGGATGATTTAACACCAATGAAATGTTTAAGAATCGTAGCATTATTCCGATTAATCAATCCTACGAAAGAAATTCGTATTGCTGGAGGAAGAGAGGTCAACTTACGTTCGTTACAGCCATTAGCATTAAAAGCGGCGAATTCAATATTTGTCGGTGATTATCTAATTACTGGTGGGCAACCGAACCAATTAGACTACGATATGATTAATGATTTGGGCTTTGAAATTGATTATGACACTTGTGAAAATAAGGAAAACAAGAATGATGTTTCAAGAGCAAATTGATTTATTACAACAGAAAGGGTTATATCGGTCGCTTAAATCGGTAGGGTATATAGATAGACAGTATATTGAAGTAGAAAATAAGAGATGTACGAACTATACATCTAATGATTATTTAGGATTAGGTCAAATAGCGTTTGATAAGGATGATTTCGAAAGATTTATGCGGAAGTATAGTTATCACTTATCAAGTTCAAGATTAATTAGTGGAAGTTCGACAGCTTATGAAGAAATTGAAACAATGTTAGCAGGTTGGCTCGGATATAGTGCATGTACTATCTTAAATAGTGGTTATGATGCTAATTTGGCGTTATTTAATATTTTCAAAAATACAAATTGTGTCGTGTTTTCAGATCAAGAAAATCATGCGAGTATTATTGACGGTATTAAGTTAAGTGGTTTAGAAAAAGTGATATATAAGCATTTAGATATTGCTGATTTAGAAAAAAGGTTAGCGGAATACCCTAATCAAAATATACAAAAAATAATCATATCTGATAGTGTATTTTCAACGAATGGCGACGTTGTGGATATTGGTCAATTAGTCTCATTAAAGCATAAATATAACGCAACACTGATACTCGATGTTTCACATAGTTTTGGAATAGAGAATTACTCGAATTATCAAGGCATAGATATACTCACTTCTAGTTTATCTAAAGCATGTGGTGCATACGGGGGTGTGATTTTAAGTTCAAATGATGTGAAGGATATGTTAATTAATCACGGTAGACCACTCATCTACTCAAGTAGTTTGCCAATTTATAATTTGTATTTTATAAAAAGAAACATTGAAAAGTTAATAAATGCTGATGATAGACGCACTAAATTAAATAGTTTGAGTAAATATTTTAACCAAAAGTTAAAAGCACTCAATGTTAATTATAATAGTTCAAACTCGCCGATTAAGTTTATTGAGTTTGATGACATAGAAGCGGCTGAGAACATTCATCAAACATTATTAAAGCATCATGTGTTTACAAGTTATTTAAGGTATCCAACTGTGACTAAGCCAATGTTAAGAATATCATTGTCGTATTTTCATACTGAACAAGATATAGATAGGTTGTTTGAAATTTTGCATCAAGAAGATTGAGGTGATCGTCATGTATAGTATAAAAATGCGTTCTAGCAATCAAGATGTTCATATTAGTGGTGCTGAAACGATTTGTGAGTTTGACAAAATAGAACAGACGGTACAAAGGTTTTATAATAAAGGTTTTTTTCATGAAAATGGGCAACCGGATTTTCTCAATATAAAAATACAAAAAATCATGGAACCGATTCAACAAATAAAAGCATTACAAATTATTGAGGATGATAAAGCAAATCTCCAACATTTAACACAAGAATGTGGTGTCACTGAACAAGCGCTAAATCAAGGGATGACATATATTAAAAATGAAACGGTTTATACAGGAGCTATTATTCTATCTGCTATATCTGGTAAACGTTTAGATTCATTTGGACAAAGGGGGATTAGGGCAACACATTTTTCGTTTGAAGATATAAATAATAAAGGTGATCTTAATGAAAGAGTGACTGATGCCTTAGCAATTGCTAGTTGTATCAATGCGCATCCGTATGTCAAAGGAGAACTTTGCGTGTCCGATGACTTAACGTATACGACAGGTTATTTTGCCGCTGCTAAAATTGGTTACCATCGATTGTTTGATATTAAACCAGTTAATACGAGATATGGAGGCAGAATAATATTTGTGGACAATCGTATTGATTTAAATCATTACATATCATTTTTAGAAAGCACACCGAAGCAAGTTGTTTATGAAACGGTATAGGGGTTTTAGTATGACATCAAAAGATATTACTCAAATTAGTGTCATTGCTGCGATTTTAACCATTTTGGCAGTTTTGAAAATACCGTCCATTATACCAGGATTAGATTTTCAATTATCTGCACCGGCAGCATTATTAATATTAGCTTTCTTTGGAATTAAAAAGTACTTTTTAGGTGGGCTTTTATCAAGCTTATTATTGCTGATATTTGGCGTATTTAATCCAATTAATGTGATTATTTCTATTATATTTAGAGTTATAGCTATTGCAGTTGTTTATTTATTGAAAATAAATGTACTATCATTAGTTTTAGCAAGTGTATTAGGCAGTTTGGTATCTAGGCTACTATTATCTATTATTTTAAATTTACCTGTGTGGGTAGTGTTGTTAAACGCGATTCCAGGCGTAATATTCACTTTAATTGTAGCTATTCCTTTATATCTCACATTGAGAAAAAGAATGGCAGTCTTACTAAGATAATAAATCAAAACACGGTCGTCACAATTACTGTTGGCGACCGTGTTTTACTAGCTATTTATTGTTTTCAGTTTCTTTTGTATCTAACAATTTCACTTTGTGATTTTCCCAATCAATTTCATATGTTGATTTAAATGTTCTAGTTTTAAAGTTTTTATAATTTGCGCCTGCCCAGTAGAAGCCATTCCAACGAATTTGGTATAAATCCATTTCACGTTGATAAGTTACTGTAATTTTAGATTTTTTAGCGCCATCTTGTCTGTGTGATAGTACGCTTAAAAATTCTGGATTGAAGTTACTTCTAGATAATAATGGCATTTGGTGTTGCGCTATGAAGTTTTGGCCAGCGTATGCACTGCTTTGTCTGCCAGCTAAGAAGAGTTCATTACCATATGTTGGGTGGAAGCTATCTCGTCCATAAGGTCCCCAACCATTATTCATAATTTTATGTGCTTCAACTCCCCAGCCAACATTTTTATAATTTGTGTTGCGACTTAATGTTGTTCTGTAACTTTCTTGTTTATAATTAATTGTTTCAGAAAAAGCTGTATTTCCATTAAGTCCACCAGATAAACCATTAGAGATACTAATGTCACCACCAAATGTATAGCCTAAAGTATTTTGAACTTGAAACTCTTCATTTTGATTTTTTGGTGCATAATCAACGACGTTTACTGAATCATTAGATTGTGAGCTTATAGATACATTGTATTTAGCTCCCCAATATAATTTTGAAAAGTCATAGTCATTAGGATTAGGTTTCACAAAGCCTGAGTTAATATTCCCAGTAGCTTTAAGTACTAAAGTATCTTTATCATAACTTTTATCTTTGATGAAATTAAATGTTAAAATCTGTGAAATTTTAAATTTATCAGAATCTGCTGTGGCTGTTGTTTTGTATAAAGTAACTTTGTCATCGACTTTTTTTACGCTGACTGGTGTTATTTTACCTTCAGCATTAGCAGTACCAGAAAGTAATAATAATGCCATAGATGTAGCAACGGATGATTTGACTAATTTATTCATTTTCATATCAATTCTGTCCTTTCACCTTGATTTCATGAGTCTTCCAATTGACCTCGTATTTCACAGTATAGTTTCTATTTACAAATGCATTATGGACTCTATGTCCGTCTAAATAACTGTTGCCATAATGCGTTGATCTTTTAATGGCATGAGTGACATCCATGTTTCTTCCGTAAGTAATTTCAAATTCGCTTGTATCGCTTGAACCTTTTTCATGAGATACTGTGGCGATAAATGAAGGGTTAAATCCACTTTGTACAAGAGGAGGTAACTCACTGTCTGGAACGAAATAATCTCTAGGATCTTTACTATGAGGTTTGTAGCCTACAAATAAATCGCTATCAAATGCTGATTTTTGACCTGATTCAGTGGCGAATGAATTCGCTTTGACGCCCCATAAAACACTTTTTGAGTTTTGTTGTTCTACTTCACTTACATAATTTTGTTGTGTATAGCTAATCGATTTAGAATAGTTAAATGATCCATTACCACCGAGTGATGGGGCTGATTGGAAATTACCACCGATATTGTATCCTAATGTCTGACTCACGTTTGTAGATTCAATTTTATTTTTAGGTAAATAATTAATTAAAGAAACATATTTATCATTTGTTTTTAAACCAATATTATATTGGAATGGCCATCGCATAGCTTTAACATGATTAGTTTTTTTATAGTTGTAATATGTTGTTCTAGAGCTAATGAATCCTTGCATCTTTAATATCAAAGCATCTTTGTTATATTTTTTATCCTTCACAAAATCAAATTGAATATTTTGAGTCACGCCCCATTTATTACTTGTTTTATCTTCTGTCCTTTTGATAATTTCTATATCGCTTCCTTTACCGATGTCTTCAGTATCGTTGGCAGCTTTAGCATTTTCTAATAACGGATTGGCAAGAGGGGCAAGTAAGCTCACAGATAAAGTTGTGGCTAATATTTTATTTTTAAGCATAAGTTTCACTTTCTTTCTATAATTTTATTTAACTTAATTAAATAATAATATATTTTGGACGTTATTATAATTAACTGTTCATTAACAATTGACCATTATCAACTTTTTTTACAATTAAGTTAAAAATGCCATAATTCCGTTCAATTTAACCTTTTTTGTTTGGAATGCTAAAAGCTAATTTTGTGAGAAATATAGTTAATAAAACCTTGGTATTGTTGACAGTTGTAAACAATTTAAGGTAACCGATTGCACGAATGTCTTGCTTTTATTTTTAATTAATGTTTGTAAAATACAAATTGTTCTTTTTACGATTTTTGATGAATCCATCTAAAAGTTAATTATTTATTAACTTGAAAATATTTATTTAAGCTTTCAACTTAAATGGATTCATTTGTATTATTTGTGTATCTACTATGGTGTGATACTTTGTTCTTATAAAAATCAGTTGTTATTATTAAATTTAATATACGATAAATTAATTTAATGTTATGAGGCTGATTCAATATGTTAAAAAATCCTGAGACAAGTATGAAGTGTCCCAGGATTTTATAAAATGATTGAACTGTTTACTTAGGTGTGATGCTTTTAATTTTTACTTCATGTGTTTTCCAGTTCACTTCATATTTAACTGTAACGTTTCGGTTTTTAAAAGCATCATGTTTTCTATCAACGGCTAAACGATGTCTTGTCACGTAAGCATATGTAGCATCCATGTTTCTGCCGTAAGTGATTTCAAACTCGCTTTTATCACCTTTACCTCTTTCGTGTGACAATGTTGTAATAAATGATGGATTAAAGCCACTTTGAATTAAAGGAGGTAATTGATTATCTGGGACGAAATAGTCTCTTGCTGCTGGACCAGTTGGGTCTTGTGCAAATAAGTATTGATCATATGCAGATACTTGACCATTCGGTGTAACGAATGAATTTGCTTTCACTCCCCATTTAACACCTTTAGAGTTCTGACTTTCTACTTCAGTAACATAGTTTTTTTGATTATAACTAATTGTTTTAGAGTAGTTGAATGAGCCACTGCCTCCGATTGATGGCGCTGATTGGAAGTTTCCGCCGATATTATAGCCTAATTTCTGACTAACATCTGCTGAATCAATTTTATTTTTAGGAAGATAATTGATTAAATCAACATTAGAGTCTTTCGTTTTCAAACTGATATTATATTGAAATGGCCATATCATTCTTTTAATATATGGATATTTTTTTAAGTCTGAATATGTTGTTCTAGAGCTGATGAAGCCTTGCATCTTAACAACTAGGGCATCTTTGTTATATTTTTTATCTTTTACAAAATCAAATTGAATGTTTTGAGTTATAGCTAATCGTTTGCTAGTAATGTCTTGTGTTCTTTTGATGATTTCTGCACCTTGGCCGATATCTTCTATCTTATTTTCTGCTTTAGAAATTTCTATAAATGGATTGGCTAAAGGGGCTATTAAACCAACTGCTAAAGTTGCTGTTAATATTTTATTTTTAATCATAGAAATCACTTTCTTTCTATTTAATTTTAAGTTCATATATATAATAATCCATTTGTAAGCGTTTTCGAATTAACTGTTCGTTAAAAGTTAATTACTATCAACATGTATTGAAGAGACATTTTTAGCATTGTTAAATGATGTTTTTGCATTATGTTATGTTTAAAAGATTTATTGGTCGTAGGCGTTTATATAGCTACATAACTATGTTTTGCAAGTCTTATTCTATTGGATTGTTGTTTAATTATGGTGCTTGTAGTGGAAGAGGAATGGATTGCGCAACAGTTTGTGAAAATTTGAAGTTAATAAAGTTGAGCTGATTCAACTAAATGATGAACTATTCGTTAACGATGTAAGGATTATTTAACAAGTTGCAGGTAAAAAAGTGGACTGACAAATAGCGAAGAAACATTTAATTGATGGAAAATGAAAAAAGAACCGTAGATTCGATTGAGAATCAACGGTTCTTTTTAATCACGGTTTATTACGAAAATTATTTAAAAAATGATGTAAAACTAGAGAAGATATTTTTGATTGATTATTTCCAGAATGATTTGAATATGCCTGTTAAAGCGTTTTTGAAAGTTGTTGCTGTTTCTTGAGCTTTAATAGCTGTTTTTACTAATTCTGGTTTTTGGTAAAATGCGTATAACACTTTACCAGTGTTGATTGACTCAGTTACATAGTTTCTTACTTGTGCATATGATTTAGCCAAATTCCCGCTTTCTTTGCTCACTTCAAGAGGTTTAATGTATGAACCATAACCACTACCGATTGTTGTTAAAACTGTTTGGTCAATTAAACCTTTATATTGGTAATATTTATTATAGTAGTACTTTGCTGTATCATATTTTTCTTTATAGCTTTTATAAGTATCTGTTAAATACTTGTAACCATAGTTAAATGAATCTTTTAATGATTGGTAGTAACCTAATAATTTAGATTGAGGAACCTCAACTTTTGGTGATTGGATTTGAGGGACTTCAACTTTTGGTGATTCTGCTTTAGGTTTTTCAATTTGTGGTGATTGAATTTGAGGAGCCTCAACTTTTGGCGCCACTTTCTTTTCAGCATCTTTTTGAGCTACTAATGCGTCTAATTGTTTCTGTAAATGCTCTTTTACATCCATAGGTGCTTTGTTAACTTCACGTTGTGCTAAACGTCTGTTTTCAATTGAATCTTTTACATTTAATTTTGAGATTGCATCATTTGCTGATTTCACACGCTCATCATGACGAACGATTGCTTTTTCAATTGAAACTTTTTCTACAAAGCGGTTATTTTTATCACGTAAATCTTTAGGTAATTTTGAGTTAGCTTCATATGCTGCTGATTTATCGTGTGGTGCTTTGTTATCTTGGAAATCTTTAATTGCTTTATCCGCATTTTCAATATTTTGACGTTCTTTAGCTTTAGAAGATTGTACTGATTCTACCCAAACTTGTTGGCTTCTATCAGGGTTTTCTTTAATTTGTGCAATGTAATTATTTTTTTCTTGTTCAGTTAAGTTATCATTTTTAAGAACATTGTAAAAAGCGTTTTGTTGTGCAACACGTCGGTCTGGGTTCTTGCTGTCTTTAAGTGATTCAGAGAATACTTCTTGTGCACGTTCTGGGTGTTCGCGTAATGTTTTGATGTATTGGTTACGTTGTTCTTCTGTGATACCTTTTAGATGTAATACTTGATAAAAAGCTTTTTGTTGATCTGTTACGTAGTTGTTTTGAGTTGTTTGGTGCTTAGTTGAAGTTTGTTGCGTGTTTTCACTCGCTTTTGCTTCCCCATTTGAAATCATTGTAGCTAACGTAATTGTTGCTGCCCCAACTAGCAACTTCGAGATATATTTATTTTTCATGTGTATTCCCTTTCTTTTTACATATTAAATTTATTGTATGCTTTTAGAATTTATCACATGAGAATACAAATGGAAATTAACTAATTATTAACTAATGTTAACTAATAGATTAACTAGTGTTAACTATGTAAAAAAGCGTTTAATTCAGAACATTCAGCGTATTTTAAGTAAGGAAGTACTATATGGAGAAATGCAATATTTTGCTAATAAATAGAGGAGAAAATTGTCTTTCGAAGAGAGTTTGGTAGAGTAGAAATCTCATTTAATTTGTCACTGATGCACTTTTTCTTCTATATAATTAGGTCACGACATTAGATAGCTTCGCAACTCATGCATAGGGTTCTAACATAGAAACTTTCGAGCCGAAAGTTCACAAACAGGGAGAGTTGGGCGCCTTTCTAGCTCATAAAATTCGCAGAAAATAAAGGAACGCATTAGTTAGCTTCGCTACTAATGCATAAGCCTTTCTAGCTCATAAAATTCGCAGAAAGGCTAAAAATTATTTTTAGGGGTTGCGAATGAATAAATTAGTTTAATTTTATAAAAATTTATAAAAATTAAAAACGTTGTAAAATTAAAATAAATCATTCATAATATTGTTACTATACTAATTCAAGGTGGTTCAACGCATGTCTCATAATGAAAATCTTAAATTGGCGCAACGCGGTGCTTATTTGAGTTTAATTGTATATATAATCTTATCTATTGTTAAGTATGTCACGGGTTTTGTCTTTAACTCTGCAGCTGTAAGAGCCGACGCATTAAACAATATGACAGATATTATCGTTTCTTTAGCTGTTATTATTGGATTGAAAATTTCAATTAAACCTGCCGATCGAAATCATCCTTATGGCCATTTGAAGTCTGAAAATATTTCTTCATTATTGGTGTCATTTGTCATTATGTTTGTAGGTATCCAAGTAGTTATTCAAAATGCACCTCGTTTGTTCAAAGAAGATGACGTTGTACCTAACGCAATAACAATTATCGTCAGCTTAATCAGTGGTCTTGTAATGTTGATTGTATTTGCAGTCAATCAAAGACTAGCGAAAAGAACGAAAAGTAGTTCTTTAAATTCGGCTGCCAAAGATAATTTATCAGATAGTTTAGTCAGCATTGGAACAGCGATAGGATTAATTTTTACGCAAATCGGTTTCCCAATTGTCGATATTATTTTAGCAACATTACTAGGCTTACTAATCGTTTATACTGGTTTTGGTATTTTTAAAGAAGCAATTTTTATGTTGAGTGATGGTTTCAATGAAACTGAATTAGAAGCGTATCGCAATGATATTTTAGAAGTTGATGAAGTACAAGAAGTTAAAAGTATTAAAGGGCGTTACCATGGAAGTAGTGTGTTTATTGATGTCACAATTGTTGTAGATGCTAACCTTTCCTTAGTAGAAGCGCATCAAATTTGTGACAATGTCGAACATCATTTGCACAAAAAAGGTATTTCCTCAGTATACGTTCACCCAGAACCAGACCATCTATAATGTATTTAAACGTCTTCATAGATATATAAATATCTGAGGAGGCGTTTTTATTACATTTATTTTTAGGCGCACCTAAAAATATTTTTTAAACCTTAGAAAAATAGCGAACAAAGGTGTATAATATGATTTGTTATTAGGTGGTTATTGATTCATTTATGAATTAAAAAATGAAAATGGGGAATAGGATTTATGTATTTAATGTCTAGTGATAATTGATTTAATCATTGAATTTTAAAATATATTGAAAAGAAAATTACTAAGATTAAATCATCTTAAAATATCCCTGAAATAACGTCCTAAAGATTAAAGGAAAGAGGTTATAAGTTATGCCAAAATTAATTTTATGTCGTCATGGACAAAGCGAGTGGAATGCTAAAAACTTATTTACTGGATGGGAAGATGTTAATTTATCTGAACAAGGTATTAATGAAGCGACTAGAGCAGGTGAAAAAGTAAGAGAAAATAACATTGCCATCGATGTAGCTTTTACATCGTTATTAACACGTGCTTTAGATACAACGCATTATATTTTAACTGAATCTAAACAACAATGGATTCCTGTATATAAAAGCTGGCGTTTAAATGAACGCCACTATGGTGGATTGCAAGGCTTAAATAAAGATGATGCTAGAAAAGAATTTGGAGAAGAACAAGTACATATTTGGCGTCGTTCTTATGATGTGAAACCACCTGCTGAAACCGAAGAACAACGTGAAGCTTACTTAGCTGATCGTCGATATAATCATTTAGATAAACGTATGATGCCTTATTCTGAAAGTCTGAAAGATACTTTAGTTCGAGTGATACCATTTTGGACAGATCATATTTCACAATATTTGCTAGATGGTCAAACGGTATTAGTTTCTGCACACGGAAATTCAATTCGCGCATTAATTAAATATCTTGAAGATGTGTCAGATGAAGATATCATTAATTATGAAATTAAAACAGGTGCACCGCTTGTTTATGAATTAACGGATGATTTAGAAGTTATAGATAAATACTACTTATAAAAAAAGAGCTGCATGTACACAAGGAGTGAGTGTATATGCAGCTCTTAAATATGTGAAGTAATGTAAGGAAATAGTTAAGTATAGAGTTTATATTAACGAGCTAGGGATACTCGAAAATATAGTTAGACATACAATATAGTCAAATTAAAACAATTATTTCGCTCTTTTGTGTTGCTTAATAATCTTTAAAGCACGCTTTCTTGTTTTAATGTTAGGGCTATTTAAATTTCGACGAGCAGTCTGTAAATCTAATTTCATCTCTATCCCTCCTTGTAAATATATTATGACCGATAACTACTCATATGTAAATAGTAATGATTACGTTTTAAAGAAATTGTAATAAAGTCGTGCTAATTTTTTGGAAAATGGGTATAATTACCGGATATCTAAAAATGTGTGTCGTTTTTTAGATGGTGAGGGGGAAGCTTTAAATGTCGAAGAAACAAAAATTAACGATGATTATTACTATGCTGATGGGTGGATTTTTTGGATTATTAAATGAAACACTATTAGTGACGGCTTTACCAAGTATTATGAAAGATTTTGAAATTTCATATACACAAGTTCAATGGCTGACAACAGCTTTTTTATTGACTAATGGGATTGTTATTCCTTTGTCCGCGCTTGTTATACAACGTTATACAACAAGACAAGTGTTTTTAGTGGGTATTTCTATCTTTTTCTTAGGTACATTACTCGGCGGCTTGAGTCCGCACTTTGCAACATTATTAGTTGCTAGAATTATTCAGGCGTTAGGCGCAGGTATTATGATGCCATTGATGATGACAACGATTTTGGATGTTTTCCAACCGCATGAACGCGGTAAATATATGGGGATATTTGGTTTGGTAATTGGTTTAGCACCAGCTATTGGACCTACTCTTTCAGGTTACCTTGTTGAATATTTTAACTGGAGATCGCTTTTCCATGTTGTCGCTCCAATTGCAGCTGTTACATTTTTAATTGGATTTAAAACGATAAAAAATGTTGGAACTACAATTAAAGTACCTATTGATTTTATTTCTGTCATTTTTTCTGTACTAGGTTTCGGCGGGTTATTGTATGGAACGAGTTCAATTTCAGAAAAAGGTTTTGATAATCCTATCGTATTAGTATCTATGATTGGAGGCGTTGTTTTAGTCGCATTATTTGTATTACGTCAATATCGGCTATCAACACCATTATTAAATTTTGCTGTATTTAAAAATAAACAATTTACAGTTGGTATCATTATTATGGGTGTCACAATGGTATCGATGATTGGTTCGGAAACGATTTTACCTATCTTTGTGCAAAATTTATTGCATCGTTCAGCTTTAGATTCTGGATTAACTTTATTACCAGGAGCAATTGTTATGGCATTTATGTCGATGACTTCGGGTGCTTTATATGAAAAGTTTGGTCCTAGAAAGCTTGCTTTAGTAGGTATGGCGATTGTTGTTATTACTACGGCTTATTTTGTTGTAATGGATGAACAAACATCAACAATCATGTTGGCAACAGTTTATGCGATTCGAATGGTTGGTATCGCGTTAGGATTAATTCCAGTAATGACCCATACGATGAATCAATTAAAGCCAGAAATGAATGCACATGGTTCATCTATGACAAACACAGTACAACAAATTGCTGGTTCTATCGGAACAGCTGCATTAATTACTATTTTATCCCATGCAAGCAAAAACTTTTCTCCAACTATGTCAGACTATAATGGCATGAACAAAATTGATATGATGAATCAAATTAAAGTTGATACGATGTTGCATGGTTATCACGCTGGATTTTTATTTGCATTATTGATTACAGTTGTTAGTTTCTTTTGTTCATTTATGTTACAAGGTAAGAAAAAAGAAGTTGATTCTCGTCAATAAATATAAGTTGCTAGCTATATAAAGCTTTTTAGCAAAAGTTCAACATATTGACTTATCCGGCATTTCAGATTAAAATATTTTTATTCCGATTAGAATAATAAGAATAAGGAGATATATTCTATGAAAAGACTTTTATTTGTGATGATAGCTTTCGTTTTCATATTGGCTGCATGCGGAAACAATTCGTCGAAAGACAAGGAAGCTAGTAAAGATAGCAAGACAATTAATGTTGGGACTGAGGGGACTTATGCACCATTTAGTTTCCACGATAAAGATGGTAAATTAACTGGTTACGATATTGATGTTATTAAAGCAGTGGCTAAAGAAGAAGGTTTAAAACTTAAATTTAATGAAACTTCTTGGGATTCTATGTTTGCAGGTTTAGACGCAGGGCGTTTTGATGTAATCGCGAACCAAGTAGGTATTAATCCTGATAGAGAAAAGAAATATAAATTTTCTAAGCCTTACACATTCTCAAGTGCTGTTTTAGTTATTCGTGAAAATGAAAAAGATATTAAAGATTTTGATGATGTTAAAGGTAAGAAGTTAGCACAAACATTCACATCTAATTATGGTAAATTAGCTAAGGATAAAGGTGCTGATATTACAAAAGTTGATGGCTTTAACCAATCAATGGATTTATTATTGTCTAAGCGTGTTGATGGTACATTTAATGATAGTCTGTCATACTTGGATTATAAAAAACAAAAACCTAATGCTAAGATCAAAGCAATCAAAGGTAATGCTGAACAAAGTAGATCTGCATTTGCATTTTCTAAAAAAGCAGATGATGAAACAGTTCAAAAATTCAATGATGGCTTGAAAAAAATCGAGGAAAACGGTGAATTAGCTAAAATAGGTAAGAAATGGTTTGGTCAAGATGTTTCTAAATCTAAATAGCGAACAACAACATGCGCTAGATGCTGCAAAACAAGCTTTCGGACCTATGCTAGAAGGTTTGGTCAAATATTCAATTCCTATTACATTAGTTACATTTGTTTTAGGATTGATTATTGCATTATTTACAGCATTAATGCGAATTTCAACGAGTAAAATTTTAAGAAGTATTTCACGTGTCTATGTATCTATTATTCGAGGAACACCAATGATAGTACAACTATTTATCATATTTTATGGTATTCCAGAATTAGGTAGATTATTAACAAATGACGCTGACAACCAATGGACATTGGCACCTGTAGTGGCTGCTATTATTGGTTTATCATTAAATGTAGGTGCGTATGCTTCGGAAATTATTCGTGGCGGTATTATTTCTATACCGAAAGGACAAACAGAAGCTGCATATTCCATCGGTATGACGTATGGTCAAACGATACAACGTATCATTTTACCGCAGGCAATTCGAGTGTCGATTCCTGCACTAGGTAATACATTTTTAAGTTTAATCAAAGATACATCATTATTAGGATTTATTTTAGTGGCTGAAATGTTTAGAAAAGCTCAAGAAGTTGCGTCTACAACATATGAATATTTAACAATTTATGTGTTAGTTGCGCTAATGTACTGGGTGGTATGCTTTATTATTTCAATTATCCAAGGTATCTATGAATCTTATATTGAAAGAGGGTATCGCTCATGATTCAATTGAACAATATCCATAAATCATTTAATGATGTTGAAGTCATCAAAGGTATTGATTTATCTGTTGAACAAGGTGAGGTTGTAACCTTAATCGGTCGATCTGGTTCAGGTAAAACAACATTGTTACGTATGATTAATGCATTAGAAATTCCAACTGAAGGTACAGTTTATGTTAACGGCAAAACATATACATCTAAAGATAAAAAATCACAAATAGAAGTTCGTAAACAGTCTGGTATGGTATTTCAAAGTTATAACCTTTTTCCGCATAAGACGGCATTAGAAAATGTAATGGAAGGTCTTATCACAGTTAAAAAGTTGAAAAAGGATGAGGCACGTGGGAAATCACTTGAGTTACTTGAGAAAGTTGGTTTAACACATGTCAAAGATCAACGTCCACATGCATTATCAGGTGGTCAACAACAACGTGTTGCTATTGCAAGAGCACTAGCAATGAACCCTAAAGTGATGTTGTTTGATGAACCAACATCTGCACTTGATCCTGAACTTGTGAATGATGTTTTAAAGGTTATTAAAGATTTGGCTAATGAAGGCATGACAATGGTCATTGTGACACATGAAATGCGTTTTGCTAAAGAAGTATCTAATAACATTGTATTTATTCATGAAGGCATGATCGGAGAACAAGGGGCACCAGAAGAGATGTTCAATCGTCCGAAAACAGAAGAATTAAGACGTTTCTTAAATGTTATAAATGAAGAATAATCAAATAGAACCACGTATCATGTTTTAGTATGGCGATGAAGCCATATACATGATGCGTGGTTCTTTGTTATGTTGTCATAATCTTGGAGCGATATTTTAACGACGTTTATGATTTAAGTACGTTTGTACCTTATATAGTAATGGTTTGATAGGCTTAATAAAGTCACCGATATACTCTTCTACATGTGCGTTAAAACCTTTTTTGAATTGTTGGACGCCATAGTCTTCTGATGACTCTGAAAAGTCACCGGTAATACCATAAAAATTATAGCGATCAATATGATGCGCTTTAGCAAACTTAATCATTTCCCACTGCAAATGGTAGGCACCCATATAAGCATTATATTTAGGGTTTGAACCACTAGATAAGTAATAAACTTCATGCTCATTGTAGATAAATAAAGCAGAAGCTAAGTTTAAGACTGCACCATCTTGTTCAATTTGTTCTATTGTATTGTCGATTTTACGCTTATTGCTATTTAGCTGTTGTTCTAGCTGTGTGCGTTTCGTTTTATTTTTCTTTGAATTAGGACTTTCTTCCAATGCTTCTTCAACACCTGAGAGTTCAGCTGTTAATTGTTGTTGCTTTAATTGTAACGTTTTTAAATACTCGTTTAAATCAATATACGCCAACTTTAACATGGCGTGGTCATCGTATAACTTTTGCATTTCTTCAAAGTATGGTAACTCACGGAATTTGAAACCATGCTTTTCCTCAGCCATATGGAATAAGTCGAAAAAAGTTTGCGTTTCATCAATCGTTAACGTTTTAGTTTTGACACCAATATCATATGTTTTTTTAATATTACGTCTCGTTTGATAATCCATTTCTTTTAAAAGTTGGTCTTCAGTCTTATCTTTTAAATCTAACACTGACAGCCAACGGATTTGGCTCATTGAATCATAACCTACAGGGAAACCTTGGTGTTTATAACCTAATTTATCCATTGTTCTAACAAATGCTCGGTTATCATAAGATTTAACAATTTCACCGTCTGCATTGCGTAAATTTTCAATTAAATATGGATCTACAAGGACATATAAACAATTGTGTTTCTTTAAATATGACGTTAATGCTTTAAAGAAAAATGCTACTAATGATTGATTTGTATAATCCATCACTGGCCCGCGATGTGTATAAAAATATTTGAAAAATTTAAGTGTGCGTGCTTCTGTCAATAAGCATCCTGCAATCACTTGACCATTGTCATCTTTAACCCCTACAAGATGCACATCGCCTTTTAAATCAACTCTATGATTGTAATGAATAGCTGATTGTGTGTAATGTGAAAAATGCTTTGTTGTAAACGCATTGAACTCATCCGAAGTCAACGTTACAAAGTTCATTTTATCCCATCCCTCTCTGAATTGAACTGTAATTTTTGAATTTATTAATAATGCTATTTTTTTATTTTATCAAAAACTGATTACAAATACACATAGAAAATGAAATATATTTTTCTTTGACTATACATAACTGTTATTTCTTTGGATATTTATATTAAATGCATTGGTAGTAGTTGTAGCGCATTAATGTTTGACGGTGTATAGTATTAATTATATTGAAAGTTAGTTGGAAGTTGATAGTAGGAGTGGGAGCATTGAAGCGATTTGTGGCGACGGTATTATTATTACTAGTCTTTATATCAGGATGTGGTAATGATAAATATGTGAAAGAAATAGATGAAGCAGTTAAAATTCAAAATCAAAAACAAGAACAACTTGCCAAAAAAGGCAACGGTGATCGTGTTGATCATTTTGAACGCAAAGATGCTAATATTTATGTCTATGATAAGGATAAAATTATCATTTTAGCTTATAAACCTTTGAGTAATGATGATGAAGTGCATTATTATGCATATGATTTTAGTGATAAACGTGTATCATATAAGCAAGATTTTGATTCGAGACGATATTATCAACAACATGATGCGGATTATCATGAAGAAAATATGACGAACTAGATATGAACAGGAGTTATTATGACTAAAAAATTACTAACATTATTTATAGTGAGCATGTTAATTTTAACAGCTTGCGGTAAAAAAGAATCAGCAACGACATCCTCGAAAAACGGCAAACCATTAGTTGTCATATATGGCGACTATAAATGTCCTTATTGTAAAGAATTAGATGAAAAAGTCATGCCAAAGTTGCGTAAAAATTATATAGATAATCACAAAGTGGAATACCAATTTGTCAATTTAGCTTTCTTAGGTAAAGACTCAATTGTTGGTTCGCGTGCGAGTCATGCAGTATTGATGTATGCACCTAAATCATTTTTAGATTTTCAAAAGCAATTATTTGCTGCCCAGCAAGATGAAAATAAAGAATGGTTAACAAAAGAACTATTAGATAAACATATTAAACAACTGCATTTAGATAAAGAGACGGAAAATAAAATTATAAAAGATTACAAGACAAAAGATAGCAAGTCTTGGAAAGCTGCAGAGAAAGATAAAAAAATAGCGAAAGATAATCATATAAAAACGACACCAACTGCATTTATTAATGGCGAGAAAGTTGAAGATTCATATGATTATGAAAGTTATGAGAAGTTATTAAAAGATAAAATAAAATAATCTTAATTGTTGAGATAAGTAAGTGATATCAATTTATTAGGACAATATGAAAAGGCAATTTCTATTAGCGATATGATAGAGATTGTCTTTTTAATGTATGAAGTCTAAATAGGTAGAAATTATCATGTAAACATTGTTTAGTAGGGAATCAGTACAGGATAGGTATTGATTCTTCCCCGTGCGAAATCTTGATTAGTAGTTTTTTTCTGTGTCGCTTGTTTTATTGTACAGATATTTGTACAATTGAGGTGTGTTAAAAGGAGGCGATAAATATGATTATTAAAAATTATTCATACGCTCGACAGAATTTAAAGGCACTTATGACAAAAGTAAATGATGATAGTGATATGGTAACTGTAACATCTACTGATGATAAAAACGTAGTAATCATGTCAGAATCAGATTATAACTCCATGATGGAAACACTTTACCTCCAACAGAACCCAAATAATGCTGAACACTTAGCTCAATCAATTGCAGATCTAGAACGTGGGAAAACTATAACGAAAGATATAGATGTATAATGGCTAGGTTAAATATTACGTTTTCGCCTCAAGCCTTTGAAGATTATAAGTATTTTCAGCAGAACGATAAAAAAATGGTGAAGAAGATTAATGAGTTACTTAAAAGTATTGACAGAAATGGTGCATTGGAAGGTATAGGTAAGCCTGAAAAGTTAAAATCGAATCTGACTGGGTATTATAGTAGACGTATCAATCACGAACATAGATTGGTTTATACAGTAGATGACAATCATATAAAAATAGCATCATGTAAATACCATTATTAAATCTAAAAGTCACACTATAAAAATAGGGTAAGTTATTTTAGGACAATATGAAAAGGCAATTTCTATTAGCAATATGATAGAGATTGTCTTTTTTCTTATATTATGACGTTCGTAAATACTATAAAGTTTTCTGTATCATATTTGTACAATAGTCATGTATTAGATAAAACGAAAAGTGGTAAATACCTAAAGTATGATTCGACTTTATATTATTTATAAAAACAGTGCTTGTATTTTAAGTAGCATGAGTATATAATTTTAAAACGTAAAGATTACTATTTAGGAGGGTGACTATGAAAAAGAAATTAGGTATGTTACTTCTTGTACCAGCCGTAACTTTATCATTAGCCGCATGTGGGAATGATGATGGAAAAGATAAAGATGGCAAGGTAACAATTAAAACGACAGTTTATCCATTGCAATCATTTGCAGAGCAAATTGGTGGAAAACACGTGAAGGTATCATCAATCTATCCAGCAGGGACAGATTTACATAGCTATGAACCAACACAAAAAGATATATTAAGTGCAAGCAAGTCAGACTTGTTTATGTATACAGGGGATAATTTAGATCCGGTTGCTAAGAAAGTTGCATCTACTATCAAAGATAAAGATAAAAAACTGTCTTTAGAGGATAAATTAGATAAAGCAAAGCTTTTAACTGATCAACACGAGCATGGTGAAGAGCATGAACATGAGGGGCATGATCATGAGAAAGAAGAACATCATCATCATCATGGTGGATATGATCCACACGTATGGTTAGATCCTAAAATTAACCAAACTTTCGCTAAAGAAATTAAAGATGAATTAGTGAAAAAAGATCCAAAACATAAAGATGACTATGAGAAAAACTACAAAAAATTAAACGACGATCTTAAGAAAATTGATAACGATATGAAGCAAGTTACAAAAGATAAGCAAGGTAATGCAGTATTCATTTCACATGAATCAATTGGATACTTAGCTGATCGTTATGGTTTTGTTCAAAAAGGTATTCAAAATATGAATGCTGAAGATCCATCACAAAAAGAATTAACTAAAATTGTTAAAGAAATTAGAGATAGCAATGCTAAATATATTCTTTACGAAGATAATGTTGCGAATAAAGTGACTGAAACAATTCGTAAAGAAACAGATGCGAAGCCTTTAAAATTCTACAACATGGAGTCTTTAAATAAAGAACAACAGAAAAAAGATAATATTACGTATCAATCATTAATGAAATCTAATATTGAAAATATCGGTAAAGCTTTAGACAGTGGTGTTAAAGTGAAAGACGACAAAGCTGAAAGTAAACATGACAAAGCAATTTCTGATGGGTATTTTAAAGATGAGCAAGTTAAAGACCGTGAATTAAGCGATTATGCTGGTGAATGGCAATCTGTTTACCCTTACTTAAAAGACGGTACGCTTGATGAAGTGATGGAACATAAAGCTGAAAATGATCCTAAGAAATCTGCTAAAGATTTAAAAGCTTATTATGACAAAGGATATAAAACTGATATTACTAACATTGATATAAAAGGAAATGAAATTACATTTACTAAAGATGGTAAGAAACACACTGGTAAATATGAATACAATGGTAAGAAAACATTGAAATATCCTAAAGGTAACCGTGGCGTGAGATTTATGTTTAAATTGGTCGATGGTAATGATAAAGACTTACCGAAATTCATCCAATTTAGCGATCACAACATTGCACCTAAAAAGGCAGAACACTTCCATATCTTTATGGGTAATGATAATGACGCGTTATTAAAAGAAATGGATAACTGGCCAACATATTATCCTTCAAAATTAAATAAAGACCAAATCAAAGAAGAAATGTTAGCGCATTAATTCAACAGGTTTGCACACTCTACTCAACTGTTAATAGCTGAATAGAGTGTGTTTTTTATTTCGTAGTTATCAATTTCAACAGAGGGAATGATTAATATTACTATAGTTTATAACAAATGATTTGGTAACATATGTTACTCAATGCATGTTAAGATGAGTAAATATAAAAGATAGGGAGTGGGAAGATGACGATTAAAGTTGAAGATAATAAAATTATTTTTTCAAGAACGATAGAAGCACCGATTGAAAAGGTGTTTGATGCCTATACGACAAAAGCATTATTTGAAAAATGGTTTCATCCAAAAGACGCTAGTACCAAAGTGTTTCGCTTTAATGCTGTTTCAGGCGGTGATGCATTTTATGCGATTAAAACACCTACAATGACCAGCTATACATTAGCAGAATATAAAACGGTTAAGCGTCCATATTTAATTGAATATATTGACTCATTTGCGACACCTCAAGGTGCAAAAGATACAAAAATGCCAAGCATGAAAATTACTTTGTCATTTTCCAAGAGCAATACAACGAAAACGACAGTGACATCAACATCGGTATTTCCAACAAAAGAAGCCGCTCAACAAGTCATAAACATGGGTGTTGAACAAGGTATGAATCAAACTTTAGATCAACTTGATGCTTTATTGAAATAAAGTTGTTGAAAATATGTAAAAAATTTTATATGCCATTCAGTTTATAATAATAACGTAATATTATTAATTGAATGAAGGATGATTCGATGGCACAACGTTACATTAAAGTATTAATATTATATATTTTTACTACGCTTTTATCTTCAATTACTGTTACTTCGAAATGTGTACCAAATAAAGTGGTTAGATTTATTTTGCGTACAGTCGTAGGCTACAGTGTATTTGCATATGGTTTACATTACTTTTCAAATTTAAAAAAGAATAAGTAATACTTTACATAAAGCGAGATAAAATGAGCGTCGTAATATCTTAAATCATAAAGATATTAGCCAATCACGCGATTTATCTCGCTGTTTTTATGAAAGAAAACTACATTTTTGAGAGAATAAAAAGATTTTTCTGAAATTTAAACTATCAATTACATTGATTTACTAATATAATTAGAAAGTAAATTTTATTTGATCAAAGTAAATGGGGGAAGTACTGTGATAGAAAATAAGAAAACAGTTGAAGATACATATTCAACAGGCGCAATTGTTGATTCAATATCATCTTCAGTACAAATGAAGCAAGTAATGGTACAGCAAACACCTGGCCGATATATGCTTAAAGCAATGATGGCCGGATTTTTACTCTCAATCGTTACTGTATTTATGTTCGGAATAAAGACGCAGTTTGCGAGTACTCACGTAGATGGACTTATCAATTTAATGGGAGCCATTGCGTTTAGTTTAGGTTTGATTTTAGTTGTATTAACTAACTCTGAATTATTAACAAGTAACTTCATGTACTTTACAGTAGGCTGGTATTATAAAGTCGTTTCTGTTAAGAAGATGACTTGGATTTTATTATATTGTTTCTTAGGAAATATTTTAGGTGGGTTTGTGTTATTTTTCTTAATGAAATTTGCGCATGTCATGACACCTGAAATGACACAAGCTTTAACAGCTTTAGTTCAGAAAAAGACTGTTGATTCAACATGGTTGAATATTTTTACAAAAGGTATTTTCTGTAACTTCTTTATTAATATTGGTATTTTCATCTCTATGCAATTCAAAGGCGGCTTAACAAAGGCATTCTTCATAGCTTGTGGTGTCGTGGTCTTTGTATACATGGGATATGAGCACGTTGTGTTCAATGCAGGTCTATATGCAGGTATGGTATTCTTTAACCTTGATGCAGTTTCATGGTTACACGTTTTAAAAAATATCGTTTTTGCTTTCTTAGGTAACTTTGTCGGTGGCGGTATTTTTGTAGGTCTCGTTTATGCTTTCTTAAATGGTAAGCGTAATCGTTTAGAGCAACAATAATTAAGATGTAGTGATTAAATAGCGTAACAATGAATCATTCTTCCAAACCATTCATGAATTTGAATGGTTTTTTTACGTTGAGAGAGTAATTTTTAATAAGTTTCATGAGAGTATTGGTGTATTCAGATGAAGCATACTTTCTGACATGTGATAAATTTATTGATACACTTTGATGGATATTTATTTTAAAAATAAAATATGGTTAAATCATTTAAAAAAGAGTGGGGATTAATATGACAAAAACGATGATTCGACTCGCAAGTGAACAAGATGCAGAAAAATTGCAACAACTCATGCATGAAGCATTTACGCCTCTAAGAGAACTAGGTATTGATTGGCCTTCAGTTAATGCTAATTTAGATGCTGTTAAAGAAAATATAGATAAAAATACTACATTTGTCATGACAATTGATGATGAAATTATATCTACGATTACGGTTAGATATCCTTGGGGAAGTGTGAAAAGTATTTCGGGCTATCCTTTTGTCTGGTGGTTTGCGACAAATCCTGAGTATGAAGGGAAAGGCTATGGTAGCCAATTACTTACTTATGTTGAAGAAGCATTTTTGCGAGATACGTTAAAGTCAGCGGCAGTTACTTTAGGTACATCTGCAAGATTGCATCCGTGGTTACTTAAAATTTATGAAAAAAGAGGTTATGAAATATACAGCGAACATGAAAATGATGATGGCGATTTAGGTGTGATCATGCGCAAAGTATTGATACCCGAGCGCTTTGACGAAACAATATTAGGCCAACCACCATTTTAAGATAATAATATACACTACAAGCGACCGATATATTGATGCTTGCTCAAATAAATGTTGAGTAGGGATTCATATATCGGTCACTTTTTTTGATTTAACAAAAAGGGAAAATGTATAAGGAATATGCATGACTACAGGCATCAGGGAATTCCCTGATTTTACATTATAATGTGATTCTTTTCACAAAAACAAAATGATTTGGTATACAATACGTGTGAAAGGGTTGGTAAATGTGAATGGGAATATCATTGTTGCACATGGCATGAGGCACGGACGACAGAATCAAGCGTTAGAAGCATTTATTTCTGAATTAGTAAAAGATGATATACATCACTATGATATTGCGTTTTTAGAAAGTGAGCATCAGGATTTAGAGACGGTAATGACGACGTTGATTCAAAGTGGGGTTGACCATTTTAAAATTGTACCATTGCTAATCTTTAGTGCAATGCATTATCTCAAGGATATACCGAATATCGTTCATGAAATGAAACGACGGTATCCAGACATAAAGGTAGAAGTAAGCGAGCCACTTGGCACACATCCTTTAATGAGACGATTAATTGAACAACGTATTTGTGACGCATTAGCAGGTGAAGAACAACAAGTTGGAGTTATGGTTGTTGCACACGGCAATATTAATGGAAAGTTTACTAAGGCACACGAAGAGTTACAAATATGCACTCAAAATTTGCAAATTAGCAAGCCGACATATGCGAGAACGCTATATGGAGAGATTAGTTTTACACATGATTTAGAAAGCATCTCGAAACGGTATCAAAAATTGATTGTCGTACCATTATTTTTATACGACGGAAGGCTTGTTAACAAAGTGAAGCAGCAAATGAATGACATGGTTATTAATACAGATATACACATCACACCTTCAATTAACTTCGACCCAATTTTAAAGCAAATCATTAACGATAGATTAGAAAGCTTAATGATTCCGATGAAAATATAAAAGCACTAACGAAAAATTAATACCTTTTTTTGAAATAAATATTATGGAGTAAAGGGGCATATTTTATGGCAAAGCAAAAACTAGTAATGATTGGTAACGGTATGGCGGGCATTCGAACAATCGAAGAAATATTAGAGCGCGCCAACGATTTATATGATATTACGGTAATAGGTAAAGAACCTTATCCAAACTATAATCGCATCATGCTTTCAAATATTTTACAAAATAAAATGACAGTTGAAGAAACAATTATGAATCCATATGAGTGGTATGAGGAACATGGTATCGAGTTAATTACAAATGATCCTGTAATTGAAGTAGATAGAGCAAATCAATCAGTTACTACTGCAAATGGTATTGAAGTATCATACGATAAATTGATTTTTGCGACAGGTTCTAAAGCATTCGTCATTCCAGTTCCAGGTTCGACATTACCGAGTGTAATTGGTTGGAGAACGATTGATGATACTGAACAAATGATGAACATTGCTAAGACTAAAAAGAAAGCAATTGTAATTGGTGGAGGATTACTAGGTTTAGAGTGTGCACGTGGTTTATTAGATCAAGGTATGGAAGTAACGGTGTTACATTTAGCTGAATGGTTGATGGAAATGCAGCTAGACCGTAAAGCTGGAAATATGCTTAAAGCAGATCTAGAAAAGCAAGGTATGAAGTTTGAAATGCAAGCCAACACAACTGAAATCTTAGGAGAAGATGATGTTGAAGGTGTTAAATTGGCTGATGGACGCGAGATTCCGGCAGACTTAGTTGTTATGGCAGTAGGTATTCGACCATACACAGAAGTAGCCAAAGAATCAGGTCTAGATGTTAATCGAGGTATTGTTGTCAATGATGTGATGCAAACAAGTGATAGCAATGTATATGCAGTTGGTGAATGTGCAGAACATAACGGCAAAGTTTATGGACTCGTTGCACCACTATATGAACAAGGTAAAGTATTAGCTGATCATTTAACAAATAAAGAAACGAACGGATACAAGGGATCAACAACATTTACGTCATTAAAAGTTTCTGGGTGTGACTTGTATAGTGCTGGTCAAATTGTAGAAAATGCAGAAATTAAAGGTATTGAAATATTTAATAGTGTTGATAATAACTATAAAAAAATCTTTTTAAAAGACGGTAATGTAGTTGGTGCAGTACTATATGGTGATATCGATGATGGTTCACGCTTTTATAACATGATGAAAAAAGGTGAATCCACTGAAGATTACACACTTGTATCATTGCTTACTAAAGGTGGAGAAGAGGCATCGCTATCAATTGCTGATATGGCTGATGATGAAACAATTTGTGGTTGTAATGGTGTTGATAAAGGTACTATAGTAAATGCGATTACGGAAAATGGCTTTACAACAGTTGAAGAAGTAACGGCTAAAACAAAAGCGGGGAATTCATGTGGTAAATGTAAACCGCAAATTGCTCAAATATTGCAGCACACTTTAGGAGATGACTTTGTTGCCGCAAAACCTGCTGGTATATGTGGTTGCACTGATTTGACACGCGATCAAATTGTAACGCAAATAAGAGCGAAAGGTTTAAAAACATCTAAAGAAGTTCGACATGTTTTAAACTTTAAAAACAAAGGTGGATGTCCAAAATGTCGACCTGCGATTAACTATTATTTGAATATGGTTTATCCACATGATCATGAAGATGAAAGAGAATCAAGATTTGCTAACGAACGTTACCATGCGAATATTCAAAATGATGGTACATTTTCTGTTATACCTCAAATGCGTGGGGGTGTTACAGATGCAGACCAACTGATTCGTCTAGGAGAAGTGGCTAAGAAATATCATGTGCCACTAGTTAAAGTGACAGGTTCGCAACGTGTTGGTTTGTATGGAGTTAAAAAAGAAGAATTACCAAATATATGGGAAGACCTAGGTATGCGTTCAGCATCAGCTTATGGTAAGAAAACTCGCTCAGTTAAAAGCTGTGTTGGTAAAGAGTTTTGTCGATTTGGTACGCAATACACGACACGACTTGGCATTCGTTTAGAAAAAACATTTGAATACATCGATACACCTCATAAATTCAAAATGGGTGTATCAGGCTGCCCAAGAAGTTGTGTTGAATCAGGTGTTAAAGATTTTGGTATTATCTCAGTTGAAAATGGATTCCAAATCTATATCGGTGGTAATGGTGGTACAGAAGTTGAAAAAGCTGAATTTTTAACAACTGTAGAAACAGAAGATGAAGTAATCAAATTATGTGGTGCTTTGATGCAATATTATCGCGAAACAGGTATATATGCTGAAAGAACAGCGCCATGGTTAAGAAGACTTGGATTTGAAAATGTAAAAGAAGTCTTACTTGACCCAGAAAGACAAAATGAACTATTTGAACGCATTATGGATGCTAAAAAAGCAGTCGAAGCTGAACCTTGGGAAGCAATAACTAGCAATGCGCAAGCACGTAAAATTTTTGAAGTGGAGAAGGTGTAATACATGGAAACAAAAGAAAAAATTAAAGTGACAACTATAGATGAATTAACACCCCTAATTGGAAAAAAGGTTATTGTCAAAGGCAAAGAGGTAGGGTTGTTTTTAACAGAAAGTGGCAAAATTCATGCGATTCACAATATCTGTCCACACAAACAAGGACCATTGTCTGAAGGGACAGTGAGTGGGGAATATGTATTTTGCCCGCTCCACGATCAAAAAATTGATTTAAATACAGGTATTGTTCAAGAACCTGATGAAGGTTGTGTAGATGTTTATGAGGTAGAAGTTACAGACGGGAACGTATATATATGTCTGTAGATAAATATGGCAAGGTTTACTTGATAGGTGCGGGACCAGGTAATCCGAATTATTTGACTAAAAAGGCTGAGCGTTTAATACGTGAAGCGGATGTTATACTATATGATCGATTAGTGAATCCGTTAATTTTACAATATGCGAATTTGACTACTGAAATTATCGATGTTGGTAAAAAGCCGTATGCAAAACACATTCAGCAAGAAAAAATAAATGAATGTATCGTGGAAGCAGCACGTCGATATAACAAGGTTGTGAGGCTTAAAGGTGGCGACCCAGCAATATTTGGACGAGTGCAAGAAGAAGTCGACACACTAAATGAACATCATATTGCGTTTGAAATTGTACCAGGGGTGACATCAGCGAGCGCAGCAGTTGCTACTATGCAGACAGGTTTGACAATGCGTACAGTTGCTAAAAGTGTGACATTTTCTACAGGTCACTTTAAAGATTCAGAAGAAAATGAAGTGGATGTCAATTCCTTAGTGAATGGTGGCACGTTAGCAATTTATATGGGGGTAAAACGTTTAGGGAAAATTATCACACAGATACAACAATACACAGATATTGATTACCCGATAGCGATTGTCTTTCAAGCATCGTGTTTTAACGAGTTTGTTGTTAAGGGGCGTTTAAGTAATATTATTTCAAAATTGCAACACTATTCAATTGAGGCGAAACCAGGTATATGTATTATTGGGGAAGTTGTTGGTTATACTGAAAACACTCCTAAATCATATGATCCTATGAAGCAATTTTATGTAGTAAGTGGTTCTAAACATGACGCCCTTATGCTCTGTGAACATTTATATGACGAAGGTTATGGCTGTTTGCTAAACCCAAATGATACATCGAATGGCACATATCATTCGTCGCAATATGATTACTATGATGTATTTATTAAGCAGCAAGAAAATGTAACATATATTTCAACCGATCATGCAGATGCTAATACAGTGTTATGTCACTAATTTATAAAAAATAAATGAATAAGTAAGGTTTCAACCGAGAGAATATATTCGTGTTGAAGCCTTATTTGTCGTTGTGCCAAATTTGAACGATTTAGATTGGCAATAAGCACGACCATACATGATTGTGTATTATTTCAATGAAATCCCGTTATTGATAGGGAAATTCCTTAAGTAATTAGGTGATTCCCTAATATTTTATGTTTGTGAAAAAATGTACAATCTAATTAAAGCAATAGTCTTGGGCATTTTAAAGTATTTAAAAACACGACATCTACACATCGTATTTTTATACGTAGGAGGATATAAATATGGGAAAATTTGGATTGAATTTCTTTAAGCCAACAGAAAAATTTAATGGGAATTGGTCGATCCTAGAAAGTAAAAGTAGAGAATGGGAAAAAATGTACAGAGAACGTTGGAGCCACGATAAAGAAGTAAGAACAACACATGGTGTTAACTGTACAGGCTCATGTTCTTGGAAAGTATTTGTGAAAAATGGTGTGATTACCTGGGAAAATCAACAAACTGACTATCCAAGTTGTGGTCCGGATATGCCTGAATATGAACCGAGAGGATGTCCACGAGGTGCGTCATTCTCTTGGTATGAATACAGTCCGCTTCGAATCAAATATCCATATATTCGTGGAAAACTCTGGGATTTATGGACTGAAGCATTAGAAGAAAACAATGGTAATCGCGTTGCTGCATGGGCGTCTATTGTTGAAAATGAAGACAAAGCCAAACAATATAAGCAAGCCCGAGGTATGGGAGGGCACGTGCGTTCAAATTGGAAAGACGTTACAGAGATAATCGCAGCACAATTACTGTATACAATAAAAAAATATGGTCCAGATCGAATCGCAGGATTTACACCTATTCCAGCGATGTCAATGATTAGTTATGCAGCAGGTGCTCGATTCATCAATTTGCTTGGTGGTGAAATGCTTAGTTTTTATGACTGGTATGCAGATTTACCACCTGCCTCTCCACAAATTTGGGGAGAGCAAACAGATGTGCCTGAATCAAGTGACTGGTATAACGCATCATACATTATTATGTGGGGCTCTAATGTACCTTTAACACGTACTCCGGATGCACATTTTATGACTGAAGTCCGCTATAAAGGTACAAAAGTCATTTCAGTAGCACCAGATTACGCAGAAAATGTGAAATTTGCAGATAACTGGCTAGCACCGAATCCTGGTTCAGATGCTGCAATTGCACAAGGAATGACGCATGTTATTTTACAAGAACATTATGTTAATCAACCTAATGAACGCTTTATAAATTACGCTAAACAATATACAGATATGCCGTTTCTTATCATGCTGGATGAAGATGAAAATGGATATAAAGCGGGTCGATTTTTAAGAGCGAGTGACTTAGGTCAAACAACAGAGCAAGGCGAATGGAAGCCAGTTATTCATGATGCAATCAGCGATAGTTTAGTAGTACCTAATGGCACAATGGGTCAACGTTGGGAAGATGGTAAGAAGTGGAACTTAAAACTAGAAACAGAAGATGGTTCTAAAATTAACCCTACACTATCAATGACAGATGGTGGATACGAATTAGAAACAATTCAATTCCCATACTTTGATAGTGATGGAGATGGGATATTCAATCGTCCAATTCCAACTCGACAAGTCACTTTAGCAAATGGTGACAAAGTCCGTATTGCTACAATTTTTGACTTAATGGCAAGTCAATATGGCGTGCGTCGTTTTGATCATAAATTAGAATCAAAAGGATACGACGATGCAGAATCAAAATATACACCTGCTTGGCAAGAAGCCATTTCAGGCGTAAAACAAAGTGTTGTCATTCAAGTAGCGAAAGAATTTGCGCAAAACGCTATCGACACTGAAGGGCGTTCAATGATTATCATGGGTGCGGGTATTAACCATTGGTTTAACTCAGATACGATTTATCGTTCAATCTTAAACTTAGTTATGTTATGTGGCTGTCAAGGTGTGAATGGTGGCGGTTGGGCTCACTATGTGGGACAAGAAAAATGTCGTCCGATTGAAGGATGGAGTACTGTCGCATTTGCGAAAGACTGGCAAGGACCACCACGTTTGCAAAACGGAACAAGTTGGTTCTATTTTGCAACAGACCAATGGAAATATGAAGAGTCAAATGTAGATCGTTTAAAATCTCCATTAGCTAAAACAGAGGAGTTAAAGCATCAACATCCAGCTGATTATAATGTTTTAGCAGCTAGACTTGGTTGGTTACCATCTTATCCACAATTTAATAAAAATAGTTTGTTGTTTGCAGAAGAAGCTAAAGATGAAGGCATTGAGTCGAATGAGGCAATTTTAAAACGCGCGATAGATGAAGTTAAGTCAAAACAAACGCAATTTGCGATAGAAGATCCGGATTTGAAAAAGAATCATCCGAAATCACTGTTTATATGGCGCTCAAATCTAATCTCAAGTTCTGCAAAAGGTCAAGAATACTTTATGAAGCATTTACTTGGCACAAAATCAGGTTTATTAGCTACACCAAATGAAGATGAAAAGCCAGAAGAAATTACGTGGCGTGAGGAAACAACAGGGAAATTAGATTTAGTCGTTTCTTTAGATTTCAGAATGACAGCAACACCTTTATATTCTGACATTGTATTGCCAGCAGCGACTTGGTATGAGAAGCATGATTTATCATCTACAGATATGCATCCATATGTACATCCTTTTAATCCAGCTATTGATCCATTATGGGAATCGCGTTCAGACTGGGATATTTATAAAACGTTGGCAAAAGCATTTTCAGAAATGGCAAAAGACTATTTACATGGAACGTTTAAAGATGTTGTGACAACTCCGCTTAGTCATGATACAAAGCAAGAAATTTCAACACCATACGGCGTAGTGAAAGATTGGTCGAAGGGTGAAATTGAAGCGGTACCTGGACGTACAATGCCTAACTTTGCAATTGTAGAACGCGACTACACTAAAATTTACGACAAATATGTCACGCTTGGTCCTGTACTTGAAAAAGGGAAAGTTGGAGCACATGGTGTAAGTTTCGGTGTCAGTGAACAATATGAAGAATTAAAAAGTATGTTAGGTACGTGGAGTGATACAAATGATGATTCTGTGAGAGCGAATCGTCCACGTATTGATACAGCACGTAATGTAGCTGATGCAATACTAAGTATTTCATCTGCTACGAATGGTAAATTATCACAAAAATCATATGAAGATCTCGAAGAACAAACTGGAATGCCATTAAAAGATATTTCTAGCGAACGTGCTGCTGAGAAAATTTCGTTTTTAAATATAACTTCACAACCACGAGAAGTAATACCGACAGCAGTATTCCCAGGTTCAAATAAACAAGGTCGACGATATTCACCATTTACAACGAATATAGAACGTCTAGTACCTTTTAGAACATTAACAGGACGTCAAAGTTATTATGTGGATCACGAAGTTTTCCAACAATTTGGGGAGAGCTTACCAGTATATAAACCGACATTGCCGCCAATGGTATTTGGGAATAGAGATAAGAAAATTAAAGGTGGTACAGATGCTTTGGTACTGCGTTATTTAACGCCTCATGGAAAATGGAATATACACTCAATGTATCAAGATAATAAGCATATGTTGACACTATTTAGAGGTGGTCCAACGGTTTGGATATCAAATGAAGATGCTGAAAAACACGATATCCAAGATAATGATTGGCTAGAAGTGTATAACCGTAATGGTGTTGTAACGGCAAGAGCAGTTATTTCGCATCGTATGCCTAAAGGTACAATGTTTATGTATCATGCACAAGATAAACATATTCAAACGCCTGGGTCAGAAATTACAGATACACGTGGTGGTTCACACAACGCGCCGACTAGAATCCATTTGAAACCAACACAACTAGTCGGAGGATACGCACAAATTAGTTATCACTTTAATTATTATGGACCAATTGGGAACCAAAGGGATTTATATGTAGCAGTTAGAAAGATGAAGGAGGTTAATTGGCTTGAAGATTAAAGCGCAAGTTGCGATGGTATTAAATTTAGATAAATGCATAGGATGCCATACGTGTAGTGTGACATGTAAAAACACTTGGACAAATCGTCCAGGTGCAGAGTACATGTGGTTCAACAACGTAGAAACGAAGCCAGGTGTAGGGTATCCGAAACGTTGGGAAGACCAAGAACACTACAAAGGTGGTTGGGTACTAAATCGTAAAGGGAAACTTGAATTAAAATCTGGAAGTAGAATTTCAAAAATTGCTTTAGGTAAAATTTTTTATAACCCAGATATGCCATTAATTAAAGATTATTATGAGCCATGGAACTATAATTATGAACATTTAACAACTGCGAAATCAGGGAAGCATTCGCCAGTTGCTAGAGCGTATTCAGAAATTACAGGGGATAACATTGAAATTGAATGGGGACCTAACTGGGAAGATGACTTAGCAGGTGGTCATGTTACAGGTCCAAAAGATCCTAACATCCAAAAAATAGAAGAAGATATTAAATTCCAATTTGACGAAACTTTTATGATGTATTTACCACGTTTATGTGAACATTGCTTGAATCCAAGTTGCGTTGCATCGTGTCCTTCAGGTGCTATGTATAAACGTGATGAAGATGGCATTGTATTAGTTGACCAAGATGCATGTCGTGGATGGCGTTACTGTATGACAGGTTGTCCATATAAGAAAGTTTACTTCAATTGGAAAACGAACAAAGCTGAAAAGTGTACATTCTGTTTCCCGAGAATCGAGGCGGGTATACCTACGGTATGCTCTGAAACTTGTACAGGACGTATGCGTTACTTAGGTGTTTTATTATATGATGCAGATCGAGTTCATGAAGCGGCTTCAGCAGTAGACGAGAAAGATTTATACGAAAAACAATTAGATATATTCTTAAATCCATTTGACGAAGAAGTCATTGCTCAAGCTGAAAAAGATGGTATTGGTTATGATTGGATTGAAGCTGCACAAAACTCTCCAATTTATAAGTTAGCAATTGAATATAAACTTGCATTTCCGTTACATCCTGAATTTAGAACGATGCCGATGGTTTGGTATTGCCCACCACTTAGCCCAATTATGAGCTATTTTGAAGGTAAAAATACAACTCAAAATCCAGATGCGATTTTCCCAGCCATTGAAGAAATGCGTTTACCTATTGAATACTTAGCTAATATTTTCACTGCAGGAGATACAGAGCCAGTAAAAGGAGCCCTACAACGTATGGCAATGATGAGAAGTTATATGAGATCTCAAGTTACTCAACAGCCATTTGACACGTCTCGATTAGAGCGATTAGGTATAACCGAGCGCCAAACTAAAGACATGTATCGTTTATTAGGACTAGCCAAATATGAAGATCGATTTGTTATTCCAACATCACACAAAGAAACCTATTTAGATACGTATCACGCACAAGGTAGTACAGGATACAATTACGGCGGCGAGCATTTTGGAGATAACTGTGAAGGCTGTGGCGTTGCAGTAGGTTCAGGGAAAACTGGTCAAGAAATTTATAATGAGAATTTCTATGGAGGGATTTTCCGTGATTAATTTCGATAATTTTAAAAAATATCAAGAAAGTTTTGGATATATGGCACAACAGTTATGCTTTCCAGAAAAATTAACTTTTCATCCAAAAACTTTTGAAGAAACAATTTCGACAGATCATCCAGCATATGAAGATTTAGTAGCATTTAGAAATGTAATGATGACATTTTCATTATCAGAAATCAAAGCGATTTATACAGATACATTTGATTTTACGAAAAAAGCACCATTATATATGACGTATAACAAATTTGATACGCAAAAAGAACGTGGGCAAATGTTAGCTAAATTAAAGGTATTATATGAAATGTTTGGACTAGAAATGGTAGATAATGAACTTTCTGATTATCTACCGTTGATGCTTCAATTTTTGCAAGTGGCAGAATGGCGAAATGATCCAAGAGCTGAAGAGAATATTCAATTAATCATTATGATTATTGAGGATGGAACATATGTGATGGCGAATGCACTTGGTGAAGATAACAATCCATATGCCTATGTGATTCAAGCACTTAGAAAAACATTGAAATTATGTTTGACATCACCAAAAGGAGTGAAACATCATGCTTAATCAGTTTTTATGGGTTATATTTCCGTATTTATGTTTAGTTGTCTTTGTCGCAGGTCATATTGCACGTTATCGTTATGATAAATTTTCTTGGACAGCTAAATCTAGTGAACTAATAGAAAGAAAAAGGTTGATGTGGGGAAGTTTATTATTTCACTTAGGTATTATTCCAGTGTTTTTTGGACACGTAGTTGGATTGTTAATACCGAAACCATGGATGGATGCAGTGGGGGTATCTGAGCATTTATATCATATAGGCGCTGTTTATATTGGTAGCATCTTTGGTATAATAACTTTGATAGGGATGTTTTTATTAACAGCGAGACGTGTTACTACGAAAAGTATTCGAAGATTAAGTTCAGCGTCGGATATATTTGTAAATTTCTTATTATTACTTATCGTATTTATGGGATGTTACGCAACATTAGTAACCAATATACAACATCCAGATTTTAACTACAGAACTTCATTATCAATTTGGTTTAGACAATTATTTATGTTAAAACCAGATGCGTCATTGATGAGTGGTGTGCCGATTGCATTTAAAATGCATATATTGTTAGGTTTCACTATTATGGCTTGTTGGCCATTTACACGTTTGGTACATGTTTGGAGTGTACCTTTGACATATATAAATCGCAGATATATTATTTACCGTAAGAATAAAGTGTAAGCATAAGAGGTGAAAGGATTTGACACCAGAAGCAATAATTGAAGATCGTAGATTTCAAGAGACATTAGATAAAATACGCAAAGAAGAGGGTTATGATTTTGCGGCAATCGCTTTCTATGAATCTAACAAACCATCATCTCCAATAAAATGGCACTATGTTTCAGGTAATAAAAATAATCGATTTAAATTGATTATTTTAAGAAAAGGTCGTGGATTAGCTGGAACTGTTATGAAAACAGGAAAGCGTATGGTAATAGCCAATGTTGGTTTAGCTTTAGGGCCTGAAGAAAAGATTGACTATCCAATTTTATTGAGCGAATCATTAACAGCAGTTTTAGCAGTGCCGCTTTGGTATAAGAATCAAGTGTATGGCGTACTATTATTTGGTCAAAGAGATGGTCGTCCTTTACCAAAAATATTTGATAATGATGATATTCAACGTAAGTTTGGTATTTTCAATGATGATAAATAATGAGATGAATTAGGGTGTAAGTCATGATTAATGAGGACAGTATACAGTTAGATACTTTATTGAAAAAATATTATGAGCATTCAATCGAAAAGATAGTTTTTGCTGATGATAACGGCAAAATTATTGCAATGAATGATGCTGCTAAAGATATATTATCTGAAGAAGATAATTACAGTGCTGTGGCGAATGCGATTTGTCACAGATGTGAAGGGTATACAAATGCCTATGATATACAATCATGTAAAGACTGTTTCTTAGAATCGATGCAAGTACAAGCTACGAATTTCCAAGTATTTATGAAGACGAAAGATCAAAAAGTGATGCCATTTACAGCAACATATCAGTTGATTGATCAAGACAGGGGAATTCATGCATTTACGCTTCAAAATGTTTCATCACAAATTGAACAGCAAGAGAAATTACATCAACAACGTATGATGCGTAAAACAATCTCAGCCCAAGAAAATGAAAGAAAGCGAATTTCTAGAGAGTTACATGATAGTGTGATTCAAGAAATGCTCAATGTAGATGTTCAATTGAGATTATTAAAATATCAAGAAGATACAACTAAGCTTTTGGAAGACGCAGAAAATATTGAATATATTGTCGCTAAATTAATTGATGATATACGTAATATGTCGGTTGAATTAAGACCCGCTTCTTTGGATGATCTAGGCCTTGAAGCAGCTTTTAAATCATATTTTAAACAGTTTGAAGAAAATTATGGAATAAAAATCATATATACATCAAATATTAAAAATACTCGCTTTGATAGTGATATTGAAACGGTTGTTTATCGAGTAGTGCAAGAAGCTATTCTAAATGCGTTGAAATACGCTGATGTAAATGAAATAAATGTAGGTATCCGTCAAACTGGGCGCCATTTGGTAGCAGAAGTGATAGATGCGGGAAATGGTTTTGATCCAAGTTCTAAGCCTAAAGGTTCTGGACTCGGTTTATATGGAATGAATGAGCGAGCTGAGTTAGTCAGCGGTAGCGTCAATATTGAAACGAAAATTGGTGAGGGTACCAATGTTACATTGAACATTCCAATTTGAAACATACATTGGGGGAATAAAATTGAAAATAGTCATTGCCGATGATCACGCTGTTGTCCGTACGGGGTTCTCTATGATTTTAAATTATCAAAATGATATGGAAGTTGTTGCAACGGCTGCAGATGGCGTCGAAGCTTACCAAAAAGTAATGGAATATAAACCTGATGTGTTACTAATGGATTTAAGTATGCCACCAGGTGAGTCAGGTCTTATCGCTACGAGTAAAATTGCTGACAGTTTTCCTGAAACTAAAATACTAATATTAACAATGTTTGATGATGAGGAGTATTTGTTCCATGTGTTGCGTAATGGTGCGAAAGGTTACATATTGAAAAATGCACCTGATGAACAATTATTGTTAGCTATTCGAACTGTATATAAAGGTGAAACATATGTAGATATGAAACTTACAACATCTTTAGTGAATGAATTTGTATCTAATTCAAATCAGGACACTGCAAACACAACAGATCCTTTTAAAATCTTATCAAAACGAGAACTAGAAATATTGCCACTTATTGCCAAAGGTTACGGGAATAAAGAAATTGCAGAGAAATTATTTGTATCTGTGAAAACAGTAGAAGCACATAAGACGCATATTATGACAAAGCTTGGCTTAAAGAGTAAACCTGAGCTAGTTGAATATGCATTGAAAAAGAAATTATTAGAGTTTTAGAGTTTGAAATTAATATAATTCAGTATAAAAGCGCGAGAGGAAATGATTATCTTCTGGCGCTTTTGTATGTTTCGAAATATATTTTTTATAAATCGAATGGAACTTAATCCTTCTCCTTTCGGTAACCTATACTAATTCGCTTTGCAAAGGTATAACTTTTAATATAGTTATTGATTTAGAGAATAAATGATTAGTTTTCTACTTTGAACAATTATTTTAGTTGGTGTATTCAGTGTTGTAGCATCTGTATGAGGATTAAAAATTGTCGCTCTTATTCACATTGCTCAAAAAATAATTAACAGCTTCTGAAATGTATGATGCTAAATTTTGATTATCATATGAATTAAAGTAATCTTTGAAACGCGTATCATCTTCATATGTTTTAGCAATACAGCATAATGTTTCATCATCAAAATCAGCGATAGTGTTCATAAATGCCTTCCACTCAAATACGAGATCACTACAATCTTGGATTGGATAATGACTCAAAGACATATGATTAAATTTATTGAAGATAGTTGTCAATTTATGTCTGATATCCTGCGATTGTAAGCTGTCTTTACGTCTAATAAATGATTGATATGCTTTCGTATGACCATATTTTATAGATGCTTCTTTATCATATTGTGACTGTAGTGTCTTATTTAAAATGCTGGTATCTATTAGAGAGTGTCCGTTAATAAATTCACATACAGAGCGTCTAATTAATTGTAAGTCTGAAATCTTTTTATCTAACTTGCTTACTTGCTCTGATAATAACTTTCGCAACTGTTCATTATCATATGAAATGTATTGTTTTATTTTAGCGATATCAAAATCAAAAGACTTGAGTATTAAAATTTTTTGTAATTTTTCTAAGTCTTGCTGTTTATAAACGCGATAATTTTTATCATTTTTATCTGGAACTAATAATCCTATTTCATCGTAATAATGTAAAGTTCTTTTAGTTACACCTGTAATTTCAATAATATCTTTTAAAGTGTATGTGTATGCCAAAATTCAGTCACCTCATTTATTATTTTTTGTGCTGGAAGTGTTGTGGCAACTTCAATAGGTATGTTTGTTTTTTGTAAAAAGTATTTTACCAAGTGATAGCCACATGCATACCCGGCAGCATGAGATAAGCCAACGATAGGCCTACCTTGAAGTTTATTAATATCATCACCATAGAGATAAGGCATCGATTCAAATATATGCTTTAAATGTAAATGATTATAAATAGTATTTTTAATTTTTACGTTATCACGACTCCAATTAGTATTTGTTACCCACGGTCCAATATGCGCTTTACCATACAATGATTCTACATAGTTTTCAGCTAATCCTTCTGCAATAATCAATTCAATCAAACTTCCGCCATCCCAATCAATAATATTGATAGCGCATATTATGATTTACTTCATGTGCAATTAAGCTTTTCATAGAATTAATTGTACTTGTACTCGGCACTAAATAAATCATAATATAACCTGGTATGCCACCATCACCACCGCGATTTTTATTTAGATACATAAGTGGTTTTTGGCTATCTCCAAGTAATACTGTGAAATGATAGTTAGAAACTTGAAATGAGATACTATAATTTGAAAATTGATCTATAGCAACTTTTAAATATTTTTCGCAATTACTCCAGAAATCATTATTCAGGTATTGTATTGACATTTGGTCAGTTTCAACCAGTTCTTTGGGAGACTTTTGAAATGCATCTAAAAATTGAATCGCACTCATTGTTTGTTTGTCATCATTATAAATAGGCATATGTTGTACCTCAAATTTCTTTTTAAAAGGTACTAATATTTCTTTAGTGAAAATTGAATCACGGTCGTTTATTGGTGCCTTGAGTATATTCTTATAGACGGAATCTGATCTAATAATATTGATTTTATACATGATAAACCTCCTTATGTTGTCAGCATAAAGGATAACGTAACGTGATTTTCAAGCAGTAATTGTAACTAATTGAAAAAAATAAGAAAAGTATGTGAGTGTTCCTAAATAATATGATTAAAATGATGGCGAATAAGTGTCTAAAAGCATCTTAAAGGGACATTGTATAGGGTAAATCACTTCATAAATAAGGGAAAATCCTTATGTTCACTTTTTCACAATCATAATAAAATATATATGTAGTCAATACTTTGTCTATATTGAATGATTTCATATAAATGAAAGCATTTTTAAATAACATTGACCTCTAATATATAGGCAGAGTATTGATATCTATTAAAAAATAAATGATTTTGGTGAAGGTGAAACGTATGTACAAAACAAAAGGTGGCTTTCAACTTACATTACAGACATTAAGTTTAGTGGTTGGGTTTATGGCTTGGAGTATAATTGCGCCATTAATGCCCTTTATTAAACAAGATGTCAATGTTACTGAAGGTCAAATATCAATCATTTTAGCGATACCAGTTATTTTGGGATCGGTGCTCCGTGTGCCATTTGGTTATCTAACAAACATTGTTGGCGCTAAATGGGTATTCTTTACTAGTTTTATCGTATTGTTATTCCCGATATTTTTCTTAAGCCAAGCACAAACACCGGGTATGTTAATGGCGTCAGGATTTTTCCTTGGTGTAGGTGGTGCAATTTTCTCAGTTGGTGTTACATCAGTTCCTAAATATTTCCCTAAAGAAAAAGTAGGTCTAGCAAATGGTATTTATGGTATGGGAAATATCGGTACAGCAGTTTCTTCATTTTTAGCACCGCCAATTGCGGGTATTATTGGTTGGCAAACAACTGTTAGAAGTTACTTAATTATTATCGCTTTATTTGCATTAATTATGTTTATATTTGGTGATACACAAGAACGTAAAATTAAAGTGCCATTAATGGCACAAATGAAAACATTATCTAAAAACTACAAATTATATTACTTAAGTTATTGGTATTTCATTACTTTTGGTGCTTTTGTAGCATTTGGTATTTTCTTACCTAACTACTTAGTAAATCATTTTGGAATTGACAAAGTAGATGCTGGTATTCGATCAGGTGTATTCATTGCGCTGGCAACATTCTTAAGACCAATAGGTGGCATTTTAGGTGATAAATTTAATGCAGTTAAAGTATTGATGATTGATTTTGTTGTTATGATTATCGGTGCCATTATTTTAGGTATTTCAGACCATATCGCATTATTCACTGTAGGCTGTTTAACAATAAGTATTTGTGCAGGTATTGGTAACGGCTTAATCTTCAAATTAGTACCATCCTACTTCTTAAATGAAGCGGGATCCGCAAATGGTATCGTATCAATGATGGGTGGTTTAGGAGGATTCTTCCCACCACTAGTAATCACGTACGTAGCTAATTTAACAGGATCAAGTCATTTAGCATTTATTTTCTTAGCGGTATTTGGATGTATTGCATTATTTACCATGCGTCATTTATACCAAAAAGAATATGGCTCATTGAAAAACGGTTGATATGTAATACATGACATTCATTTAGTTAAATACAAAGCCTTAATATCATGCGCAATATTCGTAGCATGACATTAAGGCTTTAGTAGTGTATTCATTTTAAATTTAACTATGAAATTGGAATAGATGTTGATGAAGTAGTTTCATTGCTTGGTTTGATTTTAGGCAAGGTAATGGTTAATAACCCATTTTCAAAACTAGCAGTAATATGTTGCTTATCAACAGCTTCAAAATCAAATTGACGCATTAATGATTCGAAGTTACGCTCATCTAAAATGAGTTGTTCAGATTTGTATTTTGCGCTTCTAGTAGCTTGAATAGTGAGCGTATTATTATTGAAATCGATACTAATATCTTCTTTATTTACACCTGCTAGTTCAGCTTCTAAGTAATATAATTCGTCTGTTTCATATATATTCGTTACAAATGAAGGTGTTGAAAAGTAATTAAATACTTGTTTACCTAAATCTTTAAATGTATCACTTGGATTACCGTTAAAAAAGTTTTGATTCTCGAATTGATTGAAGTTCAATATCATCACTTCCATTATAGAAATTTGTATTACAAAGCCATTATATGAGTAGTATTAAAAAAGTTAAAGTAAAAGGGGAGATAAAAAAGTAATAAATGGGTAGATTTGTGCCTGATAAGGAATCAGGGCAAAAGAACTGAGCATCGAGATTTATACAAGCAATAAAGATAATGAATAAACATAGCGATGCATACTTCTGCCCATCACCTTATGATAGGGAGTTATTTTTTGTCGGAATAGTCAAAATTTTTAGAAACAAAATTCCGCAAATTATTAATTATATCTGATGCTTCTCGTTCTGAAATGTTGAATTCATTAAAGACCTTAACAGAAATTTCAGCAAGAGGGCTTTTTATTGCTTTACCTTGTTCTGTTAGAGAAATTTGTAGGTTTCTTTCATCTTTCTCTTCACGTGTTCGAACAACGTAATCTTTCTTTTCTAATTTCTTTAGTAATGGTGTCAGTGTTCCAGAATCTAAGAATACACGTTCACCTAATTTTTTGATGTTAAGTTTTTCATCATTTTCAATCGCCATTAAAACAATGTAACCAGTATAGGTTAAATCATATTCCTTAAGATAGTTTGTGTATTTTTTAATTATTTCTTTTGAAGAAACATAAAATAAAAAACACAACTGTTTGCTAAGATAGCTGTTTTCTACATACATCCAATCACTCCTTGTTAAAATAAACAATATTATGAAGTGTAATAGTTGTCAAGTACTGATTTCATCGCAATTATTGAATTGTCTATAATTGAATTTAAATGTTAAATAATGCAAAATATATCGATATCTTAGTATTTTCATCGGTAATTACTGATATGACTGATTTTTTAAATTGAAAAAAATGTAATTGTATCATCCTTAATTGTTAAAAGTAGTCAATTATTTTGATAGATAGTAAAATAAAATTTGTTATTAAATTTTTTAAAAGCATCGTGTATGTAATTCGATTTCTATAATAATATTGAGAATAAAAAAATTTGTTACAATCTGGTAAAAACTCTTTATTAAATAAATTGATTCGTTCATACTGAATAGATAAGCAAAAAGGAGTTACATAATGAAGAAGAAAAAAAACGCGATTAAAGTTATCATTATATTATTTATTTCATTAATTGTTGCAGTAGCATTTTTCTTTGGTCTGAAAACATATCAAGGCCATAAGAATATTCAACTAATTGACAGTTACTTGGAAGAGAAAAATCTAAAAGATAAAATTAAATCAGAAAAAACAGAGTATAGTGCTAAAAAAGGTCTCTTCTATAAGGAAGTTACATTTAAAGATGAACCTGGTGTAACTTATGTTGTGCAACCAATCAGTACTAATAAAGGATTATTTGTTGAAGGCTTTGATACAGAGACTAAGAAAAGTTTGAAAACTGCAAAGCATAAATATTTTAATCAAAATTATAAACCATCAAAATAGTGTAACGTATAACTGGTGAAACAGTTTAGTGCCTTCAATTTTAATTATTTGAGGTAAACAGTTTTTGTATGGAAATTAGTGATTTTTGACATCTATAAAAGATAAATATTTTAATTTTTTATAGATAATTATCAATTTTCTGATATAATTGAGTGATGTCAGATGAAGGGGAGTTTGTACTATGGCTCTATTCAAGAGAAAAATTAGCCTACCTATGCAAGTTGTTATTGCATTAGTGTTAGGTGTTGTCGTAGGACTTTTATTATATGGACAAGAAAACGTAGCAAATTACATTAAACCATTTGGTGACGTATTTTTAAATTTAATTAAAATGATCGTTATACCAGTTGTATTTTGCTCACTAGCGCTTTCTATTTCGAACGTTGGGGAATCGAAAACTGTAGGGCGTTATGGCTGGAAAACAATTTTATACTTTGAAATTATTACAACAATCGCAATAGGTTTAGGGATTATCTTCGGTAACCTATTTAAACCAGGTGCTGGATTAGACCCAACAAAATTACCTAAAGGTGATATTTCTAAATATCAATCAACTGCACATGCAGCAGAACAATCTACATATGGAAATCATTTTATTGATACCATTGTACATATTATTCCGACAAACTTTTTTGAAGCTTTAAATAAGGGTGAATTATTACCTATTATCTTCTTCGCAGTATTCTTTGGATTAGGATTAGCTGCTGTAGGTAAAAAAGCAGAACCAGTTAAAGAATTTTTAAGCGGATCGCTTGAAGCTGTGTTCTGGATGATTAATAAAATTTTAAAATTAGCACCACTTGGAGTGTTTGCATTCATTTGTACTACAATTATTACATTTGGTGCATCCGCATTATTACCACTATTAAAATTAGTATTAGTTGTTGTCTTTGCAATGGTGTTCTTTGTATTCGCTATACTAGGACTAGTTGCATGGATGTGTGGTATTAATATCATGAATATTATTAGAATCTTGAAAAGTGAATTGCTTTTAGCATTTTCTACTTCAAGTTCGGAAGCTGTACTTCCTGTAATGATGAAGAAAATGGAAAACTTCGGTTCTCCAAAAGAAATTACTTCTTTTGTTATACCAATTGGTTATACGTTTAACTTAGACGGATCAGCACTTTATCAATCTATTGCAGCATTATTCGTTGCACAGATGTATGGAATGCACTTAACATTATCAGAGCAAATTGTGTTGATGTTAACATTAATGATTACGTCTAAAGGTATGGCGGCAGTACCAGGAACTTCAATCGTTGTTTTATTAACAACATTAGGTGCCATGGGCTTACCGGCACAAGGTTTAGCATTAATTATTGGTGTTGACCGTATCTTAGATATGGTACGTACATGTGTAAACGTTATTGGTAACGCATTATCAACAATCGTTATAGCTAAATGGGAAAACGTATATGACAAAGCAAAAGGTCAAGAATATTTAAAATCAATTTAAAAAATACTATCTGACATTTAAAGCCCCTTACAACCTCTGGTTGTTAGGGGCTTTTATGCATGCGCTAAAGCGCAGGCGAACGGAAGCGTAGTGACCTCAGGTTGTTAGGGGCTTTTATGCATGCGCTAAAGCGCAGGCGAACCGAAGCGTAGTGACCTCAGGTTGTTAGGGGCTTTTATGCATGCGCTAAAGCGCAGGCGAACCGGAGCGCAGTGACCTCAGGTTGTTAGGGGCTTTTATGCATGCGCAAAGCGCAGGCGAACCGAAGCGCAGTGACCTCAGGTTGTTAGGGGCTTTTATGCATGCGCAAAGCGCAGGCGAACCGGAGCGCAGTGACCTCAGGTTGTTAGGGGCTTTTATGCATGCGCAAAGCGCAGGCGAACGGCAAGTGGAGCTATTCAATATGAAAGTATTTCAAATATAAAAAGCAGCAGTAAAATGATTCCAAATTGGAAATCAACTTACCGCTGCTTTTACTCGTATATACCTTGATGGCAACTAAAATTTGTAATTTAAATTACAATTAGTGTTTCATGTGCATTTTGCCCATGTCATGAATTTTCATCATTAAACCATGTGGTACATCGTCATGGTCAACTTTTTTAACTTTAACAATTTTATCTGAATCTGCTAATTTATAAACAATTACAAAATCACCTTTTTTAACTTTAACATCTGAATCTGAAGGTAATTTAACATTTTTTTCAATACTTTCATCTTTTTCACTAATCATTTTTTCAATAGTAGTATTATCTTTCATAATTCCATAGTATGTATCTTTCTTTCCGCCAGTCATCATCATGATTACTAATACAATACATACAATTAACATGATGGCGATTAAACTAATACCAAGACCAAAACCTTTTTTCTTTTTCATGGTTCATCAATCTCCTTAAATGTAGTTAATTCTGTTATACCTAAAAGTGCAACAGTTTGCAAATGCAGTATTTATATTACATAAAATTAATTTAAAAAGACACACCCTAATCACGTTAAATGTGAATAAAGTGTGTCTAAAAAACAATACATTGCAAATTGAATTGTAAACATATTAAACACTTTAATTATAGCGAGTTATTTTAAGTATTTAACATTGTTATATCTAGAATTCATAAAAGTTATTTCCTATATATACTTTGTGTTATAAATCGATTTTGATAGGTGTATCTAATGATTTGTCATTCATCAATTTAACAGATTGTGGTGTCACCTTTAAAACACAAAGTTCTGGATCTTCTTTTGAACTGAAAAAGCTTTTATCTTGAGTCTCCCATAACCAATCGATTACTTTTTGATCAGTAACTACTTCTATCGTGGCTTCCATTTCAACGAAACTGCGATTTGTCGTATCATTGTAGCCTAACAAAACATATGCTGCTGGATTATCTTTAATTTCTTTGACCTTAGCAGAATGGATATTCGTTTTAGTATATAAAATAAGACCATCATTATAAAAGACCATATATCTACTATTAGGTTTATTATTATATGCAGTTGATAATACACCAACTTTTGACGTTGCTAACACGTTTTCAATTGCTTGAATTGCTTGTGAGTTACTCATTACATATCATCTCCTTATGATATAAATAGCCTTTAACGTAAGAAACTAAACACAAGAGGACTGTTAGTATTTAGCTTGGTTTAAAGCAAATATATTTAACCTCGTCGTGATTTAACTTGAGTTCAAATGTACGACCAGTTTCTTCTTGAACTGCAAGCTCCGTTTTAGGGTAATTCGTTTTGTCTAATTCATCTAAAATTTCTTTTTCTATATAAACAAGTTGATCGCTTATTGGAAGCAAATGTTGAATTGAACCATGTTCATGATTCAATGTTTTAATAATCATCAAAGAGTCTTGAGGTAATTCATTATGGAAAATGAAATCTTGTTTTACGTCTGACATATATCGATCATTAATTTTATTGAATAATAAGAAATGGTAGTTATTATCTTTACGACTCAATACATAATTATTTGTAATTTCAATATCTTCATTAACAAAAGGTCTAAACATTTTATATAAATGCATTAATGGTAGGGGACTACCATATTTGTTGTACAAGGAAATATAATTTGAATGGTCATCTAATAATTGATAGCTAATGCCACCGCCATATCGTAATAATGCGATTAAGTGATACACTATGTCAGATAATTGAATTGGATTCTTACCATCATTAGTATATTTAAATCCGCTTACAGACAGGTTATTATATACAAATTGTGTTGATGATATACCTGAATCTAAAATAAATTTCTTATACTGTTCAAAATGAGTGTCAGTTTGATGATAGTGTTGGTTTTTAGTGATAAGATGTGTTGCAGTTTTTGAATTTTCAATATCAATAAAGTAATAATGGAATTTAAGACGCTGCATGACATCATAAACTTGTTCCACGGTTGAATAAGTTTCTAAAAAGCCATCGACTGTCACACTATATTTAATTTCTTTATTTTTGTTTTTAATTTTAAGATGACATAAATGAATTTCTTCTGCTGTCATAGAATTAGAGCAAAATACGAGCATAAATTTAACTAATTTCTTGCTTGTCTTATAGTCTTGATTGCCTTGTAAAAATGTGAGTATTAATTGCTTCATCGTTTCGAATTGTTGTGTTGATTTAATAGCGATTGCTAAACCTATATTTTTTTCGAAAAGCTTTTCAAAACATCTATTTAACAGGTTGTAATTCGTTTGGCTAATCTCAATATCGTGAATATCGTCAATGAAAACGACAGGTTTTGGTAAGTGCTCAAAGTTAATATCGTAATATTCATTGAAAATAAATTGAAATAGTTCATTGAAATTACTAAATCGAACAAATACTTTGGCACGCTGACTTCGATCTTTCGGATTAAAATCATCTATATGAATATCTGTTGTATTTGTAGCCAGTTGAGCTGTTAAATCAATTGTTGAAATTAACTCAGTGAATTGTGATACGTTATCTTGTTGGAAGTGTATTTGTGGTGGTTCAGTAATCTTGGAAACGAGTGAACGGAACTGTTTAGGACTAAAATGCAAGTAATTCTTAAATTGATTTGCAAAATTTGTATGACTGTTAAAACCGGCCAATTCAGAAACAGTTGTAATAGAATGTTTTGTAGAAAGTAATAAATTGATGGCGTTAACAAGTTTAATACTTGTAAAATAATCTTTAAAATTCATACTCAAATATCGAACAAAAAGATTAGAACAATATGATTCAGAGATGTTGCAATGCATCGCTATATCTTTTAAAGACAAGTGCGCATCAATATTGTCATGAATATAGTTTACACAGTCTATGAACACCGGATTGCTTAAAGCAATATTTGGTAAATATTCATGATCTATTCTTATAAAAGCTTCTTTAAGTAAAGTGTCTATAATACTTTGACCTATATTTTTCCCCATTAAAGAAGAACTTGTTGGTGTACTGATTAAATCGGCAATTAATGACTTAATATAATTACTTGATTGTAATAAATGACGATCTAAATAACCATTAAAGAAATCATCATCTTGTTGATAAAAATAAAAAACGGGTATCATTAATTCGATTATATTTTCGCCGTGGTTAATATTATAAATATCACCATGGTTAATTAAGATAATATAATTACTTACGTCTTTGGTTTCACCATTAATCGTAATATTGAGTTTACTTGTAAGTGAAAATAGCACCATAATATTATTAATATTACGACTGGGTATTGTCGATAATGTATGATGTATTTTAAGTTGGCATGTCATATTTCTCTCTCCTGCCTAATATATATTGAAATCTATCATTTAAATGTAAAACATGGAAATTTTTAAAATCATGGATAGTATACCTATTATAGTTGAATATTTTTGAAAAGGTAATAGTGAAAAATAAAAGAAATTAATGAAAACTCCTAGGAAAACGCTTGTTTTTATGCATTGTGCACAATATAAAAGTAAAATTAGAAAGATAGTAAGCAAAATTTGGAAATTTTCGATAGAGTCTAATTAAATTATTTGGTGCATAATTAATATAGATTTCAAACCTATGTATTTCAAAAAACAATACATAGCCATTTTGAACTAACTTGCTAATCTTTTATTGATATTCAACTATGTTATAAAAAAAGCAAATTGACCAAAATGGAAGTTTGAATCAAAAAACATTAAATGTACCCATGACTTAAATTTTATCGCCATTATTTAAGTTTGGACATACACTTTTGTCATCAAACGCTGAAAATTAGTACGATTGAAATCACTTCTTGTTATAAAAATTCTTAGTAGCCCTGTTACAAAATATTCGCTACAAATTATTCAAATCAACAACAATAACCATCAACTAAGAAATTTTAAACAATCTACTAAAAAATAAAGCGTTTAAAAGTTCTGTTTAGAAAACATCAAGATAAGTATAAACATCTAGAAAAGTGAACATCTAAGAAAATCCATCTAGTTATTGCCGTAACAATTAGAATAATCATTTGAAAAAGTGCATTAGACAACGAAATTCACCATCAAGATAATGAAGCAACAAGAAACAGCACACATCAATGAATTAACACCTTAGATTCATCATGAGAAAATGCATGGCACAACTAGATTTACCATCAAGATAATTCTTAAGCAGCGAAGAATTAACATCTAGAAATGCATAAACATCTTAGATTTTACATCAAGAGATGCGATAACTATAAACAACTAGAAACGTCACCAAGATAGTGCAACAACAAAGAATCAGCATCTTGAAATCGCACTAACATCTAAGAATCAACATCAAGTATTATATTAACATCATAGATAACTTCATCAAGACAGGCATCCACATCTAAGAAACTCATCTAGAATAGCTAACACCTAACATCAAAGAATATTCATCAAGAACAGTATCTAACAGAACTTTTTGACTATATATGAATTAATTATGTTACTAGCTAAATCATCTATTATTAACTTTCACACTCAATTTCTACATCTAATATCAATTTATTAACAATAGAATTAGCAGCAACAAGATATTACTTAAAATTACTCCCCCGAATTTAAAATATAAACAATGTAATAATTAAGGGTATAAATTGATTTATGCTGTAACTAATTAAATGTGTATGGTATCTTCTAACATCATGAAACGCATTTTAATATAGATATGTACATTTAAACCTTGAGAGATAGATTATAGTAAACTTTAGTACAAAGTATGAATTGCTGAACTCCAATGACTACTATTTGTCCGTTACAACTAAAGTTTCAATCTATCTCTTTCTTTTTGTGTTTAAAACACGACTTTGTAGTAAATATTGAACATCATATTTATTAGCAAGTTCTGCTAAAAAATCTAATAAAGTTTGGGTGTCGATTTTACCATTAATAAAATCAGCTTTAAGTAGTTTTGATTGTTGTCTTTCTTCTTCATTCGCACATTTTTTAAAATATCCCCACATATGATCAAAAGCATTACATACACTTCCTATACTCGGTTCAATTAACAAAGCATCATCAATCATTTGTTGAACTTGATGAAGTGATAAATCCGTTTTTAAAGCATTCCTTATCATTTGGTAAGACTGTTGACTGTGTAACAATACATGATATTTTTCCTCACGCCAAAGCTGTTCGATATAGCCACGTTCTTTCATAAAATTACCTCCGATAATTAATGTTAATATACATGCATGTAGTATAGCAATAAAAATGAATGCGCTATCAAAAATGGTGTAGGTGTTTATATAAAATGATAATAGAGTGTTGCAAATATTTTTGGAACCGGTTACAATAAAGTGGAATAAATGGAACCGGTTCTAATTAGGAGGCTAAATATATGAATTATAAGCAATCCGCAGAAGAAATTTTGAACGCGATAGGCGGAGAAGAGAATTTAGATGCAATGGCACATTGTGCAACGAGACTACGATTAGTTTTAAATGATGAAAGTTTAGTAAATGAAGAGGCGCTAAACAATATGGATGTAGTTAAAGGGACGTTTTCTACTGGGGGACAATACCAAATTATTATTGGGTCTGGTACAGTCAATAAAGTATTTAGTGAACTGGAAAAATTAACTGGAAAAGAAGCATCAACCACTTCGGAAGTCAAAGCACAATCTGCTAAAAATATGAATCCGTTACAGCGATTTGTAAAAATGCTTTCAGATATCTTTGTTCCGATTATACCAGCCATCGTTGCTGGTGGTTTATTAATGGGGTTAAATAACATTTTGACTGCGAAAGATTTATTCTTTTCAGGTAAATCATTGATAGATGTATATAGTCAATTTGCTGGATTAGCTGAAATGATAAATGTTTTTGCGAATGCACCATTTACATTATTACCAATTTTAATTGGATTTAGTGCAGCAAAACGCTTTGGTGGCAATCCATTTTTAGGTGCTGCATTAGGTATGATACTAGTTCATCCATCGCTAATGAGCGCATACGATTTCCCAAAAGCAGTTGAAGCAGGTAAGGCTATTCCATATTGGGATGTTTTTGGTTTGCATATTAATCAAGTAGGTTATCAAGGACAAGTGTTACCTATGCTTGTAGCAGCTTATATCTTAGCCTCAATTGAAAAAGGGTTACGCAAAGTTATTCCAACGGTGTTAGATAATTTGTTAACACCATTGTTATCTATTTTTATAACAGCATTTCTAACATTTTCATTTGTAGGTCCAATCACTCGACAATTAGGTTACTGGTTATCAGATGGTTTAACATGGCTTTATGAATTTGGTGGTGCAATTGGTGGATTAATATTCGGATTATTGTATGCTCCGATTGTTATTACAGGTATGCATCATAGCTTTATAGCTGTAGAAACGACATTAATTGCAGATGCCACTAAAACGGGTGGATCATTTATATTCCCGATTGCGACAATGTCTAATGTTGCACAAGGTGGTGCAGCAATTGCAGCGTTCTTTATTATTAAACAAAATAAGAAGTTAAAAGGTGTGGCATCTGCCGCAGGTATTTCAGCATTACTTGGTATTACAGAACCGGCTATGTTTGGTGTTAACTTAAAACTAAGATATCCATTTATTGGCGCTATCGTTGGATCAGGTATTGGTTCAGCATATATTGCTTTCTTCAAGGTTAAAGCAATCGCATTAGGAACTGCTGGATTGCCTGGATTTATTTCAATCAATCCAGTACATGCAGGATGGTTACACTACTTTGTTGGTATGACAATATCATTCATCGTTGCCATAACAGTTACTTTAATTTTATCGAAAAGAAAAGCAAATAAAGAAGTTGTAGAATAAAAAAAGAGGTATGACAGTAATCAAAGTATCAGTCATTGCAAATGCAATAGGATGAAACTTTAAGCTGTCATACCTTTTAATTTAGTTATAATTTCTGTTTACGCCATAAGAAAATACTAACAATTACGACAAGAATTAATGAAATACCTACCACAATAATCCAAGATATATAACTATGGTCATCAATTGGCAACGGCACATTCATACCGAAGAAACTAAATACGAGCGTTGGTAACGTTAATAGTACCGTGAAAAGTGTTAATGTCTTCATAATCGTATTCATATCATTAGATAATAAGGAAGCGTATGATGTTGTGATACTTTCTAAGATACGTTGATGTAATTCTGTTGTTTCGATGGCTTGGTTATTTTCAATGATTAAATCTTCTAGTAATTCTTCATCTTCTTCAAAACGTTTAATTGCAGGTAAACGGAATAACTTTTTAATAATTGTATCGTTACCTTTTAAGGCAGCTAAAAAGTATACTAAACTTTTTTCAACTTCCATTAATTTGAAAAGTTGTTTGTTAGTAATGTTATTTTTTAGTTCTTTCTCAATACGAATTCTACTTTTATTAAGTAATCGTAAGTTACGATTATAATGGTCGGCAATAGTAGTTAAAATTTCTAATGCAAATCTGCTGTGAAATTTTAAATTAATATCACGCTTAGGTAAATTTTCTAAAAATTCATTTTCAGCGTCACAAACTGTTACGATAATACCGTTGCCAATAATAATGCCTAATGGAATCGTTACAAAAGATAGAACGCTACGATTAGTTGAATTGACGATAGGTAAATCAATAATGATTAATGAGTAACCAGTATCTTCGTCATATTCAATACGGGAACTTTCTTCTGAGTCCAAAGGGTCACGTATAAAGTCTTCAGGTATATTATATTGTTCCATAAGATTTTCAATTTCTTCTCGGTCTGGTTCTACTACATTAATCCATGACGCTGTATGATCTAATGGTGTTTTTATAATATGTTTATCTATATCTTCAGAATGTCTGAATGAAGTAATCATGATATATAGTTCCTTTCTAAAGGATTTAGGAAAAGCGAGTATTACTTAAGTTACTGAATCAAGGTTTGATTTATGCAAACGGTTTTCTGCCATTATTCTTAATGGACCATTAAAAATAATATTATGCACATGTTTAGCTAATTCATCAACTGAAATGGGCTGTTTGTCCATTACCCAGTATTTAATAATTGAAATTGTTGCTCCGGAAACGTAACTGTAAAAATACATCTCTGGAATGCCTCCGATGGAATGATTGATACTAATATAACGTTGCATATTATTTTTAATATGTTCATTGATTTTCAATTCTAATTGACTCGTGCGTTCCAATTGTAAAATAGTATGATAAAACTCTAAATTATCATGAATATGTTGGAAAATATTTTTGAGTATATTATTTACAAAAGTATTCGCAATGTCTTCAATTGAAGAACCGCGTAACAAATCAAATTGAGTATATGTCGTTAGTTCTGAAATATACTCATCTTCCATATCTGCGAGTAACATATATTTATCCTCGTAATGTAAGTAAAATGTCCCTCTATTGATATCAGCGCGTGTTGTTATGTCGCGAATGGTAATCTTTTCTAAATCTTTTTCTTGTAGTAATTTAGTGAACGCTTGTTTAATGGAGGACTTTGTCTTTCTAATTCGCCTATCTTCTTTCAAAAATAAATCAACCTCCTCGTGTTATTGAACAATGTGGGTGTATTTGTCTATTAATAAACGTATTGATGAACATTGTGTATTGTTTATTCCCACTTACATATTATAATAGACAACATGCGAAATATTCAACACATTGTCTAATAAGGAGGTAATTAATAAAATGAATATATTTAAAAATAAATTATTATGGATTGCACCAATAGCAACTATGATTATCTTGGTAATCTTTTCTTTAGCTTTTTATCCTGCATATAATCCTAAACCAAAAGATTTACCAATTGGTATATTAAACGAGGATAAAGGTACAACGATTCAAGATAAAAATATTAACATTGGTAAAAAATTAGAGGATAAATTATTAGATAGTGATTCTAATAAAATTAAATGGGTTAAGGTTGATAGTGAAAAAGACCTTGAAAAAGATTTGAAAGATCAAAAAATCTTTGGAGTAGCTATTATTGATAAAGACTTTTCAAAAGATGCTATGAGTAAAACACAAAAAGTAGTTATGGATAGTAAAAAAGAAGAAATGCAACAAAAAGTTGCTTCAGGTGAAATTCCGCCACAAGTGGTTCAACAAATGAAACAAAAAATGGGGAATCAACAAGTAGAGGTTAAGCAGGCTAAATTTAAAACGATTGTAAGTGAAGGATCAAGCTTACAAGGTTCACAAATTGCATCAGCTGTGTTAACTGGTATGGGTGATAATATTAATGCTCAAATTACGAAGCAAAGTTTGGAAACATTAACGAGTCAAAATGTTAAAGTCAATGCCGCGGACATCAATGGTTTGACGAATCCAGTAAAAGTGGATAATGAAAAACTTAATAAAGTTAAAGATCACCAAGCAGGTGGTAATGCACCATTCCTAATGTTTATGCCAATTTGGATAGGTTCAATCGTAACGTCTATCTTATTGTTCTTTGCATTTAGAACTAGTAACAATATCGTCGTGCAACATCGTATCATTGCTTCAATTGGACAGATGATATTTGCAGTTGTTGCAGCATTTGCAGGTAGCTTTGTTTATATTTATTTCATGCAAGGCGTTCAAGGATTTGATTTTGACCATCCAAATCGTATCGCAATTTTTGTAGCATTTGCGATTCTTGGTTTCGTGGGCCTTATTTTAGGTGTTATGGTATGGCTAGGTATGAAGTCAGTTCCAATTTTCTTCATTTTAATGTTCTTTAGTATGCAACTTGTAACGTTACCTAAACAAATGTTGCCTGAAAGTTATCAAAAATATGTATATGATTGGAATCCATTCACACACTATGCAACAAGTGTAAGAGAACTATTATACTTGAATCATCATATTGAATTAAATAGTACAATGTGGATGTTTATAGGGTTTATGATTTTTGGCGCTGTATCAAGTTTAGTTTCAGCTATTGTTAGAAAACATAGCACAAAACGTACTGAAGTGCCGTCATAATTTAATAAATAGAAATAATAGCTATACAAGACGTTTGTAGCGAGCGTCATGGTATAGCTATTTTATTTGTATAGCGCTTGATGTAAAGTTATTTTAGCTGTCATACTATGTGCTAAACCAAATTCAGTTGTGTCATATCTTCGCTTTTTTGTCACTGTTATAATAGGTATAATCGGATATAATGAAAAGGTGAGGGAGGATTCAAAATGCGTAGGTTATTATATTCATTTCTTTTTTATATGATCATAGGTTTATTTAGTGGCTTTTTCTATAGAGAGCTAACAAAAGCATATGATTTTACTGGTACAACACAATTATCACTTGTACACACACATACACTTATTTTAGGTATGTTTATGTTTTTAATATTATTACCATTGGAGAAGTTATTTAAATTATCAAGTTACTACTTATTTAACTGGTTCTTCTATGTATATAACATAGGTGTTATCGTTACTATAGGTATGATGGTGACAAAAGGATTCTTCCAAGTCACTGGTAAATCATACTCTCCAGAAGCATTTTCAGGCTTTGCAGGTATTGGGCACACAGGTATGCTTGCAGGTTTATTGTTGCTATTTTTCCTTTTAAGACAAGCAATTCTTAAAGAACCACGTGATGAGTCTTTTAAAAAATAATATAACTAGAACTAAAAAATATACACATCTTTCAAAGGAACATTTTTGTTTCTTACTTTGAAAGGTGTGTTTTTATATTGTGATGGGATAGTTATTGATAATTCATGGCTAACTATGCGATTTATTTTAACAATATAAATATTAATAGTATAATGGCTTTAAATGATAATAATTATCAATTTGAGCACGTTAATGAAAGAAATGAATATAGAGAGTCATAGGAGGCACATAATGAAAGACGTTACAATCATTGGTGGCGGTCCGTCTGGTTTGTATGCAAGCTTTTATGCTGGATTGCGAGATATGTCTGTAAGATTGATAGATGTTCAATCTGAATTAGGGGGTAAGATGAGAATTTACCCTGAAAAAATTATTTGGGATATTGGCGGCATTGCGCCAAAACCTTGTCATGAAATTTTAAAAGATACAATTAAGCAAGGATTATATTTTAAACCGGAAGTTCATTTGAATGAACGTGTGGTAGATATTAGGAAAAAGGCAGAACGTCATTTCGAAGTTGAAACAGAAGCGGGAGAAATATATACATCGAAAGCAGTTATCATTGCAATTGGTGCGGGTATTATTAATCCAAAACAATTAGATGTTAAAGGTGTAGAGAGATATCAATTAACTAATTTACATTATGTTGTACAAAGTTACAGACGTTTCAAAGATAAAGATGTATTAATATCAGGTGGAGGAAATACAGCATTGGATTGGGCGCATGATATTGCCAAGATTGCTAAAAGCGTGACAGTTGTTTATCGAAAAGAAGATGTAAGTGGTCATGAAGCGATGAAAACGTTGGTGACAGATTTAAATGTGAAACTATGCCCAAAAACACGTATTAAATACTTGGTCGGCAATGATGATGAAACGCATATAAGTGAAGTTGTTTTGGAACATGTTGAAAGTGGCGATACGCATACAGTTAAATTTGACGATGTCATTATTAGTCATGGGTTTGATCGTTGTAATACATTATTGAGTGAAACATCTTCAAAGCTAGATATGCATGATGATTGTCGTGTTAAAGGATTTGGTAATACGACAACTAGTATACCTGGTATCTATGCGTGTGGAGATATTGTTTATCATGATGCAAAATCACATCTAATTGCAAGTGCATTTAGTGATGGTGCAAATGCAGCGAACCTTGCTAAAACATATATCCAACCAGATGCGAATGCAGAGGGTTATGTTTCAAGTCATCATGAAGTGTTTAAAGAAGCGAATAAGACTATTGTAAATAAACATTTATACTAGGTTGATATATTGTGTGATGAAAAGTGGGGTAAATAATGGTTAAAGTGACATATGATATTCCGACTTGCGAGGATTATTGCGCATTAAGGATTAATGCAGGTATGAGTCCAAAAACGCGCGAAGCAGCTGAAAAAGGATTACCTAATGCCTTATTTACAGTAACCTTGTATGATAAAGATCGGTTAATTGGTATGGGTAGAGTGATTGGCGATGGAGGAACTGTTTTTCAAATTGTTGATGTTGCAGTTTTGAAAAGTTACCAAGGTCAAGGTTACGGCAGTCAAATTATGGAACATATTATGAAGTATATTAAAAGTGTATCTGTCGAAAGTGCATACGTTAGTCTGATCGCAGACTACCCAGCGGATAAATTATATACAAAATTTGGATTTATACCTACCGAACCAGATTCAGGTGGAATGTATATTAAGTTTTAAAAATAAAAAGACATCTCGCAAAACGGGATGTCTTTTTCATGAATACTATTTATCTACACCGAAATCGATAACAATGCGGCCTTTATTTTCATGATTAATTACTTTGTTAAGTTGTTCTGGAAGTTCATCAAATGTAATAACTTGCTTGATCTCATGTAAATTTTCAGGCTTTAAATCTTTTGCAAGACGACGCCAAACGCGCTGTCTTAATTTCATAGCAGTAAATACCGAGTCAATTCCTAAAATGTTTACACCTCTTAAAATGTGAGGGAATACAGAATTAGTATAAGTATTACCGGCAGTCATACCAATAACTGCAATTGACCCACTATGATTTAAACGCTTTGTAACATAATTAATACCTTCGCCACCAACAGGGTCTACACAAGCTTGCCAAGTTGATGATGCGAGTGGCTTTTTATGATCATCTTCAACAGGAAGTCGATCGATAACTTCTTTGGCACCAAGTTCAAGTAATTGATCGCTAACATCTTGTTTACCTGTACTTGCGATAACTTTATAACCAAGTTCATTAAGCATGAGTACTGCTAAAGTACCGACACCACCTGAAGCACCGCGAACGAGTACAGGACCATCTTCAATATTCATTCCAACTTTTTCAAGTCTTTCAATTGCTAAACCGGCAGTATAACCAGCTGTGCCATATATCATTGATTCTTCTAATGTTAAAGTATCAGGAAGCTTGATAATCCATTCTGATTTTACACGCGCATATTCACTAAAACCGCCATAATGGCTAACACCTAGGTCATAACTCGTTACAATTACTTGTTCTCCTTTCTCAAATCCTGGTGCTTCGGATTCAACAATTGTTCCAGCTAAATCTATTCCTGGAATCATAGGATACGATTTTACGACTGCATTATGATCTTGAGTCGCTAAAGCATCTTTATAATTTATACCAGAGTAATGTACTTTAATCAGCACATCTCCTTTAGGTAAATCAGTAGGCGATAATTGTTTGAAAGTTGGTGTTACTTTACCGCTCTCATCTTTATCAATTACAAATGCTTTAAATGTTTCTATCACAACGATACATCCTCTCTTTTTCTCTTTTGAAAATACGGCCATTTTACTGGAATAAATGTATCATTTATTGATGTTACACACAATCAATACAATTTGTAATTGATTTGTGTTAATGTATTTTTAAATAGTTTTGGCTGAAAAATAACATAAGTAATATTTTGATTCGATCACTGTTTATTGGAGGATTTATATGGCTGGGATAATCAAAGAAATTTCAAAACAAGATGCTAGTGAATTAGTTGAATTAGCAACTAGAACATTTTATGACACGTTTGGTTCTTACTATGATGACAAAGATTTTGATCAATTTTTTAAAGACAATTATACTGTAGAAAAATTTACACAAGAGATTAACCATGTAGATTCATTTCATTATTTTTATCAAGAAGATTGTGCGAAAGTTGGTTATATAAAGATGAATATTAATAGTGCTCAAACTGAAGAAATGGGGGAGACCTATTTAGAAGTGCAGCGCATATATTTTTTGAAAGACTTTCAAGGTGGCGGAAGAGGTTCACAATTGATAGAATTAGCCGAAAAAATTGCTCAAGAACATAATAAACATAAAATTTGGCTAGGAGTTTGGGAGCATAATCCTCGTGCTCAAGCATTTTATAAACATCATGGATTTAAAGTGGTTGGTGAACATCATTTTCAAACAGGTGATGTAACGGATACAGATTTAATTATGGAAAAAGAGTTATAATGATTGTTTTTGCAGCAGATAAAATGAAATCATAGTAATAAATATTGTGTATACCTTGAAATGCTAAATGCGTAATGAATTGTTAAAGTAAAATAATTAAAGTTATAGAAAACATAAAATTCACAAAAATTAAATAATAATGAACAAAAATTAGGGTATAATAAAAAGAACCTTAGATTGTAGTTATGGATATTGTGATAATTCAGATCATATTAATGTTGACGTCTTTGGTAACAAGCCATGAAAAGATACACATGGTAGATATGTATTTCAAGATTATTCAATGAATATCGAATTATAGGAGGAGATATGTATGAAAAGATTAGTTACAGGGTTACTAGCATTATCATTATTTTTAGCTGCATGTGGTCAAGATAGTGACCAACAAAAAGACGGTAATAAAGAAAAAGATGATAAAGCGAAAACTGAACAACAAGATAAAAAAACAAATGATTCATCTAAAGATAAGAAAGATGATAGTAAAGACGTAAACAAAGATAATAAAGATAATAGTGCAAACGATAACCAGCAACAATCTAATTCAAATGCAACAAACAATGACCAAAACCAAACAAATAATAACCAATCAAGTAATAATCAAGCGAATAATAATCAAAAATCAAGTTACGTTGCACCATATTATGGACAAAATGCCGCGCCGGTTGCACGTCAAATTTATCCGTTTAATGGAAATAAAACTCAAGCTTTACAGCAATTGCCAAATTTCCAAACAGCTTTAAATGCGGCTAATAATGAAGCAAATAAATTTGGTAGTAATAATAAAGTGTATAATGATTATTCTATTGAAGAACATAATGGCAACTATAAGTATGTGTTTAGTTTTAAAGACCCAAATGCAAATGGAAAATATTCAATTGTAACGGTTGATTATACTGGACAAGCAATGGTTACTGATCCAAACTACCAACAATAATGTTAATATAACTATGATGCAAGTTAAAAAAATAAAACGGTAAACTCTATAATATGAATTAGGGTTTACCGTTTTTTGCGTATTTTAAAGTATAAAAGTTTACGTTTTATAGCACTTTTAAACCTCATTCACAGCCACTGAGAAATTTAAACACTATTGATTAGATGTCATCTTAGACAATATAAGTTGTGAAATAGATTCTAATGGTTGTTCTTTATGTTGTATTTGTGGATATTTAATCACTGGTATTGCCTGGGAAATTAAATTATTAATTAATAATTGTCGGTCTGTATACCAAATTTTTGATAGATGACGCCAAATATCTTCGTTAACACCTTGAGACACAATGTATTGACTGTGATTTGGAGTGTATAATGCTACTGTTTTGTCTATAGCCATCGCATCAAATATTATATTTGAGTAATCAGTGATAACGACATCAGACATTAGAATTAAGTCTTGAGCACTAAGATACTTTGGTGCAACAAGCGCCTCTTCTGGTAACATCGCTTCATCAACACCCTGAACCACAACATGATAGGCTTTGAATAAAGCATCTGATAGTGGTAATTGTTGCGCACTCACTAATCCAATAGGTGCGTATAATAAAACTGGTTTTTGATCATTTATTTTAAACGATTTCTTATACTGTTGTTGAGTAGTACTTTCGTTACGCTTTTGTAGTAAATATTGGTGTTTAGGATTACCATAAGCCAATACATTTGCTTGGTGACTAGGAAAAGCCGTTTGATAAAAGTGGCTAATATCATCAGCAGAATGTATAACATAATCGAATTGCAACCAGCGATTATACCTTTTAGCACGATAAAAAGGTGTTTCTATATTTTTAATAGGCTCTTTACTATCTAAAAATAATTGCATTATTGGTGTGCCTTGATGTAATTGAATTAAAGTACCGTTTGGTTGTAACGTTTCAGGTATATCATTTTCAACTATAACTACGCGTGCGCTGTTAATCAATTCGTCAGCTCTTTCAGACTTAGGTGATATGAAATGTGGTCCGCGACGATCGTCAGTAACAAAATAACAGGCAGTCATTGGATTATGTTTAACGAAGTAAGTAAATAAATATTTTGAATTACCTATATATTGATGATGATCACCGATAAAAACGATGTGATCTTTTAAAACATTTGGTTGCTTCGTATACAAGCCGAAGTTTTGTAATTGTTTGTTATCAGCACGTTGCTTTGCTATTTTATATAACCATTTAGGTAGCATAAACTTGGTAGAATACAACCAATTATCTGGCGAATTAAGTTGTTGTGAATCCTCGATAAAAAGGTTGCGAAAAGGTATAGGATGATGATCAATATAAGCCATTTTATTCAAATAAAACTGAGACATCATATCAAAATCTTCAATAGTTTTAATAGTTTCCCATATTGAAGCACTTGTTGCTAAAGGGGCTTTAAAATCAAAAACGACATGACCATCGATTGATAAATCACCTTTCAGAAGTGTCAATAAAGCTAAATCGAAAATCGTTTCTACAGAGTAATAATGTATTAAATCAAGAGTCTGTTGAATCGCATATATCAGGTTAGGATAATAATTATTGTTTTGAGCCCAATCGGCAATGTTGATCGATGATTGACCGAAATAGTGACAATCATTTTTGTATTGTCCATCCACAGTATAATCAACCACGATAGACTTAGGATATAATTGAACCGCATCTAACATAGATTGATAAATCATTATCTCATTGGCATATGGAACGACATGTGTATAACCTTCAGATTGAGCTTTCATTAATTGAGATTCAAACTTTTGCATATTAGAAACATTTATCTGTTTAATCATTGCTATAACTTCCATTTCTCATCGTAGTATCTTCCTTATTTTAGCACGGTCTTATGTAAAATTCATGAATAGTATAAGTTACTTCATTACATTAAGTACAATTCATTTTGATGAACAGATTTAAAATGAAAAATAAAACAATTAAATAGGAAAGTGATATTGTTAATAGTCTGAAAAAATGGTATATTTTAATTGTGAAAAAAATCACATTAATCTCACTGTTCTGTAAAATGTTATCGATAACAAAATGCTATAGCCAGAGCATGATTTTAATGAAGCAATTACACTACTACTTTATGGAAAGAAGAGTCAGCCTATGTTAGTAAATACGTTTAACCCATTTGATAATTTATTATTATCGTCTTTAATTGCAGCAATACCGATTGTACTGTTTTTACTATGTTTAACGGTTTTTAAAATGAAAGGTATTTATGCAGCTATTACAACACTTGTTGTAACATTACTAATTGCAATACCATTTTTCAAATTGCCAGTTGGTATCGCTTCTGGTGCAGTAGTCGAAGGTTTCTTCCAAGGTATCATTCCGATTGGCTATATCGTTATGATGGCAGTATTGTTATACAAAATTACTGTTGAATCTGGACAATTTTTAACAATTCAAGATAGTATTACAAATATTTCACAAGACCAACGTATTCAAGTTTTACTTATTGGATTTGCATTCAACGCATTTTTAGAAGGTGCAGCAGGATTTGGTGTACCAATTGCAATTTGTGCACTTTTATTAACACAATTAGGATTTAATCCATTAAAAGCTGCGATGTTATGTTTAGTCGCAAATGCAGCGTCTGGTGCTTTTGGTGCGATTGGTATCCCTGTAGGTGTTGTAGAAACGTTGAAATTACCTGGAGATGTTTCAGTATTAGGTGTTTCTCAATCAGCAACTTTAACATTGGCAATCATAAATTTCATTATTCCATTCTTACTTATCTTTATTATTGATGGTTTTAGAGGTGTTAAAGAAACATTACCAGCAATTTTAGTAGTTTCAATCACTTATACACTTACTCAAGGATTATTAACTGTATTCAGTGGACCTGAATTAGCAGATATTATTCCACCGTTATTAACAATGTTAGCATTAGCAGTATTTTCTAAAAAATTCCAACCAAAACACATTTATCGTGTTAATAAAGATGAAGAAATTGAACCTGCAAAAGCACATTCTGCAAAAGCAGTATTACATGCATGGAGTCCATTCATTGTATTAACAGTCATTGTAATGATTTGGAGTGCGCCATTCTTTAAAAACTTATTCTTACCAAATGGTGCTTTATCATCATTAGTATTTAAATTCAACTTACCTGGAACAATCAGCGAAGTTACACATAAACCATTAGTATTGACTTTAAATATTATTGGACAAACAGGTACAGCTATTTTATTAACTATTATTATTACAATTTTAATGTCTAAAAAGGTTAACTTTAAAGATGCTGGTAGATTATTCGGCGTTACATTTAAAGAGTTGTGGTTACCAGTTCTTACAATTTGTTTCATCTTAGCAATTTCTAAAATCACAACTTATGGTGGTTTAAGTGCAGCAATGGGTCAAGGTATTGCTAAAGCAGGTAATGTCTTCCCAGTTCTATCACCAATCTTAGGTTGGATAGGTGTGTTTATGACAGGATCAGTTGTAAATAACAACTCATTATTTGCACCAATTCAAGCTTCTGTTGCACAACAAATTGGAACAAGTGGTTCACTTCTTGTATCTGCTAACACAGTTGGTGGTGTAGCGGCAAAATTGATTTCACCACAATCAATTGCAATTGCAACTGCAGCAGTAAAACAAGTTGGTAAGGAATCAGAATTATTAAAAATGACATTGAAATACAGTGTATGTTTACTAATATTCATCTGTATTTGGACTTTCATCTTGTCATTATTATAAAATAACGTATTTCAAAATATAAATATACAGAGGGTGAGATGTTTTCTAACATCTCATCTTTTTTTAATGGATTATTAATGAAAGAAGTTTGACATTATAATAATGGTAGCGCTTTATGTTAAAATGAATAGTGAGTAATCAGCAATCAAATTAAATTGGTTGATAGCTGTTAAGGTTTGTGGTTTTGTCTTTGTGCTATCGCACATAAAGTATATAATTAAAGTAGTTTCGTTATTATAAAATATTAATATACATAGTAGATAGTAATAGAGCATCACCATGGGAACCTATTGAGACACTTATTGATTTAAAGTGGTATTAATATGTCGTATTTCTCGAACGTTCCATTATTCATTTTAAAAAGGGGGACTGTATTTGTTATGACAACACAACATAGCAAAACAGATGTCATCTTAATTGGTGGCGGTATTATGAGTGCAACATTAGGAACATTACTTAAAGAATTATCACCTGAGAAAAATATTAAAGTGTTTGAAAAATTAGCACAACCTGGCGAAGAGAGTTCAAATGTATGGAATAATGCCGGTACAGGGCATTCAGCACTTTGCGAGTTGAACTATACAAAAGAAGGTAAGGATGGCACAGTTGATTGTAGTAAAGCAATTAAGATAAATGAGCAGTACCAAATTTCAAAACAGTTTTGGGCATATTTAGTTAAAACAGGACAATTAGATAACCCAGATCGCTTTATTCAAGCGGTGCCACACATGAGTTTTGTCATTGGCGAAGATAATGTAGCTTTTATAAAAAGTCGTGTTGCAACGTTAAAGAAAAGTATTTTATTCGAAAAAATGAAATTATCGCAAGATGAAGAAGAAATGAAATCTTGGGTACCGTTAATGATTGAAGGTCGTAAGTCTGATGAACCAATTGCTTTAACTTATGATGAAACTGGTACAGATGTTAACTTTGGTGCGTTAACTGCAAAGTTATTTGATAATTTAGAGCAACGTGGTGTGGGAATTCAATATAAGCAGAATGTATTAGACATCAAGAAACAGAAATCTGGGGTATGGCTAGTTAAAGTTAAAGATTTAGAAACTAATGAAACGACAACATATGAATCTGATTTTGTATTTATTGGTGCTGGCGGTGCGAGTTTACCATTACTCCAAAAGACTGGGATTAAACAATCAAAACATATTGGTGGTTTCCCTGTAAGTGGATTATTCCTGCGCTGTATAAATCAAGAAGTGATTGATCGTCATCATGCTAAAGTGTACGGAAAAGCAGCAGTGGGTGCGCCACCAATGTCAGTGCCGCACTTAGATACACGTTTTGTAGACGGCAAGCGTTCATTGTTATTTGGTCCATTTGCAGGTTTCTCACCTAAATTTTTAAAAACAGGTTCACATATGGATTTAATTAAATCGGTTAAACCAAATAATATCGTGACGATGTTATCTGCAGGTATCAAAGAAATGAGTCTTACGAAGTATTTAGTGTCACAATTGATGTTATCTAATGATGAGCGTATGGATGATTTAAGAGTCTTTTTCCCAAATGCTAAAAATGAAGATTGGGAAGTGATTACAGCAGGGCAACGTGTCCAAGTAATCAAGGATATTGAGGATTCTAAAGGTAACTTACAATTTGGTACTGAAGTCATTACGTCAGATGATGGCACATTAGCTGCATTACTTGGTGCATCACCTGGTGCGTCAACAGCTGTAGATATTATGTTTGATGTTTTACAGCGATGCTATCGTGATGAATTCAAAGGATGGGAACCAAAGATTAAAGAAATGGTGCCGTCATTTGGTTATCGCTTAACAGATCATGAGGATTTATATCACAAAATTAATGAAGAAGTAACTAAGTATTTACAAGTTAAATAATAAACGAAACGGTAATGTCTTTTTTAATGTGATAGACATTACCGTTTTTTAGTGGTTAATAAAAATCATTTTAATTGTTTCAGTTGCTTGTTAATAGTGTCTACGTAGTTCTTGTTTTTAAAGAATTGAATTATCCAAATTAATACATAAACCACAATGAAGATAATTGTGAATATGATTAGATAATGCACTGTTAGTGGAAACCAACCGGCAAGCATTGCTAAAGGCAAGAATCCGACATACGTTGTTATGAAATGCATTATAGTTGCTTTAGTAATGCTCCAATCTGTGTATTTAAAGATAAAATCTCCAAGGAAAAAGACGACGCCTATGAGTAACCATAAAATGATAGAAATCAACATTACGGTAGTTTCTGTGAAATGCGTATAATACAATATGCCAATAGTTGATTGTGGGTTCAGTGGATAATATTTGCCGTCTGCAAATAACATACTAAAGAACAGTGAAAGGGACAAACCAATGATTAAGCTAATAAATAATGAGTTTTTCAAATTTTTCATATTGATAAGCGCTCCTTTATAGATTTTAAATAACGTCTAGAAGAATATGTGTAGTGTGCATCTTTAAGATACATACGTATAAGTCCATTTGGCTCTAATAATAATTTTTCAATGTAATACTTGTTGACGATTTCTGATTTGGAAATGCGAATGAAATGTTGTGGTAACTGTTTTTCTAGTTCATAAAGTCGTAATTTTAGTTTGAATTTTTGATTGCTTGTAATGGCTGTTACATTTTTATTAATAACTTGGAATGTTATAACATCTGATACATTAATGATATGGATTTCTTTGTCTATGTATCCGACTAATGTATGTGATTTGTCTAAATCATTGACTGCATTAATAATACTTTGAACGTGATCATTCATTTTAGGTGCATGTATATCAATATAAGATTCCGTCTCTTTTGCATTGATAAATAAATTGAGTTTCATCATAGGTTAATGCCTCCTTCAAAATTATTAAACCATAAATGACCATCGATATATTTAAATTTTGTTGAATGGTAGAAATTAAATGTTAAGTGGCTAGAAAGCGCTAATCAATATAAAAGATACCTCCTGAAATAAAAACAGAAATGTTTTTTCAGGAGGTAGAGATTAAAGTGAATTATTTGGCAGTGTAATAGTAAAGGTGGTTACATACTCGTTACTTTGTGTGAATTGGATTGTACCATGATGCAATTCAATGATGGATTTTGTAATTGCAAGACCTAAACCATTGCTATTATCATGTTTGCTCACTTTATAAAAACGTTCAAATAAACGTGCTTCAGCTTGTGGACTAATTGGTGAACCATCATTACTTATTGTAAAAATGATGTTGTTGTGACTATGTTGCAAAGCGATGTCAATGGCACCACCAACATCTGTATACTTAATAGCATTTATTAATAAATTACTCAATGCTTGATGTAACAAACGTTGATTTCCTAGGAAATTGATTGATTCTAGATCAGCTAAAATAATTAACGACTTTTCATCAGCAGCAAATTGTTCATGTCGAATGATATCTTTAATGAGTTGATTGACTTGAATCTTATCATCGAATAATAAATGTTGGTGATTATCTAATTCGGATAAGAGCAACAATTCAGTTGTTAATCCGCTCAGCTGCGTTGTAATGGTATAGATATCATTTATATATTGTTGTCTTAATGTTTTATCAGAAGTTTGTTGTAACTCGCTTAATAAATGATGAATATGTGTTAATGGTGTTTTGATTTCATGAGATACATTTTGTACAAAATGCTGCCTCATTTGATCAACTTGTCCCAATGACTCTCTCATCTTATTAAAGTGATACTGTAATGTTCCAATTTCATCTTTGCGTGTTTGTTTGATAGGTGTTTCAAAATCACCATCAATTAAGCGTTCGGTCGCTAGCTTTAACTTTTTTACTGGACGAATGATTGAATAGGTTGATGCGATAACTAATGAAATCGAGATAAATAATAACAACATTAACAAGACGGCTAAGAATGTTCTAAACTCGCTAAATGTTTCTCCAATATCTGGACGCATAAATACTGCTATTGAACCGTCTTTTGTCTTAAAGTTAATACCAACAGTATTATCTGTTACATTGTCGAAAAATCCAGTTACGAATAATGCGAATGGTTTATCTTTAATACCATGGTAATCTTGATTGTTTAATACGTTGTTAATAGCATTTTGTGATAAAGTATCTTCTCTAAATGGCTCCCCATAAAATGTCTTATGACCTTTTTGATCAATGGTCATTATTTGGTAATTCATTTGCCCTAAATGTTTGAAATATTGTTGAATGTGCGTTGGTTTAGCTGATTGTTCATATTGTCTTGCTTCTTTAAGCGTCTTCATGATTTTCGCGTCATTAGATGCTTTTAAATTATAATGATAGTAAACATTTGTTAATACAAAACTTATTAATGCACTAAATAAAATAACCGTAATGGAATAAATCGCAATTCTAGCATAGAGTGTTTTAAACATGATTCTCCACCTTATAGCCTTGTCCTCTTACTGTTTCAATTGTAAGTGTGGCATTTAATTTTTTTAATCTTTGGCGTAGTCGCTTAATATGAACGTCAACTGTTCGCTCATCTCCTTCATAATCATAGCCCCAAATTTTTTCTATTATTTGTTCACGAGTAAAGATTTGCTTAGGACGTGCTGCAAGCATAAATAATAATTGAAATTCCTTGTTCGGTAACGTCATCGTTTTATTAGATACTTGGAGTTCCAAATAGGATTGGTTTAGCGTTAAGTTGCCAATAGTCATTTCTGAATTTGAATTGATATTATATCGACGTAATACCGCACGAATTCTAAAAATAAGTTCCTTAACCTCAAAGGGTTTGGTTACATAATCGTCAGTACCGCTTATAAACGCACGCTCTTTGTCACTAAGTGCATCCCGCGCTGTTAACATAATAACTGGTATATCATAATCATTTTTTAATGTATTACATAATTGAAAGCCGTCCATACCATCCATCATAATATCTACCACTGCAATATCGACACGCTGTTTTTCTAAAAGTTTTAATGCAGCTTCACCACTTGGTTGTGTGTATGCATCAATGTGCTCTGTTTGTAAATGGCTAGCTATATAATTTAGGATTCGAGGATCGTCATCGACAACAAGACATTGCACCATAGCTATAAACTCCCTTATCTTTTTCATTTATTATACATGTAAAATATTTTTGCGTAAAAAAACAATTGTTCATATTGAGTTCATATTTCAACCTTATACTGACGCTAAAGAAGAAATAGGGAGAAGTGAATCGATATGAAATTAGCGATAAAAGAGATTATGTTTTACAAATTTCGTTATATTTTAATCACATTAATCATTCTTTTATTAAGTATTATGGTGTTATTTATTAGTGGTTTAGCTCAAGGGCTTGGAAGGGAGAATATTTCGTTATTTGAACACTTTGATAATGATGAATATGTTGTTCAAAAAATGAAAGAGCCGCAAATTGAGAAATCGCAACTTAGTGATACGCAACAGAATCAAATTAAAAAGGTAATTCATCAAGAACCATATAAAATGAATATTCAAACATTGAAATTATCTAATAAAGAACAAGATGTGATTACAATGAATGACGTTAAACAACAACGCATACAACTTAAAAAAGGTGATTATCCTAAAAATGCTCATGAGGTCGCTATTAATGATAAGTTAGCTGCAGACAACATTAGAGTCGGGGATAGATTACATTTTAAAAATAATTCAACTAGTTATAGAGTTTCTGGTATTTTAAACGACACAATGTATGCGCATAGTTCCATTGTGCTATTGAACGATAACGGATTTAATGCATTGAATAAGGTTAATACGGCATTTTATCCAGTGAAAAATTTAACGCAACAACAACGTGATGAGCTTAATAAAATAAATGACGTTCAAGTTGTGAGTGAAAAAGATTTAACAGGTAATATTGCGAGTTATCAAGCAGAGCAAGCACCGTTAAATATGATGATTGTTAGTTTGTTTGCTATTACAGCAATCGTTCTAAGTGCATTTTTCTATGTTATGACGATTCAAAAAATATCACAAATTGGCATTTTGAAAGCAATTGGTATTAAGACAAGACATTTATTGAGTGCGTTAGTTTTACAAATTTTAACACTAACAATAATTGGGGTAGGTATTGCTGTGATCATCATAGTAGGACTATCATTTATGATGCCGGTAACGATGCCTTTTTACTTAACAACGCAAAATATTTTATTAATGGTGGGGATATTTATATTAGTAGCGATTTTAGGTGCCTCACTATCATTTATCAAATTATTTAAAGTGGATCCTATCGAAGCAATTGGAGGTGCAGAATAATGGCATTAGTCGTTGAAGATATCGTCAAAAATTTCGGAGAAGGTTTGTCTGAAACAAAAGTTTTAAAAGGTATTAATTTTGAAGTGGAACAAGGGGAATTTGTCATTTTAAATGGTGCCTCTGGTTCTGGGAAAACAACATTGCTAACGATATTAGGCGGATTGTTAAGTCAAACGAGTGGTACAGTGCTTTACAATGATGCGCCATTGTTTGATAAACAGCATCGTCCTAGTGATTTACGATTGGAAGATATTGGTTTTATTTTTCAATCTTCACATTTAGTTCCTTATTTAAAAGTGATAGAGCAATTGACACTCGTAGGTCAAGAAGCGGGAATGACCAAACAACAAAGTTCAACAAGAGCAATACAACTTTTAAAAAATATTGGTTTAGAAGATCGCTTGAATGTATATCCGCATCAGTTATCTGGCGGTGAAAAGCAACGTGTTGCGATTATGAGAGCATTTATGAATAATCCGAAAATCATTTTAGCAGATGAGCCCACAGCAAGTTTAGATGCCGATAGAGCAACAAAAGTTGTTGAGATGATACGTCAACAAATTAAAGAACAACAAATGATTGGTATTATGATTACACACGATCGAAGATTATTTGAATATGCAGATCGAGTGATTGAATTAGAAGATGGCAAAATAACTGATTAGTGGCTTGTAAAGACGCTAAATGTTAATGATTTAAGACATAGTAGTATAAAAGTTAGATAACAGAATACGATTTGGGTTTACAAAAAAGCGCGTCACTATTATATAAAATGATGACGTGCTTTAGTTTATTTATTTTCAATATAACAATTGTCTAATCAAGGATTAACGAATATTTAAAGATAGTTTGACGCAATATTAGAAACAACCTATAATAATAGTTTGTTTGTGGATTAACTATTATAAATAAAAGCGGCGTAAAGACATATAAACCAACTACTTGAACAATATAACGTTAATAACAATCTATACTGATACATTACGCCTAGATAATCTTTAATGAGCACATGTAAGAAAAAGTGATATGGTGTATGACTTCCGACACCATCGATAGATAAACCTAATTTTTGGGCTAGTCGTAAGGCGCGCAATACATGAAACTGACTTGTTACACAAACAATTTTAACTGCTTCATGATACAAATTGTTGATGATTTGTTTAGAATATAAAAAGTTTGTGTATGTATTTATAGAGTGAGATTCCATTAGTATATCTGTTTTATCAACACCATGTGCAATCAAATAACGTTGCATAGCTAAAGCTTCAGAAATTGGTTCGTCTGGTCCTTGTCCGCCAGATACAATAATCTTTGTTGCTGATGCTTGTTGTTGATAGATATCAAGTGCACGGTCTAAACGCGCTGCAAGCATTGGTGTGACAAATTCGGTAAAAATACCAGCACCTAACACAATTATGATATCGACTTCTTTGTTGTATGATCTATGTCTATATGATACTGTCCAAACGAGATAACAAATAAAGGTTAGTAACAGGGAAAGGCATAATATAGCTAACCACATAGACAAACCTTTCACAATAGGTGACTGAATCGTACTTATAAATAGAAGTGCTGATGTGTAGAGTACAAATTTATATGAAAAAGATAATAATTTTTTAATAAATAAGCGACTAGAAGTATGAGAAAATAAATATCTATGTTTGAATAGCATGATAATACTGATTATTATAAATGTTACAAACATAGACCAAGGGAAAGTATAGGTCATGATGCTATAGATGAGTGACAAAAATATCGATATGACAACTAAGATGTAGCATGTTAAATTTAACGTCAGAGTATAGTTGAAAATTAACGGACAAATAACGATAAGTATAAATATTAATAATAAATTCAATAACATACTGACACCTCGCTTATAATAAATATTAAATATAAATGTAGATGATTTAATTTATTAAAGCAAGGAGAACGCAGCAACATGTAAGTCTTAATTTGTTATATTATATATGGGTCAATATTTTTGTGTTTTTTAGATGTGCGATACAATGATTGCTGAGGATACTTTATAAAAATAGTAATTAGGGAGAAATAATTATGGTAAAACATTTACAAGACCATATTCAATTTTTAGAGCAGTTTATAAATAACGTTAACGCATTAACTGCAAAAATGTTGAAAGATTTACAAAATGAATATGAAATTTCATTAGAGCAGTCTAACGTATTAGGTATGTTAAATAAAGAACCTTTGACAATTAGTGAAATCACGCAAAGACAAGGTGTAAATAAGGCCGCAGTAAGCCGACGAATTAAAAAGTTAATCGATGCTAAATTAGTTAAGTTAGATAAACCAAATTTAAATATTGATCAACGTTTGAAATTCATAACCTTAACTGACAAAGGTAGAGCATATTTGAAAGAACGTAATGCGATTATGACAGATATTGCGCAAGATATTACTAATGATTTAAATTCTGAAGATATTGAAAATGTAAGGCAAGTATTAGAAGTCATCAATCATCGCATTAAAACATATAGCAATCATAAATAGGTTTTTGAAGGTGTTCAAATATAAGACTAAATATGTATGTATTGAACACCTTCTTTTTAGTTATAATTGAGAGAGTACTTTCATAAATAATGTAATAAGGTACAATTCTAAAGTAAAGTTAATCATTTCTTGAATTGTATTCTTGGGATAATATTTGTAAAATAATAATGGTAAAATAATGAAATAATTTTTGTGATATACATATAACAATTGAAGAGGAACAGAATTGAGGTGAAAGTATGAAATCTTGCCCGAAGTGCGGACAACAAGCACAAGATGATGTACAGATATGTACACAATGTGGACATAAATTTGATAGTCGTCAAGCATTATATAGAAAGTCAACCGATGAAGATATACAAACTAATAACATCAAGATGAGAAAAATGGTGCCTTGGGCAATTGGTTTTTTCATTTTAATCTTAATTATTATATTGTTCTTTTTACTAAGAAACTTCAATTCACCTGAAGCGCAAACTAAAATATTAGTGAATGCGATTGAGAATAATGATAAACAAAAAGTAGCAACATTATTAAGTACTAAAGATAATAAAGTAGATTCTGAAGAAGCGAAAGTATACATTAACTATATCAAAGATGAAGTTGGGCTTAAGCAATTTGTCAGCGACCTTAAAAATACGGTACATAAATTGAATAAGAGTAAGACCAGCGTAGCTTCTTATATTCAAACCAGATCTGGTCAAAATATATTACGTGTAAGTAAAAATGGCACACGTTATATCTTTTTCGATAATATGAGCTTTACTGCACCTACCAAGCAACCAATTGTTAAACCGAAAGAAAAAACAAAATATGAGTTTAAATCTGGTGGTAAGAAAAAGATGGTTATAGCTGAAGCAAATAAAGTGACGCCAATAGGTAATTTTATACCGGGGACATATAGAATTCCAGCTATGAAATCGACTGAGAACGGTGATTTTGCAGGCCATTTAAAATTTGATTTTAGACAAAGTAATTCTGAAACGGTAGATGTTACTGAAGATTTTGAAGAAGCAAATATATCTGTAACTTTAAAAGGCGATACAAAATTAAATGATAGTTCTAAAAAAGTAACTATAAATGACCATGAAATGGCATTTTCAAGTTCCAAAACGTATGGTCCATATCCACAAAATAAAGATATTACCATTTCAGCTTCAGGTAAAGCGAAAGATAAAACATTTACAACACAGACGAAGACGATTAAAGCTAGCGATTTAAAATACAATACAGAGATAACTTTGAATTTTGACAGTGAAGATATCGAAGACTATGTTGAAAAGAAAGAAAAAGAAGAAAACAGCTTGAAGAACAAATTGATAGAATTCTTTGCTGGATATTCTTTAGCGAATAATGCTGCGTTTAATCAGTCGGATTTTGATTTTGTATCGTCATATATAAAAAAAGGATCATCTTTTTATGATGATGTAAAGAAGCGTGTATCTAAAGGAAGTTTAATGATGATTAGTTCACCACAAATTATAGATGCCGAAAAACATGGTGATAAGATTACCGCAACCGTAAGATTAATAAATGAAAACGGTAAGCAAGTAGATAAAGAATATGAGCTTGAACAAGGCTCGCAAGACCGCTTGCAATTAATCAAGACATCAGAAAAATAGAGTATAAAACTTAAATAAGATGCATGTGTCATGGAATACAAACAACATCCTTTCAAAGTATTTACAATTAGTGTGAATTACTTTGAAGGGATTGTTTTTTGTGGAAAAATTTATGGAGTGCTGAGGTTTATATCATTTTATACCTTTTATAAGTTGTAATGATGTTCATGAAACTTGTGACTAATGCTAATATATAAAAGAGCATATTTAAATTTAGTTTCTGTTCGTGATAGTTATAAACTAATCATTATACAAAGGAGATAGTCATATGAATGATTTAACGTATTTTAACAAGCGTTCACCGATATTTATTATTATTTTAGGATCTTTGACTGCCATTGGAGCATTATCAATAGATATGTTTTTGCCTGGATTACCAGATATTAGACATGATTTTCAAACAACGACGTCTAACGCACAATTAACATTATCGATGTTTATGATTGGTTTAGCGTTTGGTAATTTGTTTGCTGGTCCAATTTCAGATTCAACTGGACGCAGAAAGCCGCTTATTATAGCTATGATTATTTTTACATTAGCAAGTTTAGGTATTGTTTTTGTACATAATATTTGGCTGATGGTTGCATTAAGATTTCTTCAAGGAGTGACAGGTGGAGCAGCAGCAGTTATTTCAAGAGCTATAGCAAGTGATATGTATAGTGGTAATGAACTAACTAAGTTTATGGCATTATTGATGCTTGTTAATGGTATTGCACCAGTTGTTGCGCCAACAATAGGGGGCATAATTTTAAATTATTCTGTCTGGCGTATGGTCTTTGTCATTCTGACTATCTTTGGTTTCGTCATGGTCATAGGTTCTTTATTAAAAGTACCTGAATCATTAACAGTGACAAATCGTGAGTCAAGTAGTGGATTAAAGACAATGTTTAAAAACTTCAAAATATTATTGAAGACGCCACGTTTTGTATTACCAATGCTCATTCAAGGTATGACATTTGTATTATTATTTACTTATATTTCTGCGTCTCCGTTTATTATTCAAAAAATTTATGGCATGACTGCAATACAATTTAGTTGGATGTTCGCAGGAATTGGTATTACGCTCATTATATCAAGTCAACTTACTGGGTACCTTGTTGATTTTATAGACTCACAAAAATTGATGAGAGGCATGACGATGATTCAGATTATCGGTGTAATTTTAGTGACGATTGTATTGCTTAATCATTGGAACTTTTGGATTTTAGCGATAGGATTTATCATTTTAATAGCACCAGTGACAGGTGTTGCGACACTTGGTTTTACAATAGCTATGGATGAAAGTAGTAGTGGTAGAGGGAGTTCATCAAGTTTATTAGGTTTAGTGCAGTTTTTATTTGGTGGTGTTGCATCGCCATTAGTGGGGGTAAAAGGTGAAGATAATCCTATACCTTACATAATTATTATTATAGCTACAGCAGTTATATTAATTATTTTACAGATTTATAATATGAGGGTATTTAAAACAAATCGATGATAAACATAGTTTCTTCTATTATATTGAATTGAAAAATTAAAAAACAAAACTTGAGCTATTCATAGACCTATGAATTTAGCATCAAAAATAAAAATGCCGAGATTATTATGTGGAAATCTCGGCATTTTTATATTGATAGCACCGTAACATATGTACTATTATCTATCCATTTGGTTTAACTTTATCTAGTTGTTTTATAGCATTTCTTTATTAGAATGAAACCGTATTATTAGTTTTGAAGTTTAATCGTATTAGCCAATAAAATGTCAGCAACTTCTTCAGGTGATTCATTACAACCATTCGAAAGCCAATTAATAAACACCCCAGCTTGACCGCCTATGATATATGTAACATAAAGCTGTTTATTGGTTACTGTAGTACTATAGTCATTCATAATTTGTTGATAGTAATCTCTCGCTAAATTTATATAGTCTATGAATAATGTTTTCATTGGATAGGTAACTAAAATGTCTTTGAAAAACTGCTCATTGTGCTTGATATACTTAGCAATAATAATGAAGAATTTATAAAGTTTAAGCTTATCCTGTTTAATATTTTCGAAATTATGATGTAGCGCGCTTAGAAGAAATTGGAATTTTTCTTTATGCTTTGAGTTGATGGTATCCAATAAATCAAATTTATCTTTGTAATAATCATAAAAAGTAGAACGATTAATATTACAATACGCGCAAATCATTTTAGTGGATATTTCTTGAAAAGGATATTCAGCCATCAAATCAACAAGTGCGTTTTGAATTTCTATTTTGGCTTGTCGTTTCATATTGTTACACCTTTGTGAATTTTAACCAACACTCTTATAAAAATTGTTGGTGTTTTTTTAGTTATCATGTCTCTATAATAAATAAAGTGAATTTTAAAAGCAAATAGGAGGAAATGTTTCATGAAAAAGATGATATTAATTAATGTCATTACGGTTGTTGTACTGTTAGCAATTGGGATTGCTGGCTTTTATTTCTGGAATAAAACAACAAGCTATGTAACAACTGATAATGCAAAAGTAAATGGCGATCAAATTAAAATAGCAAGTCCTGCATCTGGACAAATTAAATCACTTAATGTTAAACAAGGTGACAAACTCGATAAAGGTGACAAAGTAGCAACTGTTACTGTACAAGGTCAAGATGGCGAAACGAAAGATATGGATCTTAAAATGCCTCAAAAAGGTACAATTGCCAAATTAGATGGTATGGAAGGTTCAATGGTGCAAGCTGGTAACCCAATCGCTTATGCATACAATTTAGATGATTTATATGTAACAGCAAATATTGACGAAAAAGATATTAAAGATGTTGAAGTAGGTAAAGATGTTGATGTGACTATTGACGGTCAAAAAGCTTCTATTAAAGGTAAAGTTGATAGTATTGGAAAAGCAACTGCTGCAAGCTTTTCATTAATGCCATCATCAAATAGTGATGGTAACTACACTAAAGTTTCTCAAGTAATACCTGTTAAAATTACTCTAGAATCAGAACCGTCTAAACAAGTTGTTCCTGGAATGAACGCTGAAGTAAAAATCCATAAAAATTAAGGGGGTCATTAAATGACTACGACCTTCATTATTAGCTACATTATTTTAGCGCTCATTATTGTTGGGGTTATCAATTTATTTTTAATAAGATCAAGAAAAAAAGGCAAACGCCAACAAAAGGAACAACAATTTACGACACGTCAATCAAATCAATCTAAATTTAAAGCTAGTGATTTAGACAAAACAACTGATCAATCGACACAACGTATGACGCATGAAGAGTTGCGTGTTGACAATCAAGATGATCATAGCCAAGTTAGTCTAAATGGTTACACAAAGGGGTCTGAGAAAGATCAAGAAGCATTCACTAATAATAAGGATGAGGAAGCAGTTGCTGCTAAAAATCCTGAATCAGAAGAATATAAAGTGAATGAAAAAATAAAAAAAGAACATAAAAACTTTATTTTTGGTGAAGGTGTTTCACGCGGTAAAATATTAGCGGCATTATTATTCGGTATGTTTATTGCGATTTTAAACCAAACATTATTAAATGTTGCTTTACCAAAAATTAATACGGAATTTAATATTTCTGCGTCAACAGGGCAATGGTTGATGACGGGATTCATGTTAGTAAACGGTATTTTAATACCAATTACGGCGTATCTATTTAATAAATATTCATATCGAAAATTATTTTTAGTTGCGTTAGTACTCTTTACAATTGGTTCATTAATCTGTGCGATTTCAATGAATTTCCCAATCATGATGGTTGGACGTGTATTACAAGCCATTGGTGCAGGTGTACTAATGCCATTAGGTTCAATTGTTATTATTACAATTTATCCACCTGAAAAACGTGGTGCTGCCATGGGTACAATGGGTATCGCAATGATTTTAGCACCTGCAATTGGTCCAACATTATCAGGTTATATTGTACAAAATTACCATTGGAATGTGATGTTTTACGGTATGTTCATTATCGGGATTATCGCTATTTTAGTTGGTTTTGTATGGTTTAAGTTATATCAATATACAACAAACCCTAAAGCTGATATCCCAGGTATCATTTTTAGTACGATTGGTTTTGGTGCTTTGTTATATGGTTTCTCAGAAGCTGGCAACAAAGGTTGGGGTTCAGTAGAGATAGAAACAATGTTTGCGATTGGTATTATCTTTATTATTCTATTCGTTATTAGAGAATTAAGAATGAAATCACCAATGTTGAATTTAGAAGTATTGAAATTCCCAACATTTACATTAACAACAATTATTAATATGGTTGTAATGTTAAGTTTATATGGTGGTATGATTTTATTACCGATTTATTTACAAAATTTACGCGGATTCTCAGCATTAGATTCCGGATTGTTATTATTACCTGGTTCTCTAATTATGGGTCTACTAGGACCATTTGCAGGTAAATTGTTAGATACTATTGGTTTAAAACCATTAGCTATCTTTGGTATTGCTGTAATGACTTATGCAACATGGGAATTAACTAAATTAAATATGGATACACCATATATGACAATCATGGGTATCTATGTACTTCGTTCATTTGGTATGGCATTTATAATGATGCCAATGGTAACTGCAGCTATTAATGCGTTACCGGGACGACTTGCCTCTCATGGTAATGCTTTCTTAAATACGATGCGTCAATTAGCAGGCTCTATAGGTACAGCAATCTTAGTTACTGTAATGACAACACAAACTACACAACACTTATCAGCTTTTGGGGAAGAGTTAGATAAAACGAATCCTGTTGTACAAGATCATATGCGTGAATTAGCATCACAATATGGCGGACAAGAAGGCGCAATGAAAGTGTTACTACAATTTGTAAATAAACTAGCAACGGTTGAAGGTATTAATGATGCATTTATAGTTGCAACGATATTTAGCATCATCGCCTTAATTTTATGTTTATTTTTACAAAGTAATAAAAAAGCAAAAGCTACAGCTCAAAAGTTAGATGCAGATAATAGTATCAATCATGAATAAATAAAATAAATTAATTGAAGTGTGACTAATCAAAAATTATGTTGTGGGGACATGATTTTTAAAGTATCGGTGCCAAATATGGTTATCGATACTTTTTTTATTTGTTGATTTATAGAATGTTAGAGGAATTATATTAAAATTTGGCATTGACGTAGTAGGTCATTAATAAAGAAAAAGCAGGAAGTGGGTCAACGAAATGAATTTTGTGAAAATAACATTTCTGTCCCAATCCCTACTATATAACATTATTTTAAACGAGGCATGCGATTACGGAAGAATAAGCTTATAACAAGTAAACCGATGCTACAGCCAAGTAAAATGATGCCGTTATGAATAGCGTCAGCTTCTGTAATCACTTGATCTGGTGGTACATTTAAATAATATTTTTTGAAAACATCTGCAATTTCTTGTGCGAGTGCTTTAATAATATAACTGAAATACAATGTAATGACTAACATAATTGTTAACACTAAAATATTTACTACTTTTAGAACTGTGCGATTAAATACAATTGTCAGTATTGTTATGACTAGGCTAACGATACATAAAATAAAGAAACCGTTAAAGACTAAAATTAAGCGATCGATTCCTTGTTGTAAATCATTGATATTACCCAAATTAATATTTAATTGATGCATTTTTCCAATTGTCTCGTTAAAATTTTTAATGCCATCAAAATCTACAGATTCTTTGGTGAAGACAATATTAAAAATGGGTTGTTTCCACATGCTGTATCCAGCGATTGCGGTTAATATAACAACAATGATTTGAATAATCATGCTTACCAATGAACGTTTTTTCTTACCATATCGCTTACCACGATGAATATTCGGTTGTTGAAATGTCTCATCAAATGGTTCTAATCGTTGATTTGGATTTGTCATGCAAGGTACCTCCGTATAAAGTTCTTTTCTTTACTTATCAATATGTCTAGTTGTCTGTTATAATGATGAAAAATCACTGTTCAATTGTAGTCTTAAATTTGAAAGTGAAAAAGAAAATATCTTCTACATTATATACTTTTTTTGGCAAAGAATGTAGGGGATAGACAATCATTGGATACATAAAATATATAAAGGTAGGTTAAGACATTGATTAGAAACCGTGTTATGAATAGCGTTGTCAATAAATATTTGCTTCACAATCGCTCGATTATGTTTAAAAATGATCAAGATGTTGAAAGATTTTTTTATAAAAGAGAAATTGAAAATAGAAAAAAACATAAGCAGCCTTCAACATTAAATGTTAAAGCAAATTTAGAAAAATTGTCATTAGATGATATGCAAGTCTTTCGCTTTAATTTCAGACATCAAATTGATAAGAAAATTTTATATATTCACGGTGGATTCAATGCACTACAACCATCACCGTTCCATTGGAGATTGTTGGATAAAATCACTTTAAGTACATTATATGAGGTTGTACTGCCTATCTATCCAAAGACACCAGAGTTTCATATTGACGATACTTTCCAAGCGATACAACGTGTTTATGATCAATTAGTATCTGAAGTAGGACATCAAAATGTCGTAGTCATGGGTGATGGTTCAGGTGGTGCACTGGCATTATCCTTTGTACAATCTCTTTTAGATAATCAACAGCCATTACCGAATAAATTGTATTTAATCTCACCAATTTTAGATGCAACACTATCTAATAAAGATATTTCGGACGCCTTAATCGAACAAGATGCGGTTCTAAGTCAGTTTGGTGTCAATGAGATTATGAAAAAATGGGCGAATGGCCTACCATTAACAGATAAGCGCATATCGCCAATTAATGGCACAATAGAAGGATTGCCACCAGTTTATATGTTTGGTGGTGGACGTGAAATGACACATCCTGATATGAAGCTATTTGAACAAATGATGTTGCAACATCATCAATACATTGAGTTTTATGATTATCCTAAGATGGTACATGATTTTCCAATTTATCCAATTAGACAATCACATAAAGCTATTAAACAAATTGCCAAATCGATAGATGAGGATGTAACACAAAATAACTAATAACATATAAATGACCCAGTTACGATTTCATGCAAGATGATATTTGACATGAAAACGTAATTGGGTTTTGTTTTTGAAAATATAGCAAGGGTTATATAGACTAATTGTTAATGAGCTTCTGAGTGAAAATCACCAATAAGTGTATTGATATGTGTGATGATAAAGTATTGCCCTTTAATTTGATAAAATTGATCTAAAAAATTATCGAATTGACGTGGAATATCACTAAGTTCTGCAAAGTTAGCTGTTTTATCATAATTGCGATGAGCAACCTCATTTTGAAATTTATCATAATGTTCTAGGAAATGTTGATCTTCAAGCTGTTGTTCCACAATAGTCATAATATTATCGATGGCTTGCTTTTGTCCTTGAACATAAGCCATATGCACGCCACGCTTAAGTAGCTGATTTGCTGGTCCGTTAATGTATAACCCTTTTTGTGCATTTAATTCTGTTAATTCAAACTTAACATCATCTAATAAATCTAGTAATTCGATATGAATCTTTTGTTGTAATGCATCTGTCATTTTAATGCTCCTTTGTGTGGAATTGCTATTTTATGTCCTAATTGTTCAGGCCAAGTGATAGTTGATTGATTTTTATAATAGTGTGCTATTTGTGTTGAAAATGATTCAGGAAAAGCATCAGAACGACGTGTGTGCTGATTAATTCCCATCATCATTACTTCATTTGTTGATGCTAGTGTACCATCTTCTTTAGTTAATGTTAAAAATAAATGCAACCGCTTATAATCGTAATCATAAATATATAAAGTAACAGTAAATACATCGCCAAGAGACAATTCTGAGAGGTATGTCGTATGTTCTTCTAGTGTAAATAGCGTATATGCTAAATTTTCGCGTTCTTTTAAAGAAAGACCGTGGCTGTAATTAAAACGATTCACGACGTCACTAAAAATGATATTATAATTTGCATCATGCATATGATTGTTATGGTCAATGAATTCAGATGTTACGGTTTGAGTATGTGTAAAAAGTTGTTTGATAATAACCATCTCCTTAGTGACTATCATACTAAAATAAATTAAGACATACACGTTATTTAATTCATGATAAAATAATAGAGAATTCGTTATTTAGGGGGAGTATCGATGGCTTTAAAGATACGGTATCAAACTACATATGAACCGTTTAAAGTAGTTGATGATATCAAAGAGATACCAAAAGATGCGACTATTGTTTGGTATGATTTTGATGAACCGAATGAACAAGAAAATGAATGGTTTAAAGCACATTTTAATTTTAATGATTTAGAAGTGGATGATGCAATTAACGGTATGCCACGAGCTAAATATAAATCTTATAAAGATTATCAATACTTAGTATTCCATAGTATTATGGGGTCAAACTATTCACCAATAGCACTAAATATTTTTATACAAGACAATGTATTAGTAACATATCATCATCAAACGTTGGAATCATTAAATAAAGTAGTCTATAAGTATATGAATACATTAGATGCAGAATTAGATTGTGCAGATGTCGTCATATTAATTTTAGATATGATGGTTGATAAATATTTCAACTTTGTATATGCACTTGAAGATAGTGTTTATCATTTTGAAGACCGCCATGTAGATGATCGCTTTAATAAAATGGTCATGGATAGTGTCTTTAAGTTACGTTCGGATTTGATTAAAGTAAAACGTGTACTGTTTCCTATGCAAGAGCTAATTGATACAATGAAACAAAATGGTGATTTGATTATAGATAATAAACATTCGCTATACATTCAACATATCGATGACCACTTGATTAAGCAACGTAATATCATTCGTACTGCTCAAGAAATGACAAACGAAATACGAGAAAATTTTGAGTCATACACGTCATTTAGAATGAATAGTATTATGCAAGTATTAACGTTAGTATCAGTTATATTTTCACCGTTAACATTCATAGCTGGGATTTATGGTATGAACTTTGTAAATATGCCGGCATTACATTTACATTATGGATATTATATTTGCTTAGCTGTAATGTTTGTTATAGCTGTCGTATTAATCATCTTTTTCAGACGTAAAAAATGGTTTTAAATTAGAAATGACGAAAAGGTAGGTTTAATCATGAGTGATTTTCAAAGAGAACAGAGAAAAAATGAACATGTTGAAATAGCAATGGCCCAATCTGACGCAATGCATTCAGATTTTGATAAGATGCGTTTTGTGCATCATTCTATCCCATCAATTAATGTAAATGATATCGATTTGACATCACAGACGCCTGACTTAACGATGGCATATCCGGTTTATATTAATGCAATGACGGGTGGTAGCGAGTGGACGAAAAACATCAATGAAAAGCTAGCTGTAGTTGCAAGAGAAACTGGCTTAGCGATGGCAGTTGGATCAACACATGCGGCATTGAGAAATCCACGCATGGCTGAGACGTTTACGATTGCGCGAAAAATGAATCCTGAAGGCATGATTTTTAGCAATGTTGGTGCGGACGTACCAGTAGAAAAGGCTTTGGAAGCAGTTGAATTACTTGAGGCACAAGCGTTACAAATCCATGTTAATTCTCCTCAAGAATTAGTTATGCCTGAAGGGAATCGTGAATTTGTGACTTGGTTAGATAATATAGCGTCGATTGTATCACGAGTGTCTGTTCCAGTCATTATAAAAGAAGTTGGATTTGGTATGAGCAAAGAATTAATGCATGACTTACAACAAATAGGCGTCAAGTATGTCGATGTTAGTGGCAAAGGTGGTACTAACTTTGTAGATATTGAAAATGAACGTCGTGCAAATAAAGATATGGATTACTTATCATCATGGGGACAGTCTACAGTTGAGTCATTACTTGAAACAACGGCTTATCAAAGCGAAATTTCAGTTTTCGCGAGTGGTGGTTTACGTACACCACTCGATGCAATTAAAAGTTTAGCACTTGGTGCAAAGGTAACTGGTATGTCACGTCCGTTTTTAAATCAAGTTGAAAATAATGGCATTGCACATACAGTAGCTTATGTAGAATCATTTATTGAACACATGAAATCAATAATGACGATGTTAGATGCTAAAAATATTGACGACTTAACACAAAAACAAATCGTATTTAGTCCGGAAATATTGTCATGGATAGAACAACGTAACTTGAATATACATCGAGGATAAATAAAAGAGGAGGCGAAGGCCTCCTCTTTTATTTATGAGTTTGGTGTTTAACTAAACCATTGTATGAATCCCATAATGACTATAACACCAATTAAATCGATTAAGAATGCACCAACAATAGGTACAACTAAATATGCTTTAGGTGAGTTTCCATATTTTTTAGTAATAACATCTAAATTTGCCATGGCATTTGGCGTTGCACCAAGCCCATGACCGATAAAACCACCTACCATTACTGCAGCATCATAATCTTTTCCTAAACCTCTAAATAAAATTAAAACAGCAAATAAAATCATAACGACAACTTGAACTAAAACGATAATAATAAGAGGTATAGCAAGTTTATAAATTTCGATTAATTGAATGCTCATTAGCGCAAGAGATAAGAAAATACCTAATGCGACATCGCCAATTTGATTAGTAATTTTTAAATCTACAATATTAAAATTAAAACTTTCAGAGATATTTCGGACAATAACAGCTACAAATAATGAGCCAACGTAAATTGGAACATTAATCTCTGTTTGAGCTGTAAACAAATGACTGAAATAACTTCCAACTGCCATACAGAATACAACGATTGTAAATTGAATGAAGAATACTTCAGTGGCATTAAATTTACTATGTAAATGTTCGTTATATGCTACTTGGCTATAATCTTTAAATGTATCGTCACTATGTTGAGGCTTTAAGTTATAACGTTTGATTAAAAATTTTACAACTGGACCACCGATAAGCCCTCCAAATACAAGACCTAAAGTTGCAGCTGCAAGAGCCGCTGTCAGTGCCGAATCAATACCTAAATCTTGAATTGTCTTACCATAAGCAGCAGCATTACCATGACCGCCTTCCATAGACATGGAACCTGCTGTTAATCCTAACAAAGGTTTAATATTTAATACTTTTGCTAGTGATACACCAACTATGTTTTGAATGACTGAAATGATAGCACAAAACATAAAGTATAATAGCAAGACTTTGCCACCTAATTTAAATAATTTCAATGATGCACCAAGACCGATTGTCGTAAAGAATGCTAACATGAAGAAATCTTGAATGAATGAAGCATCTAATTTAATCTTAACCATGCCAAATGAATCCAAAGCCGCAACTAAAATAGCAAAGATTAAGCCGCCAATCACTGGTGCTGGTATACAAATACGTTTTAAAAAATTAACGTGATTAACGATAGCCTTACCAAGTAAATAAAGGATACAAGCTAAACATAATGTTGTAATTGCATTAAGTTCTATCATTTTCAAATCCCCCTTGTTGAATATCCCTCTCCCTAAATAAGCTTTTATATGTAAGCGTTATAAAAGGGCGCTTTTAACATTATACATGCAACAAATCAATATTTCTAGTTTTTGAAAATAATATCAATAATATTAATGCATCTAAATTTAATAATTATAAATAATTCTATTGTTATATTTTATAATTAAGAACAAGTTCAATAAGAGGAGATGAATCAAAAAATATGATGGATACAAAGAAAAACAATCAACCCATCCGCATGTTGACGGCACGATTGATTGACTTATAAGGAGATAGATTTCATTTTCATGATAGTAATCAATGAAAGATGGCATTTATTTCCAAGTATCTTCGGGAAACATACAATCTGATTTACGCATGCGAGACACAAATGGATTACCTTTCACTGTGTAACGTAAAGATTTATGTGTCCAATCACCTTTATTTGGAATACCGATTCGTGGACTAGCAATAATATCTTTAGGATATTTACGATTCTTAGTATCAATAGACAATCTACAGTCATTTAACGTAGCGCCATCGATAGCCCGTGGAATGTTAAATGCCTTAGTCCATTTTCCTGGGCCATTCGTTACCTCGTAGCCTTTCTTACCTCTGTTACGGAACATAGCGGATAAACCTTCTTCTGGTTCAATTGCGCGGATAAGTACGCCTTCAGGTATACCTTCAGATTTTGTTACAAAATTAATGAGTAAATGCGTATGCATGACATGTGCATAAATTGTACCACCACGTTTATATAATGACGTGACTTTAGGTGTTATTTTACCGCCATAGCCATGAGCCGCACGATCATTCAAACCTAAGTAAGCTTCCGTTTCCACGATGTAGCCTGTATACGTTTGAGTGGTATCCTGATAAATCACTTTGACACCTAATAAGTTTTTAGCAATTTGTCTTGTATCATTATTAACGAAATCCATAATATTCTCCTCGCAATTATATGATTAATTTAAATAAAAATGAAAAAGATATTTTTATTGTGGTAAATGTTTGATAAAATAGTATTGTTAAGAATTATAAAAATGTAAAGTATATACTTTGTTATGGAATATTTTATTTGCATAGATTGAGACTCTTTTAAACGTGAACATTGCAGTATGACATATTTTTAGTATAGTTAACGAAGCGTTGACTTTCAAATGAGTCTCCATATAGATGTGTACTTGTAGCGGGTTTTCATTTTACTAGTGATGAAATATAAAGTTCATTTTCCAAAGTGATTGACGATTGAAATGAAGTGGCTTGATAATGAATCTTGTAAATTATAACGGTAACAATAATTAAAAATATAAATATGATTAACGAAAGGGAGATTACAATGGAACAATTACCTCAAGTAGGTTTTATGAAATCATTCGTTTTATTTTGGAAAAATTATGTAAATTTTAAGGGGAGATCAAGACGTAGTGAATATTGGTATATGGCACTATGGCATTTGATACTTATGGTTCCAGCTGTGTGTGTGCTAATAATAAACCTATTTCTATTCTTTATTTCTATAGCGGCAGATAACGAAACATTAATAGTTATGAGTATATTGATGATTATCCTTACATCTGTGTATACTTTTGTCTATAGTTTGGCAACGTTTATTCCAAATTTAGCGTTGTGCGTTCGAAGATTTCACGATATATCAAGAACAATGTTATTTCCAATGATTATGACAGTATTCAGTATTATATTTTATATAGTATTACAGATTATCGATAGTTATTATGACAGTGATTTTACATTAATGCCGATGGGTCTTAATATTTTGTTAGTACTTCTTTATTTTGTTTATTTAGGCCTAACAATTGTTATGATAGTATTCCTATGCTTTGACAGTAAGCCGGCAAATAAATATGGCGAAAGCCCAAAATACCCGTCTACAATTAAAAATCAACCAGTGACATCTGAAACACCGGAAAAAGCGTGTACATCTGAAACACCGAAAACACCGGAAGAAACAGATAATCAATTGTAATGATATAAATATCTCGGCACAATGATGCTGGGATATTTTTTTACAAATAAGGCAATAAAGGCATGGAAAAAACATATCTAGTGCTAATGATACTTAACATGCAAAAATGGCACTATTTAAATTTTTCAATTTCAGAAATTTTAAAAATAAATTCATTTTAAAAATATTGCATTTATAGAGAATGGAAATGTTATATTAAGATAAATACATATTTTTTTAGGAGGCAAAGTATGGGACTTGTAATTGAACATGTTACGAAACGTTTTGGCAAGATGACGGCAGTAAATGATATTTCATTAAAGTTAGAATCAGGCAAAATGTTAGGTTTTCTAGGAAGAAATGGTGCAGGTAAAACAACGACATTTCGTATGATTTTAGGCTTAAGTGAACCAACTGAAGGACACATTACGTATAACGGTAAAAAACTAGATAAAACAATGTACAATCGTATTGGTTATTTACCGGAAGAACGCGGTTTACATGGGAAATTGACAGTTGAAGAAGAATTGAAATATTTGGCAACTTTAAAGGGAATGTCAAAAACAGAAATACAACAGCAAATATCGTATTGGCTTGAGCGCTTTGATATTACTGAAAACCGCAAAAAACGAATTGATAGTCTATCAAAAGGGAATCAACAAAAAATTCAGCTGTTAGCAAGTATGTTACATAAACCAGAATTACTAATATTAGATGAGCCTTTCAGTGGTCTAGACCCAGTTAATGTTGAGTTATTAAAAGAAGCAGTTAAAGACTTAAATGACTGGGGCAGTACAATCGTTTATAGTTCTCACCGTATGGAGCATGTTGAAGAATTATGTGATGATGTTTGTATTTTAGATAAAGGTCAACTTGTTGTTTCTGGTGATATCAATCATGTACGTGCATCTAATGGTAACAAGAAAGTTGTCATTGAATCAGAAACAACACTACCAGATTTAACAAACATTAGAGGCATCATTCATAGTGAAAACATGAAGCAAGGTCTTCAGTTGACGATTGAGAATGAAGAAGTAGCCAAAGATATTTATCAAGTTGTGGCACATCAAGGTTATGTTAAACGATTCCAAGTGGTAGAACCATCATTACAAGATATATTCATTGAGAAGGTTGGTGGCAAGGATGCATAAGTTTTGGGCGACATTTACTTTGACATATATCAAAAAAATTAAAGCTAAATCATTTGTAATTTTTATGATTATTATTGCTGCCTTAATGATTGGCCTATCTAACATTGATAAGATTATTAACATGTTTGATGATGGTCCAGATAAAATTGGTGTAGCAGCACCGAATGAACAAATCTATAAGGTTTTCAAGCAACAGGCGAATACATTTCATAGTGATGCTAAGTTTACTAAAGTTTCTATAGAAGATGCTGAAAAAGAAGTAAAAAAACATAAACTTGATAAAGCTTATATTATCAAGGTGAATCAAAATCGCACGTTACAAGGGACAATCATTAGTGAGAAGCGAGTAAGTCATGAAGATTCACAAAAAGTACAAGCACTGCTTACAGCTATTCAAACAAATATGGTAGCCGGGGAATTAAATATCAACAAAGAAGACTTACAAAAATTACAAGCACAAAGTAAAGTTGATAATAAGGTGATTTCTAATGATGAAGTCGATAAAGTATCAGAAGGACAAAAGATTTTCAACTATGCTTTAGCTTATGGCATTATCTTTCTAATGTTCTTTATTGTTTTAAATTATGCATCTCAAATAGCTATGGAAATTGCTAGTGAGAAAACATCGCGTGTCATTGAAATGATTATTACAAGTATTTCACCAATCCAACATATTTTTGCTAAAATTTTAGGCGTTATAGCAGTTGCCGTGACTCAGATTATTTTAATTGTATTGATGGCAGTTATATGCATTTTTGCCTTTGACTTAAAAGACTTGCTACAAGGTTTTAACGTGGAAATGAATCAATTGTCTTGGCAAATTATTATTGTCGGAATTATAAGTAGTATTGTTGGAATTATGGCGTATGTATTACTTGCAGCCATCCTCGGATCATTAACATCTAGAATAGAAGATTTAAATCAATCTTTGATGCCACTGACATTACTTGGTATGATTGCATTTTATATCGCGATATTCACGATAAATAATCCTGATGGACAACTTGCTTTAATCACAAGTTATATTCCGTTTTTAGCGCCATTTCAATTAGTTGTACGCGCTCAAACTTCAGGGCTTCAAATATATGAGGTCATCTTAAGTTCTTTAATCTCAATTGTAATGGTAGCTGTCTTGATATGGATTGCAATTAAAACATATAAAGATTCAGTACTTACATTTGAACGTGGCTTATTTAATTCAATGAAACGTGTATTTAAAAAATAAAATTGATGAGAGTGACACACATTTATCATATAAAATGATGATGAAAGCGTGTTACTCTTATTTTTTTATATTTAGCTATAGAATAATGTCTAAAAAAGTGTACAATATGAATGTGAAAACGAACTTTTTAAAATGGGAATGTGAAGTAAGAAGAAATGTAAACAAATGATATGTAGCCGATAGATTATTGGTAGCAAATATGTGATGGAGTGATTTCATGTTATATCCGATTTTTATATTTATATTAGCTGGCTTATGTGAAATAGGTGGGGGATACCTGATTTGGCTGTGGCTTAGGGAAGGACAGTCTTCACTTGTTGGGCTAATAGGCGGTGCGATACTCATGTTATATGGTGTCATTGCGACATTTCAATCATTTCCATCATTCGGAAGAGTATATGCAGCATATGGTGGCGTATTTATCATCATGAGTTTGATTTTTGCGATGGTCGTAGATAAACAAATGCCAGATAAATATGATGTTATCGGTGCAATCATTTGTATTGTAGGTGTTTTAGTAATGTTGCTACCCAGCAGAGCTTGAACACTTGTGGTTAGAAGGGAGAAGTAAAAATGATAGTTGAAGTTGAGCACCAAAGACAAGGTGTAGATTTAATCAAAATTGATAATGATGAAACTAAAATTATTTTTACGAATTATGGAGCAAGAGTAGTGTCTTGGAAATATCATGATAATAATATTGTTCTTGGAAATGTTGTTGAAGCGGATGAATTTTATCATAGTAATCCTTTTAAATTTGGTGCTTCTATAGGAAGATATAGCGGTAGAATTGATAATGCTAAATTTAAGTTGAAAGGTAAAGAATATCAGTTAGAAAAAAACAACGGTGAACATCATTTACATGGTGGATGTCATGGTTTGGACAATAAGTTATTTGATTATGAAATTAGAAATGAAATTGCTCAAATTAAAGTTATATTTAAGACGGTGTTGAAATCAGCTGATGATCATTTCCCGGGTGATATCGATGTGACGATTACACATATTTATGATGCGGATCACCAATGGTCGATTGAATACGAAGCAGTTGCATCAGAAGACACATTGTTTAGTCCTACGAATCATGTGTACTTCAATTTGAATCGAGATAATAATGTCGTTGATAATCATCGCATTTCAAGTAATCAATTAGATATGTATGTATTAGATGAGCGAAATATTGTTACAGGTGATATTCTAGATTTACATGAAGTGTTTGAAGATAACAAGTTAAAATTGAGTGATATTTTTACATCACAACATGCGCAATTAAGCCAACAAATGACACGTTTTGGTGGTCTTGATCACCCATTTACAGTTGGTGAACATAAAATGTATGTTGAAAATCATGAATTTATGTTAGAGGTCGATACAGATATGCCTCATGTTGTGTTCTTTACTTTTAACCAGCCTGATGAGTGGGATAGTCCATTTAATATTTATAAACCACATTCTGGCTTTACATTAGAAACACAATTTTTACCAAATGATATTAATTTATATGGTGAAAAAGCACCGTCAATTTTAAAAGCTGGTGAAGTGTTCAATTCGAAAACAAGTTTCCGTATCGAAGAAAAAGTAGAAAATGATTAAAAGTATCGGCATTTATATAATATTTATGTTATTTGGCGGAATTTTGAATAGGTTATCAAGAATCGTATCAAATGAAGTGACATCATTAATATACAGTTTGAAATAAAGAAAATATATAACATAAAAAAGGAATCAATAGCATCAGTGGTTATAGATAAGACTATTATACAAACGATGTGTAAGTTGATTCCTTTTTGTTTTGAAAAGTTCATTTAACACTTATAATGAAAGGTAATTATTTCAATGTTCTGTTATACATTTTTTGAAGTTTATCGCGTCTTGTTGGTGACAGAAATGGATTGTTTAGTGCATATCGTAACATATCTTGATTTTGTCTATCATTATAATAAAGGTCATTAAGCTGTTGTACAGATAAACGATGTTCGATTGGTGCTTCTTGTATTAAGTAAAGCTGATCATTTGGAGATACATAGCCTTGTTTTAATACCCGGAAATAGAAACCTGTTTTACCAGATGTAGACATGCGCTTCACTAAATCAGGAATATTATATTTTGCTTGAATTTTCCAGCATGGTTCTCTAATTTCAGAAACCTCAATTAACGCTTCACCTAAACGATATTGATTACCAAAGTAAACATCAGATTCGTCTAAATAATCAAATGTTAAATTCTCTCCAAACATCGCATGAGTAGGTAGTGTAGGTAAATCATCTTGATACAGTGCATAATTATGCTTACTAAACCCACAAACTGCTTTATGTGGTCCACCATGATCTTTATAAGCCTGTTCATCACCAGTGAAACCAGTTGAAGATAACCATGTTGTTTGTGAAATCTTAGTTTTATCTAAAGCAGAGCGCATCGGTCTTTTCGAGCTATAAGGCAAATCTTGGATTTTTCCTGTCGAAATTGCGTGAATTGATATCATATCATTCTCCTTAACGAGTATTATTTAAAATATATTGTACTATAAAACATTTTTAGAATTGTAAATTCTGATTGATATGTTTAAAAAAATGTTAGAAATAAGGGTATGTTAATTTATACGAGTCATGTAAAATATGAATTGAATAGATTACATAAATATGGGAGGCTACCTTCATGAAAGATGTCAAAGCACTCAAGTTAATGACATTAAATGATGTTTTAAGTCAAATCAATGGTGACATGACGCTGGGAATTGGTACAGGAAGTACAATGGAATTACTCTTACCTCAAATGGCGCAACTAATTAAAGAACGTGGTTACAATATTACAGGTGTATGCACTTCTAATAAAATTGCATTTTTAGCAAAAGAATTAGGTATTAAAATATGTGAAATCAATGATGTTGATCATATCGACTTAGCAATTGATGGTGCTGATGAAGTAGATCCATCTTTAAATATAATTAAAGGTGGCGGTGGTGCGCTGTTCAGAGAGAAAGTTATAGATGAAATGGCATCGCGTTTTGTTGTGGTTGTCGATGAAACGAAAATAGTTCAATACTTAGGTGAGACGTTTAAGTTACCAGTAGAGGTGGATAAATTTAACTGGTATCACATATTACGTAAAATTGAATCATACGCTGATATAAAAGTAGAACGTCGTGTAAACGAAGATGTCGCATTTATAACTGATAATGGCAATTATATTTTAGATTGTAAGTTACCAAAAGGAATTGACCCATATAAGTTCCATGAGTATTTAATTCATCTGACAGGTGTGTTTGAGACAGGATACTTCTTAGATATGGCAGATCAAGTTATTGTAGGCACTCAAGAGGGTGTTAAAATTTTAGAAAAATAATATATAGTATAGAAAAGCGCTTGCTAGCATCATCTTTTTAAGAGGTACTAGCAAGCGCTTTGTTATTATTTGTTTTTATCTGAAGATTGTTCTTCAGTTTTTTCGATATGTTTTTCTGCATCAATTACAACTGATGAACGTCTGTCTTCTTTATAAGTCGCAGGTTCTTTTAATGATTGCTCTATTTCATCTTCATTTGAATCGTTTGTTAAATCGTCACTTTGTGGTGCTTGTTTAACTGATTCTGCTGATTCTACTGACTCCGAAGTGATGTCATGATCTTCATCATGATTAGATTCAGTTTGATTACCTATGTGATGTTGAGGTTCTGTTTTTTCAGTACCTTCATGAATGCTTGGTTCGTCAGCCACTGTATTTTCAGTATCATTTTTAGCAACACCGACCGTTGATGCAGTAGCTACACCTGTTTTTTCAGCATTTTTAATATTTGAAGAAGATTTTTCAGCCTCAGTATGATTAGTTTCTTCATCGTCATTGACATGGTCTAAATAATTATTAGGCTCAAGTTCTTCAAGGTTTCGTCTTGTTGTTAAATATGCAATACCTCGGATAATTAAGCTTAAACCAATGTATCCTACTGCAACGATTGCTGTTGAAATGGCGATGACTTTGATTGAAAATAGATCGCCGATTTCTTCGCTAAACAAGAAAATAAGTCCGAATGTCATTGAAGCATGGAATGTCGTTGCAATATAAATTGTACGTCCTTTAGTCGCTCTAATTAATTCACCAAGAATCATAGAGAATGAGAATGTATAAAGGAAGTTATAAGCAGCAAATTCTGTACCATAAGTTGTATTTGCTGAGAAAACTGAATACATCAAACCAACAACAATACTTGCAAAGAACGTGTTCATTTTCGTTTCAACAATATTTTGTAAGTATGAACGGAATCCGAATTCTACTACGAACGCCATCAGAATATGTCCAATCAGAATGTGTGTAATAGGTACTGATAAGCCTGTTGATTGTAATAAAATAAAGCTATCTGCAAATGTATTAAAGCTGTACATACCAATAATTAGAATAATTAAAGGTAAAATTAAAGCTAGCAATAGACGTTCAATTACTTTCAGGCTGATTGAGAATTTTAAACCTGCAAGTTGGACCTTTTTATATTTGAAAACGAGTATACAAATGATTGCAGCAATTAATGGTGCTAGATCTGTAACTTCAAATATAAAGTGTTTGACACCAATTATAGACTGGAAATCTCTGAGCATAATGGATAACGCCATTGTAATGACAAAGAAGACGAAAATCGTCATTGCCCATTGAAAACCAGAAATTTTATTGTTCTTCATTATATGTAACCTCCATTAGGTAACAAGCAAAATATCTTTTAGTAACAATTATACATATTACAAGCCGAGAGATAAATTGTCTATGTCAATATTAATGAAAATGTAATAGTCTTGACGTATTTTATTAACATAAATCAGCTAAGTATTCGTTATTACATAGAAAATAGGGGTAAAAGTAATGTAGATAAGTATTTTTAAGATACGGATTTAACTATGAATTGAATTCAAAATTTCCTATACGTTATACTTTAATTGTTAATAAGCCACATAAATAAGAGGGGGAAATGCTGTGTACAAGCAAGGTGAACCAAATTTATGGACTGGAAGGTTAGATAGTGAAACAGACCCGAAAAAATTTAGACATTTTCAAACAGTAACATTTGAAGATTTGTCTAAGCTGGAAAAGAGTAGTATGCCATCAGGGGTCGGTATATTAGGCTATGCTGTTGACAAAGGTGTTGCTTTAAACAAGGGGCGCATTGGTGCAAAAGAAGGACCAGATGCGATTAAACAAGCATTTGCAGGTTTGCCGGATTTGAATCAATGTGAAATTTTAGTCGATTACGGAAATGTTTATCATGATCATGAGGAATTAATTGATACTCAAAAAGAATTTGCTATGCTTGCAGCGAAGTCAATTGCTAATCATAGACAAACATTTTTATTAGGTGGTGGACATAGTATTGCGTATGCTCAATATTTAGCAACACGTAAAGTCTATCCAACACAATCTATTGGTGTGATAAATATTGATGCGCATTTTGATACACGTGCTGAACAACAATCTACATCTGGAACGAGCTTTAGACAAATTTTAGAAGAAGATGAAAACACAGATTATTTAGTGCTTGGTATTGCTCAAGGTGGTAATACGCAAAGTTTATTTGATTATGCTAAAGAGAAAAAGATTGATTATGTCTTTGCAGATGAATTATTGAGTCACGTATCACCAACAATTAAAGATATGATTGAACGTTTTGTACATGAACATGATATCATTATGTTTACGATTTGTATGGATGTCATTGATAGTGCGTTTGCGCCTGGGGTAAGTGCGCCGGCAGTGTTAGGTTTGTATCCACATACTGTTCTTGAATTAGCAAAACGTATTATTCCAAGTGATAAGGTGTCTTCAGTTAGTATTGCTGAGATGAATCCAACATATGACGCTGACAATAGAACTGCTAAGCTCGTTGCTAATTTAGTGCATCATTTTTTAAAATAATTAAAAATATTTATATGTGACGAGATTTGCATTGCAGGGCAGAATGTGAGTATTTCTTAATAGAAGTTATATTAACGTTGATATATTTGAAAAATAATTGCAGTAAGATGACTCTTAAGTTGTAGTCATCTTACTGCTTATTTATGTTTGTTGAAATAGCAAAAATAACAACTGTATTGTTTGAAAAGTTCTCTTATTATATAATCATTAATTAAAATTTTAACGGAGTTCAAGAGGCCTTTTTATAATGACGCCTTATTTGTAAAATGTCATATGTGGTTTAGCCTCTTTATAATAATTTAATCTGTCCTCAAGTGTGCCAGTATGTAATTCTAGCTTATGACCATCAGGGTCGGTAAAGTAAATTGATTGTCTATCTCTAATATCTCTAACTCTTCCTTCTAAAATATTCACGTTATTATCTTTTAATCTCTGATGCCAATATTTAAATTCGCTGTCATCTATAGTGAAAGCTATATGTGTATATGAAAAGTGAATTTCATTACGTGGTATATCTTTTTCTTCATTTAAAGCAATCCATAGGCCTGCAAGCTCAAAATAAGCAGTTTTTTTACCAGTAAACAGCAATTTCCCAAGTAAAATATCTCTATAAAAATGTATTGAATCGTTTAAATTTCTGACTGAAAAGCATATATGATTAATAGATTTTAACATCTGCTTCACTTCTTTCTTAGAATTTTTATAATAAATTATTTTTGTATCGATTTTTGAAATGACGTCATTAATTTTTATACGATGATCTGCGCAACTGCATAAGAGGCTCTAATAACTTAAGTTAAAGGCAAAAGGTATACAGTTGACTGCGCAACTGCATAAGAGGCTCTAATTACTTAAGTTAAAGGCAAAAGGTATACAGTTGACTGAGCAACTGCATAAGAGGCTCTAATTACTTAAGTTAAAGGCAAAAGGTATACAGTTGACTACGCAACTGCATAAGGGGCTCTAATAACTTAAGTTAAAGGCGAAAGGTATACAGTTGACTACGCAACTGCATAAGAGGCTCTAATTACTTAAGTTAAAGGCAAAAGGTATACAGTTGACTGAGCAACTGCATAAGAGTCTCTAATAACTTAAGTTAAAGGCGAAAGGTATACAGTTGACTACGCAACTGCATAAGAGGCACTAATAACTTAAGTTAAAGAGCCTCTAAAAGTCCATATAAATAATCTTGGCATTGTTGTACGAATGTATGTACTTGTTCGGAGTGTTTGCGTTTTTTATGGTAATTGATATAAATTTTTCGGCCTAAGTTTGGACGAATTTTTTTATATTCTAAATTAGACGTGTGAAATGATTGGTAATAAAATCTCGGAATGATAGCGTAACCTAAGCCGAGATGAACAAATCCAACTGCTGATTCGAATCGATCTGTTTCTACAACGACATTTGGACGAATATTTCTTCTATTAAAATAGTCATCTAAGTGTTTGCGCACTTGAGAATTTTTGTTTGGTAATATGAGTGGCAAATTTTCAACATCTACCCAATTTTGATTTTTAAATGTTTCCTTGGGTGCTAATAAAATGTAAGATTCCTCATATAAAGGAATGGATCTTATATCTTCGTGGGTTATTTTTTCATTTGTTATAGCTAAATGAATATTAAAATTCAGTAATTGCTCTATAGATTGATGTTTGTCATGTATTTCATATAAACGATATTGCTGTTCAGGGTAGTCGGAATGGTGCTTTTGAATTAAATTCGCAATCCATTGATTCGTAGATTCAAGAGTCCCAATTTTTATCCTTGGTTCTGATGTAACGCTTAAATCATACATTTTTTCCATCGTGGATCGATATTGTTGAACTAATTCGCTCGCATAACGATAAAACTGTATTCCTTTTTCGGTAATCTTGATGTCTTTTGTTGAACGTGTAAATAAGTCATAACCTAAATCTGCTTCCATTTTTTTAATCGTAGCAGTTAAAGATGGCTGGCTAATATGTAAAAATTGTGCAGCTTTAGTAAAACTATTATATTTCACGATAGCCAAGAAGTATTCTAACTGAATAATTTTCATGTGTTTTGCTCCTTTTATTTATAGGTTCAAGCTATGGATAATTAGTTTATTTATATTTGTTGGCTATATTTTAACATACTATAATGAATATTGAAGATAATAATGTAAGCGTTTTAAATTTAGTGGAATTAACTTCTTAAAAGAACAGGAGCGAATTTTATGAGAAAAATTCAAGCAAAAAAAGGTTTGAGTATTGAGTGTAAAGGTTGGGAACAAGAAGCAGTACTTAGAATGTTATACAACAATTTAGACCCAGAAGTTGCTGAAAGACCAGAAGATTTAGTTGTTTATGGTGGTATTGGAAAAGCAGCACGTAATTGGGAAGCTTTTGAAGCAATAGAGAAAACGTTACGAGAATTAGAATCAGATGAGACAATGTTAGTACAATCAGGAAAGCCAGTTGCTGTATTTAAAACACATGAAGAAGCGCCACGTGTATTAATTTCAAATTCAGTATTAGTGCCTGAATGGGCAAACTGGGATCATTTTAATGAATTAGATAAAAAAGGTTTAATCATGTATGGACAGATGACAGCCGGTAGTTGGATATATATTGGTTCTCAAGGTATTGTGCAAGGTACTTATGAGACATTTGCCGAGCTAGGTAATCAACACTTTAATGGAGATTTAGCAGGCACTGTTACACTGACAGCAGGTTTAGGTGGTATGGGTGGTGCGCAACCGTTAGCAATTACTATGAATCATGGGGTAGCAATTTGCGTGGATGTTGATGAAACACGTGTTGATAAGCGAATTGATACGAAATACTGTGATGTTAAAACAGCTGATTTAGATGAAGCATTAAAATTAGCAGAAGAGGCGAAAGAACGTGGAGAAGGATTATCAATCGGGTTAGTTGGAAATGCTGTAGACATCCATCAAGCGATTCTAGAAAAAGGATTTAAAATTGACATTATTACTGACCAAACAAGTGCACATGATCCGCTAAATGGATATGTGCCACAAGGATACTCTGTAGAAGAAGCGAAAGTATTGCGTGAAAAAGATCCGAAAAAATATGTTGAACTGTCACAAGCTTCAATGGCAAAGCATGTTGAATTAATGCTTGAATTCCAAAAACGTGGCGCTGTAGCATTTGATTATGGTAACAATATTCGTCAAGTAGCCTTCAATAACGGAGTGAAAAATGCTTTTGACTTCCCAGGCTTTGTACCAGCTTACATTAGACCATTATTCTGTGAAGGTAAAGGGCCATTCCGCTTTGCTGCGTTGAGTGGTGATCCAAAAGATATCGAGCGTGCGGATGAAGAAATGCGCAAACTTTTCCCAGAAAATGAAAAGTTATTAAGATGGCTTGATTTAGCTGAAGAAAAAATTTCATATCAAGGACTACCATCACGTATTGCTTGGTTAGGCTATGGAGAAAGAGCGAAAATGGGCTTAGCTTTAAATCGTCTTGTACGTGACGGTGAAATTTCAGCACCAATTGTTATTGGACGAGACCATTTAGATGCTGGTTCAGTTGCTAGTCCTAACCGTGAAACAGAAAGTATGAAAGATGGCAGTGACGCGGTTGGTGATTGGGCTGTATTGAATGCACTCATTAACACAGCTGCAGGTGGTTCATGGATTTCATTCCATCACGGTGGCGGTGTTGGCATGGGATATTCACTTCATGCGGGTATGGTTGTTGTAGCAGATGGATCAGAGCGTGCTGAAAGAAGATTGGAACGTGTATTGACGACTGATCCAGGTATGGGTGTTGCCCGACATGTTGATGCTGGCTATGACATCGCTATTCAAACAGCTAAAGAAAAAGGTATTCATATTCCAATGATTGATAAAGCAGGTGATAAATAATGAATGATTTAATAATTAATCACATAGCAGAATTAATTTTACCGAAATCAACAGATAAACCTTTGAAGGGTAAGGAATTAGATGAATTAAATGTTGTGAAAAATGGTACAGTTGTCATTAAAGATGGCAAAATTGTATATGCTGGACAACATACAGATGACTATGATGCGACTGAGACGATAGATGCTAGTGGAAAAGTAGTTTCTCCGGCATTAGTAGATGCTCATACCCATTTAACATTTGGTGGATCTCGAGAACATGAGATGTCATTAAAACGTCAAGGTAAGTCTTACCTTGAAATATTAGAAATGGGTGGTGGCATATTATCTACCGTTAATGCTACTAGAGAAACATCCGAAGATGACTTGTTTAAAAAAGCAGAGCATGATTTGCTTACTATGATTAAACACGGCGTGCTTGCAGTTGAAAGTAAGAGTGGTTATGGATTAGATAGAGAAAATGAACTGAAGCAATTGAAAGTGTCTAATCGTTTAGCTGAGAAATATGATTTAGACATGAAACATACTTTCCTAGGGCCTCATGCTGTACCTAAAGAGGCAAGTTCAAATGAGGCATTTTTAGAAGAAATGATTGCGTTACTTCCGGAAGTAAAACAATATGCAGACTTTGCGGATATTTTCTGTGAAACAGGTGTATTTACAATAGAACAATCGCAACATTATATGCAAAAAGCCAAAGAAGCAGGTTTTAAAGTGAAAATACATGCGGATGAAATTGATCCGTTAGGCGGACTGGAATTAGCAATTGATGAACAAGCAATATCAGCAGACCACTTAGTAGCTTCTAGTGATAAAGGAAAAGAAAAGTTGCGAAATAGTGATACTGTAGCTGTCCTCTTACCTGCAACGACGTTCTATTTAGGTAAAGAAGATTATGCAGATGCAAGAGGCATGCTAGACAATAACGGTGCGATTGCATTAGCAACTGATTATAACCCTGGTAGTAGTGTCACAAACAACTTACAACTTGTTATGGCGATTGCAGCCTTGAAATTAAAGCTATCACCTAATGAAGTTTGGAATGCTGTTACGGTCAATGCTGCTAAAGCAATAGACATTAACGCGGGTACAATTAACACAGGTGATAAGGCTAATTTAGTAATTTGGGATGCACCAAATCATGAATATATTCCATATCATTTTGGTATCAATCACGCAGAAAAAGTTATTAAAGACGGTAAGGTCATCGTAGATAACACATTATCTTTTAAAGCATAAAATAATTAGAAAGCTCTAAGCATTGGTTTAAACTAATGTTTAGAGCTTTTTGTGGTTTGTAAAAACAAGTTTATCCGAGAATACGTTTTTGTATAGGTTCTTAATTATAAAAGTTAGAATAGTTTGACAACAGTGTTACGATATTATTAAACAACTGTCTATCATTAACGAAAGCAATTAACAAGAGTACATTGTTGTGAAATCATCGTTTAATAGTCAAAGATGATCATCGTAGGGTAGACAACATATCATTGACTTAAGGAAGGGGAATGACCGATGGGATTAAAAGATCAAGCTGTTACCTGGAGAAGGTATTTTCATCAATTTCCAGAACTATCCGATAAAGAATTTAAGACAACACAAAAAATTAAAGATATTTTAACAGAACATCATATTAGAATATTAGACTTACCGCTTATGACTGGGCTGGTTGCTGAAGTGGGACAAGGTCTGAGTTGTATAGCTGTTCGGGCTGACATTGATGCTTTACCGATTCAAGAGCTTGTTGAACAGGATTTTAAATCTGAAAATGAAGGTGTTATGCATGCGTGCGGTCATGATATTCACATGGCTAGTATTTTGGCTACGGCTGTAAAATTAAAAGAAATTGAGGGCACTCTTACTGGGCGTGTTAAATTCATTTTTCAACCAGCAGAAGAACTAGGACATGGCGCTTTTAAAATTATTGAAACAGATGCATTAAAAGATGTACAAGCAGTATTGGGTTTTCATAATGACCCATCGCGTTCGGTAGGTACATTTGCAATCAAAACAGGGGCAATTACATCAGCAGTAGATCGCTTTGAGTTTCATATTAAAGGCGTGGGTGGTCATGCTGCAAAGCCAGAACAATGCAACGATCCAGTTATTGTGTTGGCGCAATTGATTAATAGTATTCAATCCATAGTTAGTAGAAATCTATCTGCGTTTGATGAAGCGGTAGTAACAATTGGACAAATATCATGTGGTAATACTTGGAATGTCATTGCTGATCATGCGTATGTACAAGGCACAGTGCGTAGTTTTGATCCTGTGGTACGAAAGCTTGTAGAAACACGATTACAAGATATTGCGGACGGATTGGCTCAAGCATATAATATGAAAATTAATTTAAATTATACACATTTACCTGGCGCTGTGATGAATGATGAGGCATTGACGCATAAAGCAATTGCAGTAGCCCAACATGTTGGATATAAGGTGGAAATGATGGAACAACCGCTTACGATTGGAGAAGATTTTTCAGGTTATAGTCAACATTTTCCAAGTGTATTTGCGTTAATTGGTTCTCATAGTGAATATGATTTACATCACCCTCAATATAAACCGGATGAAAGGATTCTGGAAAAAGTACCTGAGTATTTTGTTGAATTTGTAAAGAGACTATTGCATGAGTAATTCGAGCTTGTTTTTATAAAGAAGAAAGTAATTTTTAGTGTAATCATGATTAAGTTCCTAGGAAGATTGGGTAAATAATAACCATTAAGCGAATAAGGAGATGTTAAAAAATGGCAACTCAAGATCCTAGAACAAAATTTAAAACAACGGAATATGAAAAACAAGAACAAGAGGTACCGGGTTTACAATCTGAAATGACGCCAGCACCTGATTGTGGCGAAACGTCTTACCAAGGTCATCAACGCTTACAAGGCTATAAAATGTTAGTCACAGGTGGTGACTCAGCAATAGGGCGTGCAGCAGCAATTGCGTATGCTAAAGAAGGTGCAGATGTAGCGATTAACTATCTTCCGAGTGAAGAACAAGATGCACAAGAAGTACGCCAAGTAATTGAAGAAAGTGGTCAAAAGGCAGTGTTAATTCCTGGTGATATAAGAGATGAGCAGTTCAACTATGATCTTGTTGAACAAGCATATCAACAATTAGGTGGCTTAGATAATGTTACTTTAGTTGCTGGACATCAACAGTATCATGATGATATTCATGGATTTACAACTGAGGCATTTACAGAAACATTTGAAACGAATGTCTATCCGCTATTTTGGACAGTTCAAAAAGCATTGGAATATTTAAAACCGGGTGCGTCAATTACAACGACATCATCTGTACAAGGTTATAATCCTAGTCCAATTCTTCATGATTATGCCGCTTCAAAAGCAGCAATTATTTCATTAACTAAAAGTTTTTCAGAAGAATTAGGACCAAAAGGAATTAGAGTGAACTGTGTAGCGCCTGGTCCATTCTGGTCACCATTACAAATTTCTGGTGGGCAACCTCAAAGTAAAATCCCAACATTTGGTCAAAAAACACCTTTAGGTCGTGCAGGTCAACCTGTTGAGTTATGTGGAACTTATGTGCTATTAGCGTCAGAAGAATCAAGTTATACAACCGGACAAGTGTTCGGTGTTAGCGGTGGAGTGCAAATAGATTAGGTTTGTATGAAGCTTTTAATTGAACAACATAATATTAATTTAGTTACTTCAATCCATTAAATTAAAATGAATTGGTGAAGTGTATTTTAAATAGTCGGTAAAGGTGTGTATCTTTATCGGCTTATTTTAATACTCTGTCATAAGGAGCGTTTGCTCAGGGTGTGGATTATAAGGTTTAAGCAGAATAAACTTTCTTAATGAGGATGTCAGGACAACAACGAAAAAATTAAAAAATGTTGCGGGATTGGGTTTAGGGACGGTTAGTGGAAGAAAGTTAAATTCATTAACAAGTGAAATGCCTAAGGCTAGATATTAAACGTCAGAACGGACAAAGAATAATAGGATATGTTTTCAATTAAATAGCGAAGTATTTATATGTTAAGATGATGTAAATTACATAGAAACGCTACCCGTAGAAGTACTGATCATAGAAACGCTGATAAACGTAAATTTGCAAACTCGATATTAAACAAAGGGGGTGTTATTATGGCATTAATAGTATCTAGAGCTATATTATTTTTGATTTTAGCATTAGCTTTTGGAATAGCGACTGTTTTTCCTGAACAAAAATTACCATTATATATAGTATTCACATTATTTGTAGCAGTTGCGATCGTTTCGAATGTATGGCTTACACATCAAAACGTTAAAAAGCATATCATTAAGTTTAACAAATACGTCGCATACTTTTTATCCTTTGTCTCAGGGTTACTTTACATTGGATTTGTAATTTATACATTAACTATAGGGAGCTATGATGTTTTACCAATTATTATATTTGCAATAAGTATCGTATTGGTTCAAATATTAGAAAATATACTGGGAATCAGTATAAAAAATACGCGTCCATCAAACAAACAGTTGAAAGTTATTTCTGAACAAAGCGCACAGCAATTTAAAGTCATATCATTAATATTAGTAAGTGTATCTATCGTGTTCATTTTTATTGCATTAATGCTTAAATGGTGGCTTTTACTTGTTATTAGCATTATTGTTTTGATTATTATTACAGTAGCAATGATTATTTATGAAAAATATTATACGACTCCTGATTAATTTATGATTGACGTACTAAGGATTATCTTGTAACGTAAACGTAAATAAGCATCACTTATCTAGAGAGGTGGAGGGACTGGCCCTATGAAGCCTCGGCAACATCTCGAATGTGCCAATTCCAGTAACCGTAATGGTTTGAAGATAAGCAGGTAAAGCACATGAAAACCTCTTTCTTCATCGTTTGTGAGAAAGAGGTATTTTTAATTGGAAAGCAGGTAAAAAGGATGGAAGTACATAAAAAGAGCAATGCTTGGGCATTATTCCCCTTGTTATTATTTGTGGCGTTGTTTTTAGGCGTAGGTATTATCACAGGTGATTTTACTTCAATGCCATTAAATGTTGCAATTACGATAACGGTAATTGTGGCGTTATTAATGAATCGAAAAGAATCATTTGCTAAAAAAGTTGAGGTCTTCACGAAAGGTGCAGGCCATTCAAACATTATTTTAATGATGTTGATTTTTATTTTAGCAGGTGCATTTTCAAATACAGCTGAAAAAATGGGTGGCGTAAAGTCGACAGTTAATTTAGGACTATCATTAATCCCAGAAAATTTAATTATTGTAGGATTGTTTGTGATTTGTATGTTTGTTTCTATATCTATGGGGACGTCAGTAGGGACTGTTGCTGCAATAGCACCTGTTGGTTACGGATTTGCACAAGCGACAGATGTACCAACTGCGCTAGCAATGGCTACAGTTGTTGGAGGTGCAATGTTCGGCGATAATCTATCAATGATTTCAGATACAACAATTGCTGCGGTTAGAACACAACATACGAAAATGAAAGATAAATTCAGAGTAAACTTTAAAATTGTATTGCCAGGTGCTATTTTAACGATTATTATTCTGTATTTCTTAACGAATGGCATTTCTTTAAATCATGCTAAAAACTATGATTATAATCTAATTAAAGTTGTACCGTATATTTTAGTATTGGTATTAGCATTATTAGGTGTAAATGTCATTATCGTATTGATTGGTGGAACATTATTAGCCGGAATCATTGGTCTCATAGATGGTTCATTCGGTTGGATGGGGCTACTAGATGCAGTGTCCAAAGGTATTATAAGCATGGAAGATATTGCTATGATTGCGTTGCTAATTGGTGGTTTAGTCGGTATTATTCAACACAATGGTGGTATTGAATGGTTGTTGCAATTTGTTCGCTCTAAAGTGAAATCAAAGCGTGGCGCAGAATTAGGAATTGCTAGTTTGGTAAGTGTCGCAGATATTGCCACGGCAAACAACACCATCTCTATTATTATGTCAGGTCCTTTAGCTAAAAATATTGCAGATGAATATGATGTAGATTCAAGGAAATCAGCAAGTATTCTTGATATATTTGGAGGCTGCTTCCAAGGTTTATTACCATATAGCCCGCAAGTCATTTCAGCGGCTGGTGTAGCTGGTATTTCACCGTTAATGTTATTCCCATACAGCATTTATCCTATATTATTAGGTGTATGCGGACTTATTGCGATTTTATTTAATTTTCCAAAGCTAAAAAAGAACACTAGTCAAGAAATGAAACATTAATGCTTAACAATATATCGATGTAGCCAAGTAAGGTGGCTTGTTATATTAACAGATCATGTTGTACTCACCGTATAACGCTAATCTTTTAAAAATGATGATCATCTATGTTTGGAACTGAGCAAAAATACGTTAAAATAAAAGTAAGAGCGAAAGTGGGTGGACAACAGTGGCAAAATTTAATGTAGAGAATGAACATGTCGAAGTTGAAATTGAAAAGCTTTATAAATTTTCTCCAGAGTTAGTATACGAAGCTTGGACAAAGAAAGATTTGTTGAAACAATGGTTTATGACATCAGCCAGAACGAATAAAGAGATTGAAGCGGACGTTAAAGAAGGCGGTAAATATCGTATTGTAGATCAACAACGTAATGGCAAAGTAAATGTGATTGAAGGCATTTATGAATCTTTAGTTATGGATGAATACGTTAAGATGACTATCGGTATGCCTGGACTAAGTGAAACACAAGATGTCATTGAGGTAGAATTTTTTGAACGTGAAACAGGTGGCACCCAAATGCTATTTTATTATCGTTCATTAGTTGAAAAAGAAAGACGATTTACTAATTTAGAATACAAGCAAAAGAAAAAAGAATATCATGATGCCATGGTGCATGGTTTCGAATTGATGTTTGATAAGATGTACCACGTTATCGAAACATCAACACAACAATAAAATGATAAAAGGAAGTTATGATAGGCTCAAGGCCATTAAATCATAACTTCCTTTTTTCTAATTTGAAATATCATTATGTAGTAAATACTCATTATATTTTCTTACAAGTGTTTCAAAGAATATATGATAACTGATGAAGCTAGAATAGTCTGTACCATCAGTTAAGTAGAATGTGTTACTGGATACATAGACGTTGTAATTTGCTTTTTGAGCAAGGGTATTATCTTTCATTGTAGTAACAGAAATAAAGTATTTTTGTCTAAGTTGAAGCAAGTTTGTTACTTCTAATAATTCATGTGTTTCACCTGATAATGAAATAATAAAGAATAAATCATTAGGTTCACTCTTGTTCAAAATCATTTTAAGTTCATGTTCATCATGAAGTACAATGACATGATTATGTAACGTTAACAATATACGCTGTGCCTCTGAAGCAACGTTTAACTGTGCACGCCCTGTACCATACAAATATATTGTTGAAGCTGTATGCATTTTTTTAGTAAGAAGCTGGTAATCAACGCGTTCTAAATAACTGAATGTACTATCGATTTCTTGTTTGAAACTATCGATAGAGTTAGAAGGTAATTGGTGTGTCTTATTACTTTCAAATTTAAGGTACGATTTAAAATCACTATAACCGTCAAAACCTAATTTGCGTGTAAATCTGTGAATGGTTGCATTCGAGGCATGTGTGAATTGCGCTAAATCTTGTATTTTCATATTTTTACATTCATCTATATGTGTATTGATAAAGTGAGCGATATGTAAATCATTATCATTAAGTTTATCAAAGTTTCGATTAATGTGTTCATCTAAAAACATATTCAACCTCCTTGAAAATAAATGTGTAATAGATCGTTATTACATTAAAATCTTGTATGTCATTATATATATTTGTGTATTGATATAGGTTTGATTATGCGTTTAAAACGAATGTATTACAAATACAACGATGTCATATATAAGGTCGTGAAAAAATTTTCACTATATGAAAAGATAATCTGATTATACAAAATACTTTCAAAATACGTCAATGTCGTTGTAGGTGTGTAAGCGTTTACTATATATTATATTTAAATAGTAAGACATCTATTTATAAATGAATCTAATTAGATGTATTGTTAGGAAAGATGATATGGAGGGAATAGAAGATGAATGCGATAAAGCGTTTCGGTAGTGCAATGATTGTACCGGTATTAATGTTCGCTTTCTTTGGGATAGTGCTTGGCTTTGCGACATTATTTAAAAATCCTACAATCATGGGGAGTTTAGCAGATCAACATACGTTTTGGTTTAAATTTTGGTCAGTAATAGAATCTGGTGGCTGGGTTATTTTTACGCATATGGAAGTTGTATTTGTTGTAGGTCTACCACTTTCTTTAGCTAAAAAAGCACCAGGTCATGCAGCACTTGCAGCATTGATGGGTTACTTAATGTTTAATACATTTATAAATGCCATTTTAACACAATGGCCACATACGTTTGGCGCTAATTTAGAAAAAGGCGTTGAAAATGTACCTGGTTTAAAATCAATTGCAGGTATTGCCACATTGGATACGAATATTCTAGGTGGTATTATTATTTCAGCTATTATTACTTGGATTCACAATAGATACTATAGTAAACGATTACCAGAAATGGTTGGTGTATTCCAAGGTTTAACATTTGTAGTTACGATTTCATTTTTTGTGATGTTACCATTAGCAGCAATTACTTGTGTTATTTGGCCAACTGTTCAGCACGGTATTGGTTCAATGCAACACTTTATCATTGCTTCAGGCTATATCGGTGTATGGTTGTATCACTTCTTAGAACGTGTATTAATACCAACAGGATTACATCACTTTATTTATGCACCAATTGAAGTTGGACCAGTAGTAGTCAATCACGGCTTGAAAGCTGAATGGTTACAACATTTAAATGAGTTTGCTAAGAGTACTAAGCCATTAAAAGAGCAATTCCCTTATGGCTTTATGCTTCAAGGAAATGGGAAAGTATTTGGATGTTTAGGTATTGCTTTAGCAATGTATGCTACGACACCTAAAGAAAATCGTAAAAAGGTGGCGGCACTACTTATTCCTGCCACATTAACAGCAGTCGTTGTAGGTATTACTGAGCCATTAGAGTTTACATTCTTATTCATCGCACCATACTTATTTGTTTTACACGCAGTTTTAGCAGCATCAATGGATACTTTAATGTACGCATTTGGTGTTGTAGGTAACATGGGTGGTGGCTTGTTAGACTTTATTTCAACAAACTGGTTGCCATTAGGTAAAGAACATTGGGGTACTTATGTTGCACAAGTTATTATCGGTCTGATATTTGTAGCGATTTACTTCTTCTTATTCAGATTCTTAATTTTGAAATTTGATATTCCATTACCTGGACGTAAGAAAACAGAAGAGGAAGTTAAATTATTTTCTAAGCAAGATTACAAAAATAAAAAAGGTGATAGCGTAGATTCTAAACGTGCTTCAACTGGTAATGAATACGAAGACAAAGCTGCATATTACCTCGACGGTTTAGGCGGCAAAGAAAATATCAAAGATGTTACTAACTGTACAACAAGATTACGCTTAACTGTTTATGATGAAAGTAAAGTTGCAGATACGGAATATTTCACGCATCAACAAATGGCACACGGATTAGTAAAGAGTGGTAAGAGTATCCAAGTTGTAGTAGGTATGACAGTACCACAAGTTCGTGAAGCATTTGAACAAATGGTTGAGGATCAATCGTCCGAAGATAAATAATACAAAAAAAGACACATCACTATACGCAATCATTGTAAATGATCATCGTATAGATGTGTCTTTTATTATGATATACGAGCTTTGCTCATAGATGACGATCTATAATTGGCAGATAGAATGTCGATATTTCTAGTTGCAATCGTATGTAACAATTTAGCAAATATTTCTGGCGTACATATAATATGTGCATGAGACTTATTCAACGTATAAGTGATATCAGTGTGATTTTGGAACATATTCATAATATCGATGACTTTGTCTTTAATGAAAGCATCTTGCAAGCCATCAATATTGATATCGAAACGCTTTGCAGATTGATATAAATTATCAGAATCAAGTAATTCATTTATTTTCTTTGGTGAAAGTACTTGGAAAATACTATACTGATGAAAACTTAAAAATGAAATGAAGTATGGAAGTTGTTGCTTTGGTAAGCTAATTTCTAATACATACTGATTAAACTGTTTGTTTATTGAGAATTGCAACGCATCACAAAATTGTACACTTTTGCATAACTTACTTAATTTTTTTCTAGTAGTACGGTCATTTAAACCGGCGATGTTGATGATGTATGTTTCGAATTTATCAATTAACATGTGAGGACCTCCCGAGGAATACATGGCATTAAATACACGTTTAATATTTATAAAGGTGACTTAATTTTGTTCAAGTTGATTTTACCACGCTTTTTTTCTTTATTCACTAAGACTTTTGAATGAAGTTTAAAATAATTGTTTATCAGTGATAAAATATTTGCAATAAGAAGAGAATGACTAAATAATCTTAATTTTCAGAAAAGTAATTGTAACCTTACTGGTCTTATGGTAATATTTTTCAATATTATCGACGAGGATGTGTTAACAATGTTTCAAAAATTGAGTATATTTGCCACGAAGAGTTTTTTGGTATGGATGTTAGTAGCAGCTGTTATTGGATTTATTTTCCCACAACATGTTGCGACATTAGGTAAATGGGTACCTTATTTACTTGGTATTGTTATGTTAGGTATGGGATTAACAATTACACCTAATGATTTCAAAATGGTCTTTAAAGCACCTAGAGCAGTAATTATTGGTGTCTGTCTACAATTCAGTATTATGCCCACATTAGCATTTATAATTGCAAAGTCTTTTCATTTACCACCTGATATTGCTGTTGGCGTAATATTAGTTGGATGTTGTCCGGGTGGGACATCAAGTAATGTAATGAGTTATTTAGCCAAAGCTAACGTAGCACTTTCTGTTTCTATTACGACGGTCTCTACGTTGCTAGCGCCATTCGTTACACCTGCGTTAATATATCTATTTGCAAATGAATGGTTGGAAGTATCTTTCGTGAGTATGTTGTGGTCAGTTGTTCAAGTTGTATTAATTCCAATTGCTTTAGGTATTGTTTTGCAAATTATTAATCGTAAAATTGCTGAAAAAGCTTCTACAGCTTTGCCAATTATATCAGTTGTTGCTATTTCATTAATTTTAGCAATAGTTGTAGGTGGCAGTAAGCACCAAATCTTAACTACAGGATTATTAATATTTTTAGTAGTTATTTTACATAACGTATTAGGGTATACGATTGGATATTGGTTAGCTCGTCTTTTAAAATTAGATCGACAAGATCAAAAAGCAGTCAGTATTGAAGTTGGAATGCAGAACTCTGGTTTAGCTGTGTCATTAGCAGCATTGCATTTTAATCCAATTGCAGCAGTACCAGGCGCAGTGTTTAGTTTCATTCATAATATAACAGGGCCTATTTTAGCAAAGTATTGGTCAAAAAAGTTATAATTGCACTAATAGAATGAAGTGGTCATCGGACTATGTTAAGCTTTGATAAAGAGAAAAAATAGAGGAGTAAATATATGTATAGAGCAGTTATATTTGATTTCGATGGAACAATAATAGATACGGAACAACATTTATTTAATGTTATTAATAAACATTTAGAGATGCATAATGCCGATCCTATAAGCATTGATTTTTATCGTTCTTCTATTGGAGGAGCAGCTACAGATTTGCATGACCATTTAATTAAAGCGATTGGTTCGGAAAATAAAGATAAACTTTATGAAGAACATCATCTTACTAGTACAACATTACCGATGATTGATACGATTAAATCATTGATGGCATTTTTAAAGCAACGTCACATTCCTATGGCAATTGCCACAAGTAGTGTGAAAGCGGAAATAATGCCCACCTTTAAAGCATTAGGTCTAGACGATTATATAGAGGTAGTTGTTGGTAGAGAAGATGTTGAACAAGTTAAACCTGACCCTGAATTATATTTATCTGCAGTACAACAATTAAATTATATGCCGACACAATGTTTGGCTATTGAAGATTCTGTACATGGTGCAACAGCCGCGATTGCAGCTGGATTAGATGTTATTGTTAATACGAATAAAATGACAAGCGCACAGGACTTTTCTAATGTAGATTATGTAGCAAAAGATATTGATTACGATCAAATTGTAGCGCGTTTCTTTACGAAATAGGAGGCGTATCATGATGGGTTACATTATATTGTTTTTTCTAGCTGGTCCAGTAATTTTAGGCGTTGGAAATTTGGTGATTGGTCCTATATTTAACAAACAGACACCATTTCGCGTGCAAGTAAGATCTTTTGTTGTTGGTTCAATGATTTACTTAATACTCGCAACAATTGGCTATTTTTTACTATTACAAGGTAAACTTTAACGAGAAAACCACCTTACCTCATTAAATGGACGACCATATGTATGTGAAATGGTAGAACGTTCATGTTTATGTATGAGATAGGGTGGTTTAAATAGTTACATATATTTTAATAATAACGTCACGATGATAAGTACAATTAAGATAATATCTATGCCTACCATAATTGTAGCTCTTGTTGCATTACTTCCTTGTTCTTTTGCTGATTTCATAGCACGGTAGTTTGGCACAAAGCTAATAATTAGTAAGATTAATACAATTACACCAATTAATGCTGTTGTCATGATGAACGACCTCCTTTATTTTTTTCAATCAATTCCCAAATAAACGTAGCAATCACACCGATGATTAACCCAGTGATGACACCGATTTGTACCGTTAAAAATATGGCGCCGAAAATGATACCAATAATTAATGCAATCGGTAAAGTCGTACCGAGTTTAATCTTGCGCTCTGGAGAATTAATAATAGTAAATACTGTAAGACAAATGAGTATGAAAGCAAGTGTTGCAATAATAGTTCTTCCAACTAAATATAGGATGTCAGGTTTTTCCATACCGATATAATTTATGATGAAAAATGCTACAGCAAAGAGTACCGATATTTTTGTAGCACGTAGCAGTATTTGTTTTAACATTGATATACTCCTTTTTAATATTATTAAAATTATATCATAATTACCAAGAATAGCTGAAGTTGTATGTGACTCAACGGTACTTGAGCAACTTTTTTAATTTTTTAGAAAAATCACAAAATAATTGTTTGCAAAGTTGCAAAAGCCTGCTATAGTAGTTCTGTAAACGATTGCATGGTATGCAAATATTAATGTACCAAAATCGATAATTTATAGTATAATTACGGCAATAAGTTTTTTTATGGATTTATTTAGTATCAATCAGAGATGGGGTAAGAAGTTATGGAGAACAATGAACTACAAAGGGGATTGAGTGCCCGTCAAATTCAAATGATTGCACTTGGTGGTACGATTGGCGTGGGGCTTTTCATGGGTGCGACAAGTACAATTAAATGGACAGGCCCATCAGTTATCCTTGCATATTTAATTGCGGGTATCTTTTTATTTTTAATCATGAGAGCAATGGGGGAAATGATTTATTTAAACCCTACAACAGGATCATTTGCAACATTTGCAAGTGATTATATACATCCTGCAGCAGGTTATATGACAGCATGGAGTAATATATTCCAATGGATTGTAGTTGGTATGAGTGAGGTCATCGCAGTAGGAGAATATATGAAGTTTTGGTTCCCGGAATTGCCAACTTGGATTCCTGGTGTTATTGCTATTTTATTATTAATGGCAGCGAATTTATTCTCGGTAAAAGCGTTTGGAGAATTTGAATTTTGGTTTGCTTTAATTAAAGTTGTAACAATTATTTTAATGATTATTGCTGGTTTTGGTCTTATTTTCTTTGGTTTTGGAAATGGTGGCCATGCGGTAGGTATTTCTAATCTATGGACAAATGGCGGATTTATGCCAAATGGTATTGTTGGTTTCTTCTTTGCATTATCAATTGTAATTGGTTCATACCAAGGTGTGGAACTGATAGGTATTACGGCAGGTGAAACTAAAGATCCTCAGAAAAATATCGTTAAAGCAGTGAATGGTGTTATCTGGAGAATTTTAATTTTCTATTTAGGCGCTATTTTTGTTATTGTTTCAGTGTATCCTTGGAATCAATTAGGAGACATTGGAAGTCCGTTTGTTGCAACATTTGCTAAAATCGGTATTACATTTGCAGCTGGATTAATTAACTTTGTTGTATTAACTGCAGCAATGTCAGGATGTAACTCAGGTATTTTCAGTGCGAGTCGTATGATTTATACACTTGCTCATAAAGGTGAAATGCCGAAAATATTTACTAAAATCATGAGAAATGGTGTACCATTGTACACTGTTGTAGCAGTATCTCTTGGTATTTTAATTGGTGCTTTATTAAACGTAATTTTACCTTTATATATCGATGGAGCGAAGAGTATTTTCGTATACGTTTATAGTGCGTCTATTTTACCAGGTATGATTCCTTGGTTTATGATTTTATTCAGTCATTTACGTTTTAGAAAATTACACCCTGAAGAATTGGAAGGTCACCCATTCAAAATGCCTGGTGGCGCAGTAACTAACTATTTAACAATCTTATTCTTAATATTAGTATTGGTTGGTATGGTATTTAATGTTGAAACTAGAATATCAGTGCTTATTGGTGTCATCTTCTTAACGATTGTAACGATTTATTATTTTATTAGATATAATAAAAATAATGTAAAAGCAAAATAGTATGATTATAATGTGCGCTTATCTTATGACAAACTTGGCCCTAGCTTATTAAAGTTAAATAGCCAAAGAATGTTATGAGTAGGCGCATTTTTTATAAATATAGCTTAAATCGAAGTTGTAGTGTGAAAAACTTATAAGTGGCAATATTATCGTTAGTTTTTACTGTGGGCTTTAAAATAAAAAATAGCATTATTAAAATAACAAACGCAATTGATATATGGAATGAATCCGTTAATCAACTGCGTTTGTTTTTAATATAAGAAATTGAATGGCCTTATCAAATCATTGGTCATATGCGTATGTTATACAAGATAAAAGACATGTAAGCTTTGAAAATGATGCATAAATTATTATATGACATGATTAAAGAATTTATATAAGACTGTTAATGTTTAAAGTTAATATTTGATAAATGTTTACGATAGTTATCTAAAGCCATTTTAGATTGTGTTATGAAATCTAATGATGCGTGATAATTTAATGCAACATAACGATAATATAAAATATCAATAGTGAACATTTGAGCAAATAATGAAGTTGTTGCTCCCATATGCATCTCATTTTCATCAGTTTTCCCATAAGTTAAAACAATATTTGATGCCTGTGCTACGGGATTATCCCTTGTACTAGTAATTGTAATTATAGGTATATGGTAGTCATCAATAACTTTAACCATTGATTGCATTTCACTTTGCGTACCATTGTTAGTAATAAGAATAACACTGTCGTTCGAATTGTGAGTTGCTAATAATGTAGCAAAAATATGTGTTTCTTGAACAAGTTGAATATTAAGACCTATTCTTGATAACTTTTGGTATAAGTCGGTAGCAACTACAAAAGATGCGCCAAAACCATATATAAAAATCGTCTCAGAACGTTTTAAACAATGACATATTTGATCAATAGTTTTATCATTTAATTCGTTATTTGCATGATTAAGTGCGCGTGTAGTACGTGTATGGAGTTTAGTTCTTAAAGATTCTGTGCTTTCGTTATTCATTAATTCAACATTGTAAATTGATGATGCTTTAGGAACATATTTAGATATATTTATTTTCAAGTCGTGAAAACCGCCATCAGTAATTTTCTTGCTGAATCGAATGACTGATGATGTACTAATATCTAATAAGCTTGCTAAGTCTTGAGACCTCATTTTAATCACCTTTTGAGGTGAATTTAGTATAAATTTAGCTATCTTTTTTTCATTTTTAGTCATATATGGATATTGACTATCTATTTCTGTTAGTACGTTTGACATATTAATCACTCCACTTTAACGCAATATATTTTATTAGCGTTGGCTATTGTTGTTTAACGCGATGGTATTTACAACTTGTAACGTAAGAGAATGAAAAATAAGCTGAATATGTTGTTTGTTTAATGATATTGAATTGTAAAACTGTAAATTTTTTTAAGATGTATAGATAAAAAATAGCATACTCCCATGTGCAAATAATATATCAATATATTGATATATTACCGTAAGTCATACTGTATATTCCCAATTTATACATTATGTACTCATCTATTTAAATCTTAGTAAATGTAGTTATATAAGACTAAATCTACCATCTTAATCATTATGATTATAACTCGATTAATGCATCTTTACAATTTGAAGAAACTTTTTAATTGTATAATTTATGTAATAAAGTGAATTTTAATAAATAACTTGTTTAAATGACATTTTATGAAAAATAGGTTAATGGGCAAATTTAATTGCAAATAATGCGTTAGATAGTTCTGTATGATAAAAATTAAGATATTGAATTTTGTTACCATAGTCGACTTGTCGGAGGGGACGTTTATTAAGTAGTGTTATAATTTCATAATAGGAAACTTGATTTTCGTTTATTATATATGATGTTTCAAAGCCTTTGAACTTATTCAATTCATTAGTAACTATTTGGTTAAATTTATAAATATGCGTTTGAATGTTCCAATCTGTCATTAAAGTATTATATTTAATCGTATCAATGATTTGAATCAAATTAGTAATTTGTTGTCTCATATACTTAGTTTCGTTTATCATGTAGAAGTACCTCCAAAAATCAATTATTAAACAGGAAAGGATATAACAGTGGAAAATGAAAAAAAGAAATACACGTTTAAAGATATAGCATGGAGAGATTTGCTTATAATTCCAATTATAGGTGTTATATTTTATGCACTCACAATTGCAGCTTACATAGGACCAATTTTGTTTGGTTATTATGAAATCGATAGTAATCTGATATTTGTAGCGACTATCACACAAGCTTTAGCATATACGATTGGGATTGGCGCATTTTATTTATTTCATTTAAAAGTGATGCCATCAAGGCTTCGAGCTGGTTTTGCGTATATCAAAAAATATTGGCTTAGATTGTCAATAACGTATATTATTGCTCTCATCTTAATTTATACATATGAATATATGACACAGTTTCTACCTAAACATTTGCAATATAGTGAAACAGCCAATGAACTTGAGCTAAATAAAATGTTTGAAGTGCCTGCATTTTTACCTGTAGCATTCTTATTAATTGTGATTGTAGGTCCAATAGTTGAAGAAATCGTATTTAGACATATTTTAATTGGAGAATTAGGTAAGAAGTTTAATTTTATAGCTATGAGTATTGTTTCGGTGTTCTTATTTGCATTTATTCATGTGACTGATGCAAAGTCGCCGTTTGAGTTTGGTCCATATCTCATACTATCCATCATATTAGTTTTCACTTATTTAAAATCTGGAAGAAACCTAGGTTCAACAATTGCATTACATATAGCAAATAATTTTGTTTCTTTCGTTATATCAGTAATAAGTATTTATGCGTAGATAAAGAGGTCGGGACATTAAGTTTTTAGGCAATGAAAAAAGCTGATTTCTATTAATTATTTGATAGAAATCAGCTTTTTTGATATGCATTTTATTATGAAACTGAATAAATAAAGATTCAATTAGCGCATCAGTATTAGGATTCATTCTAAAAAGATTAATAGTTTTATAAGAAGGTGTTTGATCTTGAGCTAACCACATCATTCGAATACTGTTATGAAGTAATTTTTCTATTCTACGGCCAGAAAATTCAGATTGAGTATATGAATATGAGGTGATTTTTAACATCATTTTTAGATGATAGGATGTTGCGCCACGATGATGTCTGAATTCATCGAATTCGCTATCAGCTATCTTTTTAACAATTTCATTAACATATCGCGAAATATCATTTTGAGGAATTCTAACAGCAGTTTCTATTGGTAGTGTAAGTTGGGCAAAGTGTTTTATTTTTTTAAGTATTTCAAAGTAAAATTACATGTTAATACGTAGTATTAATGGCGAGACTCCTGAGGGAGCAGTGCCAGTCGAAGACCAAGGCTGAGACGGCACCCTAGGAAAGCGAAGCCATTCAATACGAAGTATTGTATAAATAGAGAACAGCAGCAAGATATTTTCTAATTGAAAATCATCTTACTGCTGTTTTTTAGGAATCGATGGGGTTTAAAAATTGATGATAGTTATCAATGGATATGTCTCTGGTTTGAATCGTCTTACCGAATGAATACGAAATATCTATAATATTTTTAATTTCGAGTTCGGCAGTTTTGTCTTGAGCAATGTCATAAATGACTGCATGCCAATGTCCATGTTTACACAAAAGGCCAATAAATATAACGTTTTCAGCTTTAATATTATCATCAACCCTATGATCTACTAACATCACATTTCGTTCTGTACAATAAATTAAAATGTCGGAAAACAGCATTGGGAGTGTCATATGTTGTGTGTCATCAAATTTAATATAAAAGTCCATGCGTTTAAGCAATTTTCTTAAGCGTGTTTGTGGAAGACTTAAACATTGTTTTATAATTGCGTTGATTTCGCTTTTATATGGTAATGTCGAGTACGACTGACTTTCATTAAGCACTAAAAATAAGGCCGATAATTGTGTTTCAGATAAGTTTAATGCAATTTTAGATTGTGCTTGTTGTATTTGGTAACCACCATTTTTCCCATAATGCGCATAAATTTTAACACCTTGATTTTCTAAATCATCAATATCTCTTAAAATTGTGCGTTTGGATACGTTGCAATATTTAGCTAATTCTAAAGCGGTCATTTTTTTATTTTGTTGAATTGCAGTAATTATTAAATTTTGCCTTTCAGCTTTATTCATGACAGCCACCTCCTAAAAGATGATATATTACACAAAGTATAACATAAGAGTGACAATGAGGACATTTTCAATATCTTTTAAAAAAAATCGGAAAAATTTTGTGGAAAACGCTTACATTTTAAAAAAGATTGTGCTATGATATTACTTGTAACAGGGGGAGCGATTAAACAAAGGGGTAGAGCTATATAACAGATAGCTTTTAATCGTTCAAGTTACATCACAACATCTTCAATATTTATTACTTACTTTCCTTTCTATTTGTCGGCTAGCACGTGACTAGCCGATTTTTTTATGCATAAAATGAAGAAGTCTTCAGTTGTATTGTTGATTCTTTTAATTTAGGGTAATAATAAAATGATAATGATATGAGAAGTGGTGGACGAAATGACAGATAAAACATTACAGCAAATAGATAAGTTAATATGTTCGTGGTTGAAACAAATAGACAATGTTATTCCGCAATTAATTATGGAAATGACTACAGAAACTAAGCGTCATCGATTTGATTTAGTTACAAATGTAGATAAACAGATTCAACAACAATTTCAACAATTTTTAGCAACATATTTTCCGGAACACCAACTATTAGCGGAAGAAAAAAGTAATGCAATGATTACGAATGAAATTAATCATTTATGGATTATGGATCCCATTGATGGAACTGCCAATTTAGTAAAACAGCAAGAAGATTATTGTATTATATTGGCGTATTTTTATGAAGGTAAACCAATGTTATCGTACGTATATGATTATCCGCATAAAAAGCTTTATAAAGCAATACGAGGAGAAGGTGCTTTTTGTAATGGAATTAAGATGGAAGAACCACCATCGTTAAAATTGGAAGACGCTATTATATCGTTTAATGCACAAGTGATGAATCTAGATACGGTGCAAGATTTATTTGACGCCTCATTTAGTTATCGTTTAGTTGGTGCTTGCGGATTAGATTCTATGCGAGTGGCAAAAGGTCAATTTGGGGCACATATTAATACAAATCCTAAACCTTGGGACATTGCTGCACAGTTTTTATTTGCAGAACTATTGAATCTAAAAATGACGACTTTAGATGGTAAGGCAATTGATCATTTAAAGGGTGCACCTTTTATTATAAGTAATAAAGCATGTCATGAAACGGTACTTAAAATTTTAAATGCAAATGGTGGTTATCAAAAATACAGATAGATATTCTCTAGAGATAAAAAATGATAAAAAATAGTTATACGTCTACAGAAGTATAGTAAAAAAATTATTTTACTATATAATAAATAGAGAAAACAGACAAAGTATGTAAGGAATAGTAAAGGAGTGGTGGGATTGAAACGTTCGTCTAAAAGTAAAATGAGCCTACCGAAAAAAATATTTTTATGGGTATTCGGTATTTTAGTAATCTTAGCGATTGTAGCTGTTGTGTATGTAGCTGCTAAAATTTTTATTACTGGTAATAAGATACACAATCCGTTAGATCGCAATCATTCAGAATTAAGAGATAAAAAAGTGAGTTTAAACGATGGTGATCCATTCACAATCGCTTTATTTGGTGTCGATTCAGATGCTGATCGTAAGAAAAAGGGTGGCGGAGAGCGTAGTGATAGTATTATGATTTTATCTATCAACCCTAAAACGAAGAAAACTGAAATAGTAAGTATACCGCGTGATACAAGAGCGGAAATTGTTGGCCGTGGTACTACTGAAAAAATTGCACATGCCTATGCATATGGTGGACCAAATATGGCTGTTAAATCACTTGAAAAATTAATGAATGTGCCAATTGATCATTATGCGACAATCGATATGGATGGTTTGCATAATATGATAGATAGCATCGGCGGTGTTGATGTAGTAAGTAATGATACATTCACTGTTGATGGTGTTCGTTTTACAAAAGGACAGCAGACACATGTAAATGGTGATCAAGCATTGAAGTTTATTAGAAGTCGTAAAGAAGAAGGTGCTGGTGGTGACTTTGGTCGACAACAACGTCAGCAAATTGTACTTGAAGCGATGGCTAATAAGATTGCAAGTCCATCATCGATTACACATTTTAATAGTCTAATGAATGAAATTCAAAATAATGTTAAAACAGATTTAACATTAGGTGATTTGAATACGATTAGAAGCAATTATAAAGATGCTAATGACACGATTAATAAACATCAATTGAGTGGTCAAGGCGGCATTCAAAGTGACGGATTGTACTACTTCATTCCTAGTGAGCAGTCAAAAGCTGAAAGTACTAAGTTATTAAAAGATAATCTAGAGTAGTAAACTAAGGGAAAATAAGTTATCAAAATTGTACACAAATTAATTAGATAGAATGATCTGTAAATAGAATAACGAATAGAACTAATAGCCCGTAAATAGAAGGTGATAACACTTTGTATTTATGGGCTATTTTATTTAATGCCTGATTTGATTTTTATAAATTAATCCATTACAAATTTAATTTAAAGATAAATATTACCTTCTAAATGATAGTAGATATTTATCAAACTTGGGTTATTAATTTTCAGAAAAAGGGTATTTATAAATAGTATAACGATTTTTAGGTGAGGTGATTATTAAATATTGTCATTAATAAGGTTGTGAAAGATATGGCAAAAAGCGTGAAACAGATAATTGGAAAACTAATAATGATAATTATTTTCAATTAAACAAAAAGATGATTTAATTTCGCGCAAAATATTTCAAATAAAAATGATTGTAAAAAGGCAAAATACAAAATTTCACTTAACAACTAGTACATAAAGTAATACAATTAAATTAATTCTATCTGAAAGATGTGTGGGGCATCGTTATTTTAGGTGGATATGAGCAATTTATTAAAAGTCATTTACGGAAAATATATATAGACGGGGTGAGTAATATGCAAGAACATTTGGTGGTTACACTTGATGGAAAAGATTATCTTGTAGAACCAGGTACGAATTTACTTGAATTTATTAAATCACAAGATACTTTTGTACCTTCAATTTGTTATAACGAGTCGATGGGACCAATTCAAACATGTGATACATGTACTGTTGAAATTGACGGTAAAATTGAACGTTCATGTAGTACGGTGATTGATCGTCCAATGACTGTAAATACTGTGAACAATGATGTGAAAGATGCTCAAAAAGAAGCGCTTGATCGAATTTTAGAAAAGCATATGCTGTATTGTACAGTATGTGATTATAATAATGGTGATTGTGAAATTCATAATACGATGGATGCATGGGGGCTTCAGCATCAAACGTATGAATATAAAGAGAAGCCATATGAAAAGGATTATGGTCCATTTTATCGTTATGATCCAAATCAATGTATCTTATGTGGGCGTTGTGTAGAAGCATGTCAAGATATCGAAGTGAATGAAACTATTAGAATTGATTGGGATCGTGAACATCCACGTGTTATTTGGGATAATGATGTACCGATTAATGAGTCTTCATGCGTATCTTGTGGTCAATGTGCGACGGTATGTCCATGTAATGCCATGATGGAAGTGAATATGGAAGGTAATGCGGGTTATATGACTGATACGGAACCTGGTTCATTAGCAGCAATGATTGATTTAACTAAAAAAGCAGAACCTGGTTATGGTCCACTATTTGCAATCTCAGATTCAGAAGCAGAAATGCGTAAAGAGCGTATTAAGAAAACTAAAACAGTGTGTACTTATTGTGGTGTGGGTTGTTCATTTGAAGTTTGGACTAAAGATAGAGAAATTTTAAAAGTACAACCATCACATGATTCTCCAGCAAATAAAATTGCGACTTGTGTTAAAGGTAAGTTTTCATGGGGACATATTAATTCAGATCAACGATTAACTAAACCACTAGTAAGGAAAAATGGTGAGTTCCATGAAGTAGAATGGGATGAAGCTTTAAATGTCATTGCAGATAATTTTACATCTATTAAAGAAAAGTATGGCCCAGATGCACTATCATTCATTTCTTCTTCTAAAGCGACGAATGAAGAATCGTATTTAATGCAAAAATTAGCAAGACAAGTTATTGGCACAAATAACGTTGATAACTGTTCAAGATATTGCCAAGCACCTGCAACAAAAGGCTTATTTAGAACGGTTGGACACGGCGGTGACTCAGGTAGTATTGAAGATTTAGAAAAAGCGGCAATGTCTGTATTGATAGGTACCAATACAGCCGAAGCACACCCAGTTATTGCATCACGCATGAAACGTGCTCAAAAATTATTTGGACAAAAAATACATGTGTTTGATATTAGAAAACATGAAATGGCTGAACGTGCGGATCGTTTTTATCAACCGAAACCAGGTACGGATTTAGCGTGGTTAAGCGCAGTGACTAAGTATATTATTGATCATGATTTACACGATAAAGCATTTATCGATGAGTGGGTAGATGATTTTGATGAATATTACAAATCATTAGAAACATTTACAATGGCTTTTGCTGAAGAAGCAACAGGTATTCCTGAATCAGAATTGATTAAATTTGCTGAAGAATGTGCTAAAGCTGAATCTGTTGTAATTTGTTGGGCAATGGGTATTACACAACAAGACATTGGTAGTGACTCAAGTACAGCGATTTCAAACTTATTATTAGTAACAGGTAATTATCGTCGTCCTGGTACTGGTGCGTATCCATTACGTGGACATAATAATGTTCAAGGATGTAGTGATATGGGAAGTATGCCTGATAAGATTACTGGTTATCAAAGTATTGAAGCGGATGATATTCGCGCTAAATTTGAAAAAGAATATGGCGTTAAATTGAATCCAAAAGCTGGTAAAGATAATCATGAAATGGTAGAAGGTATACATGACGGAGAAGTACACTCATTGTACTTATATGGTGAAGATACGGGTATTGTGGATTCAAATATTAATTTTGTACAAGCTGCGTTTGAAAAATTAGATTTCATGGTAGTCCAAGATGAATTTTTAACATTCACAGCAACATACGCAGATGTTGTATTGCCAGCAAGTCCTTCACTTGAAAAAGACGGTACTTTTACAAATACCGAACGTCGTATTCAACGTTTATACCAAGCATTAGAACCTCTTGGTGATTCAAAACCTGACTGGAAAATTTTCCAAGCAATTGCTAATAGATTAGGATTTGATTGGAATTACAAGCATCCTAGTGAAATTATGGATGAAGTAGCACGCTTAACACCTCTATATGCTGGGGTAAGTTATGATCGTTTAGAAGGATTCAATAGTTTACAATGGCCAGTACAACCTGATGGTACTGATGAGCCTATTCTATACTTAGAAGGATTCAATTTTGATAATGGTAAAGCAAAATTATTCCCATTATCATTTGATAATTACTTTAAGCAAGATGAAATTTATGATATTCATGTAAACAATGGTCGATTGTTAGAGCACTTCCATGAAGGTAATATGACTTATCAAACACCAATGATTAAATACAAAGTGCCACGTGCATTTGTTGAAATTTCTCCAGAGCTTGCTGAAGATAGAGGCATTCATGAAGGTGCAGAAGTTAAGCTGATTTCTGAAACAGGAGAAGCGGTATTACAAGTTCACGTGACAGATCGTGTTAAAGGTAAAGAAATCTATATTCCATTAAATAATGATGCGATGGAAAATGGAGATCTAGGTGCAATTAACTTATTAACTAATAGTGATGTTGATCAATACACGGATACACCATCTTATAAACGTACTAGCTGTCGTTTGGAGGTAATTACGAAACGTGGTAAGTCACCGTTGAATCCTAATAATTTCCGTGTCAATAAAAAACGTCATCCGCAGTACAGTGTTCAAGTACAGAAAAAATGGGAACGTTCAGATTATGTTTTCCCGGGAAATCAGGTGGATAAATAATGGCTGAGAGAATATCTTCTAAAATTAGACGCTTAGAAAAATCAGAAGAACAAATTAAGTTAGAAAGTTTAAATGAAGTTACAGAGGCAATTGCAGCGAATAAAGATAGTATATTAAAAGCAATCAAGCTTATTAAAACATTAGATGATGCAAAACTATTAGATGCTTTAAATGGTGCAATTCGAGGACGTCAAGTCATCATAAATAAATTTGCAGTTGAACTTAATAAAGATATTTATACAGGGCTATTATCTAATATGGCTTCAATGGTATTTTTATTAGGTGAACTCAATGTATCAGATTTAAGCGACTTCCTAAATAAAGTTAATAAAGGATTACACGTTGCCAATCAAGCGAGTCCAAATGCTAAGACAACTATAAGAAGTCTATTGGGCGTATTGAAAGATGACGACATGAACCGTAGTTTAACATACATGCTTAATATGCTAAAAGGTATGTCTCGAGAAGAATAACATTACAATGAAAAAGTGTTTCTACATGCAAGCAGTGTAGGAGCACTTTTTTTAATTTTTGTAAAAATTAAAAAGGGTGTTTTTGATGGAATAAATGAATAATATTGAAAAACAAAAAAATCACGTGCTATTGTGAATCAATCATCGACAGGCCTATGAAACATCATGTATTATTATGATTATGTAAGTTATTTAAATAAAAAGGGTGAGTGCATATTAATTCGAGAATGTTAAAAACGTCAGCTGTAATTTCTAATACATTATTAGTCATAGGTTTAGTCTGTCTATTTATGATGAAATTAGTGTTAGCTATTACTTTTTTTGCTGTTTCATTATCAATTAGTCTAGTTGTCTTTAATATGATGTTCAGAGATAGAACAACGATGAAAGTAATCGTTAACGCTTCTTTTTTAATCGTAATATTAGCGATTGTAGTGGCATATTTTTTATTGTCTAAGTAAGAAAAATGAGGTTTTGTCTATATGAAGAAGAATTTCAAGTTACGCATTTCAACGCTACTATTGATAGTTATTTTAGTTGTTTTTGCTGTATTACTCATCGTGAATGAAACTAAATTGTTTAAAAATGATGTGAATTACTCTTTTGATGAGGCTGTTTCAATGCAACAAGGGAAAGGTATTGTACAGACAAAAGAAGAGGATGGTAAATTTGTTGAAGCAAATAATAATGAAATTGCTAAAGCAATGACTATTTCACATAAAGACAATGATATGAAGTATATGGATATCACAGAAAAAGTGCCAATGTCGGAATCTGAAGTTAACCAATTGCTAAAAGGTAAGGGGATTTTAGAAAATCGAGGGAAAGTTTTTCTAGAAGCTCAAGAAAAATATGAGGTTAATGTCATTTATCTTGTTAGCCATGCACTAGTAGAAACAGGTAACGGCAAATCAGAATTAGCAAAAGGCATTAAAGTTGGAAAAAAACGCTATTACAACTTTTTTGGTATAGGAGCATTCGATAGTAGTGCTGTTCGTAGTGGGAAAAGTTATGCTGAAAAGGAACAATGGACATCACCAGATAAGGCGATTATTGGTGGTGCAAAGTTCATTCGTAATGAATATTTTGAAAACAATCAACTGAATTTATATCAAATGCGATGGAATCCAGAAAATCCTGCGCAACATCAATATGCGAGTGACATTCGCTGGGCAGATAAAATTGCCAAATTAATGGATAAATCCTATAAGCAGTTTGGTATAAAGAAAGATGATATTAGACAAACATATTATAAATAAGACATCGGTGCTTAAAGGAGCTGGAACAATTTATTGTTTCGAGCTCCTTTAGCGCATTCTGAGTGTGTTAGTTAAATGGATTTTAACCTAACAAAAAACGCTATATAGCATCAAATATGCTATATCCCACATCATTGTTACAAATGTACATTATGTAAATGAATATTGCTGTCTAAATGTGCATGTAATGTACAATGGTGCAGATAATACACTTAAGTCCTTAAAAATGAAACGTTAGTTCCAAGAGTCATTTTTAAACAATAGTGCATGTGATAAAATAGAAAAGAATGAAAAATATAGAGGTGACAATATGAAGATAGCAATTATAGGTGCAGGCATCGGTGGATTAACAGCTGCTGCATTATTACAAGAACAAGGTCATACTATTAAAGTCTTTGAAAAAAATGAGTCAGTTAAAGAAATTGGCGCTGGGATTGGTATCGGAGATAATGTGCTTAAAAAACTAGGTAATCATGACTTAGCTAAAGGTATTAAAAATGCTGGGCAAATCTTATCTACAATGACAGTGTTAGATGACAAAGATCGCCTGTTAACTACTGTTAAATTAAAAAGTAATACATTGAATGTGACGTTACCACGCCAAACATTAATTGACATTATTAAATCTTATGTAAAAGATGATGCAATATTTACAAATCATGAAGTCACGCATATAGATAATGAGACAGATAAAGTTACCATACATTTCGCGGAACAAGAGAGTGAAGCATTTGATTTATGTATTGGTGCTGATGGAATTCATTCTAAAGTGAGACAATCTGTAAATGCTGACAGTAAAGTATTATATCAAGGGTATACATGCTTTAGAGGTTTAATTGATGATATTGATTTAAAGCATCCGGATTGTGCAAAAGAATACTGGGGAAGAAAAGGAAGAGTAGGTATTGTTCCGTTATTAAATAATCAAGCATATTGGTTCATTACAATTAACTCGAAGGAAAACAATCATAAATATAGTTCGTTTGGTAAACCTCATTTGCAAGCATACTTTAATCACTATCCAAATGAAGTTAGAGAGATCTTAGACAAACAAAGTGAAACAGGTATCTTATTGCATAATATTTATGATTTGAAACCACTCAAATCTTTTGTTTATGGTCGTACTATTTTACTAGGAGATGCAGCACATGCGACAACGCCTAATATGGGGCAAGGTGCTGGACAAGCAATGGAAGATGCTATCGTATTAGTAAATTGTTTTAACGCATACGACTTTGAAAAAGCATTACAGCGTTATGATAAAATACGTGTCAAACATACTGCAAAAGTAATTAAGCGTTCTAGAAAAATCGGTAAAATTGCCCAATATCGTAGTTGTTTATTTGTTGCAGTTAGAAATCGTATTATGAAAATGATGCCAAATGCATTAGCAGCTGGACAAACTAAATTCTTATATAAATCGAAAGAAAAATAATACAACAATATGAAAACCCCCGTATGTTGAAATGAGAGCTCAACATATGGGGGTTCTTGTTTTTATAATAAATTCAATTATTAGTTAACGACAAATTGTGGTTTCTCACCTTGAACGGCACTAATTGCAGCATTAGCAACAATTTTAGACATCATGTCACGTGCTTCAAATGTAGCATTACCAATATGCGGTGTTAATACTACATTATTAAGTGATTTTAAGTCATCGGTAATATCTGGTTCAAATTCATATACATCAAGTGCAGCACCTTCAATTTCATTATCTTTCAATGCTTGCACTAGTGCTTGTTCGTGCACGATTGGACCACGAGAGGCATTGATTAAATACGCCGTAGATTTCATCATTTTAAATTGTTCTGTATCAATTAAATGATGCATTTTAGGATTATAAGCAGCGTTGATAGTGATAAAATCTGCATTCTTTAATAGTGTATCTAAATCTACATATTTTGCACCGATTTCTCGTTCTTTTTCTTCTTTGCGATTAGGTCCAGTGTATAGCACATCCATGTCAAATGCTCTTGCACGACGAGCTACTGCACTACCAATTTCACCTAAACCGATAATGCCGATTGTTTTCCCAGATACTTCTCTACCTCTGAAAAATAAAGGTGCCCATCCGTCAAATCCAGTTGTACGTGATAATTGGTCCCCTTCAACAATACGACGCGCTACTGCAAGTACTAATCCAATTGTTAAATCAGCAGTCGCGTTTGTTGATGCTTTAGGTGTGTTTGTAACATCTATACTTTTTTCTCGGGCATACTCGATATCAATATTATTAAAACCAGCGCCATAGTTGGCAATGATTTTTAAGTCTTTACCAGCATCGATAACATCTTTATCAACGTTTGTAGATAATAAACTAATTAAGGCAGTCGCGTTTTTAACACCTTTAATTAAAGTGTCTTTATCGACTAATCCTTTACCTTCATACATTTCAACTTCAAAATGTTCTTGTAAAAGTTTTAAACCTACTTCTGGTATTGCACCAGCAACATAAACTTTTTCCATAAAAGATCACTCCTTTTATCTTAGTATAGTAGAAGATTAGACAGTATACAACTATGTCATGATGTCTTGTGTATCAATGATGTAAGCGCGTACTTTTGATGGAGGTGATATAACTTAGGCACTGTAGAACTATGAATATTGTAATGTGGAAAAACTGGATCAATTAAATTAGATAACGTAGTTTTAAAGTTAATAGTATTAGAAAAAATTAATATTATGAATATGGGAGGAAATATAAATAAGTAGGTGGCAACGAAAAATAGCAAAAAAAGAGCTTCTCCTATAAAGGAAAGCTCAAAGTTTTTTGATGACATATGTACTAGAATTAAGTTTCAAGACAATATGTATCATCGTGTTTATATTAAATATGGATGTAGTTGTAGTTACCTGCTTCACTTGCAGAAATAGTTCTAGAACTTACTGAGAAAGGTCCGCCACTATAATTCATTTCTGAAATTGTAACTGAACCATCACTGTTTACACTTTCTACATATGCAACGTGACCAAATGGCCCTTCAGAAGATTGTAGGATAGCGCCTTTAGAAGGTGTATGATTTACTGTGAATCCAGCACCTTGTGCAGCAGCAGCCCAATTATTAGCATTTCCCCAAGTAGAACCGATTTCTCCGCCAACTTTATCATATACATACCAAGTACATTGTCCTGCAGTGTATAAGTTACCAGAATGTGAAATTGATGATGTAGTTGTCGTAGTTGTTGTAGTCGTTGTAGTTTGAGTCGTGTTGTAGTTATAGTTGTTGTAATTTGTATAATTTTCAGCAGCATCTGCATGATGTGCTTGACCTACTAATGCTGTGCCGATTCCTGCTGTTAACGTAGTTGCTGTTACTAATTTTTTCATGAATAAAGTCCTCCAAAGTTCTATATCTTTTTTTATAAATAAAACGTAGCGACTGTTTTATTCTCACATCTCGAATTGATGACAATAGTTACTTTAACAAAATTAATGCTTCTTGTGGGGAATGTTATTGATTTGTAAAAGAATAAAAAAACTTTGACTAATTTTGTAATAAAAATTAGTCAAAGTTACAATGAGATTAACAGATAATTAATAGGAAATATTTATTTGTAATATGTTTAAATAAATCGAATTGTTAAAGGTATTACATATTCTTGGCCATTATAATATTTGACACACGCAATAATTGTGAATACAAAAGATAATATTGAGAAAGCGAATATGGATAAAATACCGATAAATGTAATGATGAAACCTATAATGATAATGAAACTAATATCGGTAGCAATTAGGAAAACGCCTATTAAAGTGATAACGACTAAAACGATAGACCAAATAATATAAGAAATCGTATAGTTAAGATAATTTTTTCCAGCACGATCAACTAGTTTCGATTCATCTTTTTTCAATAACCATATAATCAGTGGACCAATAATAGATGTGAATAAACTTAATAAATAGATAAGCATCGCCATAATGTTCTCATCATTGGATTTGCGATTCGGTTGATGATTTGTTACGTCGTTCATTTCAGTTGTCATATTAGACACTCCTTTGAAAATTGTAATATTATCTTTAACTATAACAAAATATAATCAAAAATAAACATGTTTATTAAACAATTATTAAAAATAAAAATAATTGGTGGACGTCGGCGTTTAAATAGGTTAATTTAAGGTTATATATACTTAACATTTATAATGATGCGTAATGAATTCGCATCATTTTTATATTGTCTTACGTATAATTTGTTTTTAATTTTAACCAAAGATAGAAAGAGGGTTGTTTATGAAAATAGCAATTGTAGGATCAGGAAATGGCGCAGTTACGGCAGCAGTAGATATGGTGAGCAAAGGCCACGATGTTAAATTATATTGTCGTAATCAATCTATAAGTAAGTTTCAAAACGCAATCGAAAAGGGCGGATTTGATTTTAATAATGAAGGTGATGAACGTTTCGTAAAATTCACTGATATTAGTGATGATATGGAATATGTTTTAAAAGATGCTGAAATTGTTCAAGTGATTATTCCATCTTCATACATAGAGTATTATGCTGATGTAATGGCAGAGCATGTAACTGATAATCAGTTGATATTCTTCAACATGGCTGCAGCAATGGGGTCAATTCGTTTTATGAATGTTTTAGAAGATAGACATATTGAAACAAAACCACAACTAGCGGAAGCTAATACGTTGACGTATGGTACGCGTGTCGATTTTGAAAATGCAGCAGTTGATTTATCTCTAAATGTACGTCGTATCTTCTTTTCAACATATGATAGAAGCTGTCTAAATGATTGTTATGACAAAGTTTCAAGTATTTATGATCATTTAGTAAAAGAGGAAAGCTTAATTAAAACAAATCTTGAAAATGGTAATCCTGAAGTGCATCCAGGACCAACATTATTGAATGTCGGTCGCATTGATTATGCTGGCGAGTTCGCTTTATATAAAGAAGGAATTACTAAACATACAGTTAGATTACTTCATGCAATCGAATTAGAACGTTTGAATTTAGGCCGTAGATTAGGTTTTGAATTATCAACAGCTAAAGAATCACGTATTGAACGTGGTTATTTAGAACGTGATAAAGAAGATGAACCATTAAATCGTTTGTTTAATACAAGCCCAGTATTTTCACAAATTCCAGGACCAAATCATGTAGAAAGCAGATATTTAACTGAAGATATTGCATATGGTTTAGTACTATGGTCAAGCTTAGGTCGTGTTATTGATGTACCGACACCAAATATAGATGCAGTAATTGTAATTGCATCAACCATTTTAGAGAGAGACTTCTTTGAGGAAGGCTTAACAGTTGAAGAAATTGGTTTAGATAAGCTTGATTTAGAAAAATATTTAAAATAAATGATGGCTTGAAGATAGAAAAGGATATAGCATTATGCAAAAGCAATAAATTGAAGAAAAGAGGTTTCTCATCAATAAGCGAAGGGGACGATAGATGATGAAAAGAAAACCAACCTTTTTAGAATCAATTTCGACAATGATTGTAATGGTTATTGTTGTTGTAACAGGCTTTGTGTTTTTTGATATTCCAATTCAAGTATTATTAATTATTGCCTCAGCATATGCCACATGGATTGCAAAACGTGTAGGCTTAACATGGCAAGATTTAGAAAAAGGCATTGCAGAACGTTTAAATACTGCAATGCCTGCAATTTTAATTATACTAGCGGTAGGAATTATAGTAGGCAGTTGGATGTTTTCTGGCACAGTGCCAGCCTTGATTTATTATGGCTTAGATTTATTGAATCCAAGCTATTTTTTAATATCAGCCTTTTTTATAAGTGCTGTTACATCTGTAGTAACTGGTACAGCATGGGGCTCTGCGTCAACTGCAGGGATTGCACTTATTTCTATTGGTAATCAATTGGGGATTCCTCCAGGGATGGCTGCGGGTGCTATTATAGCAGGCGCTGTATTTGGCGATAAAATGTCACCATTATCAGATACAACTAATTTAGCGGCGCTTGTTACTAAAGTTAATATATTTAAACATATACATTCGATGATGTGGACGACGATACCTGCATCAATCATAGGTTTATTAGTATGGTTTATTGCTGGATTTCAATTTAAAGGGCATTCAAATGATAAACAGATTCAAACTTTGTTATCAGAGCTTGCACAGATTTATCAAATTAACATATGGGTCTGGGTTCCCTTAATTGTGATCATTGTTTGTTTGCTATTTAAAATGGCTACAGTGCCAGCTATGGTAATATCAAGCTTTTCTGCCATTATAGTGGGGACTTTTAATCATCATTTCAAAATGACAGATGGTTTCAAAGCAACATTTAGTGGTTTTAACGACTCAATGATACATCAGTCTCATATTTCATCCAGTGTGAAAAGCTTGTTAGAACAGGGTGGTATGATGAGTATGACCCAAATATTAGTAACGATATTTTGCGGATATGCATTTGCAGGTATTGTAGAAAAAGCAGGATGTTTAGAAGTCTTATTAACTACTATTTCTAAAGGCATCCATTCTGTAGGAAGTTTAATATGTATTACTGTTATTTGTTGTATTGCGCTTGTATTCGCTGCAGGTGTTGCTTCGATTGTAATTATTATGGTCGGTGTGTTAATGAAAGATTTGTTCGAAAAATACCAAGTCTCTCGTTCCGTTTTATCAAGAACACTTGAAGACTCAAGTACGATGGTCTTACCTTTAATACCATGGGGAACATCAGGTATTTACTATACGAATCAACTTCATGTCTCTGTTGAAGAATTTTTCATATGGACAGTACCATGTTATTTATGCGCAATTATAGCAATTATCTATGGTTTTACAGGGATAGGTATTAAAAAGTCATCGAATTCACGTTTAACTTAATGTGAGCGTGGAATATATATAATATGTTGAAACACTTTAATCATTTATAATTGTAGCGGTTATAATTTGAAAAGGTTTTAACTTAGAATAAATATCCTCTATACATATACTGAATATGTTTTGTAGCGGAACATGTTGATATATGTAATGTAAGTTTTATGTCATGATTTGTAATGACTAAATTAATTGAGAATTTGAAGGCAAGTATATTTGTAAGTACTTTAACTAAAAATTTATCAATGTATAGCCGATTTGACATGCCTAAATTTGGGTGTGTCAATGGCTGTATGTTGTTTATTCTTTATTACAGAGTGAATCGGATTGGTGAAAATCGAAATTTTGAGATTTTTACCAATTCGATTTTTTTCATAGAAATTAAAAAAGCCAACAAGGCTCTTGAAACCTTGTTGGCGTAAAACTTAGTCATCACTAATTAGTGAATGAAGTTATAACCAGCAGCTTGGCTAGCTGAGATTGTACGTGAAGTTACAACACCTGGGCCATAACCATAGTTCATTTCTGAAACTCTTACTGAACCATTGCTGTTAACACTTTCAACGTATGCAACGTGACCGTATGCACCTTGAGTTGTTTGCATAATTGCACCAGCTTTTGGTGTATTGTTCACTGTGTAACCAGCTCTTGCAGCTGCGTTAGCCCAGTTACTTGCATTGCCCCAAGTTGAACCGATTTTACCACCTACACGATCAAATACGTAGTATGTACATTGACCAGAAGTGTATAAGTTACGACCAGAAGTGTAACCACTTGAGATTGAACGGCCATTTGATGATGGAGCCATAGTTGTAGTTACTTGAACATTGTTGCTTGAAGTGCTGTAGCTTGCACCTAAACCACCAGTACGGTAGCTGTTTGTGTTGTAACTATTATAGTTATTGTAGTTATATGATTGATTATTATTTGAGTAGTTGTTATAACGGCTGTAATTATTGTAGCTATAACCATTGTTGTAATTGTTGTAGTTATAGTTATTGTAGCCATTGTAGTAGTAATAGCTGTAGTAGCCATTATCTTGGTTTAATGGACTTGGATGCCAGTTACCTTTCCATGTGTAATGGTAGTTACCTTGTGCATCAATAGTGTAAGTATAGCTATATGATGTTGGGTCATTTGGATTATAACCGTAGTTATCTTGCTCAGAAGCATGAGCTTGATTTCCTGATGCAATTGCGATTGTAGCGAATCCTGCAGTTGCGATAGTAGCTGTAGCGATTTTCTTCATTTTAAAAATATCCTCCTAAAAATTTTAAATCTAAAATATTTTCGTAATGTCCGTGTGACAAAATTAATGTTATAAGTTATCTCTCGTAATTAAACGACAAGAAAGACTATAACAGAAATTAGCGTCCTTGTGTGCTTTGTTAACGTTTTGTAATTTTTTGCTAATATCTTGACACAATAGAATTTTAAAAGTATAGAAATTTGCATTTTGCAAAACTTATAACTACGGCATTCTTTGTGAAAACTGAATGTTCCGAAAATAAGTCTGTTACAAATTTGTAATATTACTGAAAATTCTAAATGTATATTTTGTGCATAATATAGGACTTTTAATCAGAAAATGCATAAAAATTCGACACGAACGATCAAGTTTCTATGATTATGAAAGCTTTGGTATTTGGATGAAAATGTATATTTAATGGATAAAATATCCTAATTTAGCATAAAAAAATGTTTTAATAAAAGTATTATTTGATATAATCGATTTATGTTTTGTTACTGCTAAAAAACATGTGGCGATATAATTGGTAGTGAATATTAGATGTTGACAATTGATTTGAGAAAGACAAACAGGAGTAAATCAATATATTTGTATATGTGAGGATGTAAGATGACAGATAATTATTCACTACATATTTATAAAAGTATGAAAATGAGTAGTGTGAAGGAAGCGAACTTAAAAATTATATATTGGCTACAAGGTACAGGTGTAGTTTCAATCAATCTACAACAATATGATGTAAAAAGAAATGATGTCACCGTTATTATGTTGAATGATTTGTATCAAATTGATGGTCATGATGATAGTGTATGTTGTGTTGTTGAAGTAAGTGCAAAGACATTTTTGAAGTTTATGAATGCAAACTATATGATGCGTGGCAAGGTATTAACAAATGAGGTTGCTAGCACTTTTAGAATCTTGATTAAGTATTTAATCTACAGCAAAATTAAACAACAGTCTTATAATGCTAATGATAAGATTATTAATTACATGTGTGTTGAATTAATGTCATTAAATACATACGATGGTAGTCGTCATTTAGTAGCCGAAGAAGTGCACGATTATTTAACAAACAACCACCATAAAAAGATAAATAGGAAAGATGTCATTAATCAAGTTAGTATTACAAACAAAGCTTTAAGTGACATGTTTAAAGCGACACCTTATAGTAATTTTATTCAATATTTAAATCATATTAGACTGGAGCATTGCTTAATTGATATTTTAACTTCTAAGAAGCCTATTGAAGAAATCGCAAGTAGTCATGGTTTTAATCATTATTCTCGTTTTATACACCTCTTTAAAGAAACGTATGGTAACACTCCTAAATTAATTAGAAAAAGATATAGTCCAACATCTCATTCAATTAACCATTCCCAATTAGTTGAAATTGATAAAAATATAATTGAATTATTTGATGATACTAATCAAAGTTCTTCAAGTATGCGCGAGATTGATATACCTTTTGAGCCTACAAAAAGGAGTCAAATGTATCAACCTAAAAACATTTATATTAAAGGAAGTAATTTTTATTGGATGGATTATTATACTATTAAACAAATCATTCAAAGATTAGGTGTTAATCCTGAAAACTTGCATATAATTGTTACAATCGACACAAGCAATGAGCTATCGATTGAACAAATCACTTTATTACTTCAAAAGATAGTGAACTACAATGTAAATGTAGTATTTCGTATTAAACATGAATATAAGGAATTGTTAACGAGTACTGAAAGAGGCAAGATAGAAAAGCTAGTAGCCACAATTTTTAATATGACATTTGAGAGTAATAGATGTAAGATTGCATTTTTAATTAACGACTTAAATATTACTGCAATTCAAAAACTGAAACGCTTAATAGATAATTATATAGGAGTATTTGAATTAATATATCATCTGGAACCAAAAGAGTTGAATACGCGCTATGATAAAGAAATTGATCATCTAATAGACTATTTTATCTTACCGCTAAGACAAATAGAACAGGTGTCTATTGCATGTTCTAAAATTATATGTGATGTAGATTTGATTAATGAGAATAATGACTTAAAAGAAAAAATCACAATGTCTGATTTTAATAAGGTTACTGAACTTTTGACAAATTATACAAAATTTCGAGGACTTATTATGCACATGTCAATTATAAGTGAAGCGAGCAAAGAAATAAATTTAACTAGATTATCAATATTCATTTTTATCATAAATATACTTAATCAATTACGAGGGATTGTTATTTATCAAAATGACACGATGATTGTAACGAAGTTCAAACATGAAGTACAATGTGTCATTTGTTTGCCAGCCGCATTGTTAAATGAGAATTCAGACGCTATACGTTTATCGTGTAAGGGTCTTCAACAATTTAGCCATGCTAAAACTAAACAAATTGTTTTAAGTATAGATAAAGATAATCATACTTCCGAAAATGGTGTACTTGTGAATGATATTATGCAACAACACAGTTATTGGAAAGCTAATTTTATAGAAAGAAATATTTATGATCATTCATTAATGGTCTCAAGCAATAGTATTGTTCATTTGAAATATCATCTTGAGATATAGGCATGGTTTAAGAGAGGTTTTAAAGATGTCTAAATTTAAAGTTAAGCGTTTAACTGCACACATACTAATGTTGAAAGTCATTAATGATATGTTGAAATATTCATTTCATCTCACTTTGACTCAAGTGAAACTATTAAATCTATTAGTTAAATATGATAATTCTGATTCCAATAGCGCTTCAATAGATAGGTTATTAAAAATGAAAGAAATCCAATCTAAGATGGCACTTCTTCAAATGTTAAGTTATTTAAACAATCATCAATGGCTATTGAAAGGAAGAGATCAAAGGGATCAACGTAAATTGACTATTTCGATTAATAAAATGCATATAGATAAAATAGAATATATGAATAATGAGCTTAGTGACTATATTGAACGTTATTTTGGTCAATATACATTTGATTTTAGTTGTGACTATGTATCGTATTTATTGTCGTCACAAGAATTATTTCGAAATCTAAAGTGTTATTTAAATATGTGTCAATTAACATTAGAAGAGTTATACGTTTTAGGAATATTAAATCTGCATAAAGGTCAATTGACGGTTAAAGAATTACAGGGTGAATTCCATCACCCGATATTTGCGGTTAGCCCGATTTTAAAGTGTTTAATTTTGAAGGGATTAGTTAAAAAAGAGAGATGTGAATTAGATGAAAGACGTGTTATTGTAACAATCAAGCGAGAAAAGTTTTCTAAAGTCACTATGCTTATTCAAGCATGTTATAATTATCTTGAAAAGGGAATACAAGTTAAGCTTAATAATAAATAGTTAATCACTTGTATTTCATATACCTATGAAGAATAGTTTATAGTTTTAAGTGGGAGGGATATTATGATTTTAGATAATGTGAATCCGAATGATTTATTTCCAACTGAAAAAAAGGGTCCGTCAGTGCTAGGAATAATTGAGTATCAAGTTCAAGGTGAGAATGAATTTGAAGGGGCATTTATAGCAACAAATGAAAGATTAATTATGAATGTAGATATGAATGGCCAATTTTATTATAGAAGTATTAGTTATAATGAAATAGAGAAGATAGATTATGATGGTCAAACTATAATGTTCAAATTTAATATTGGTAATGTCCCAATGCATGATATTAAAAGTGATAACGTTGAAATGTTTGTTGAATATGTAAAACAACATATGATAGTATAATGTCAATGTATGTAGGTTGATAAGAAGAGTTTGAATGATAACTCATTGCATTTAAAGATAAATGGCATGCGTTATGATTTAAAGCTCTTCTTTTTTTATATTTTATAAATTTTGTGAGCAAGCCATCCAATTAATATAAAAAATATCAAATCAAACACGTTGATATAGATTAAAATTTTAAAAGTTTACATATCAGTTAAGATACAAAATATTCAGACTAATATTTTTCAATTTGGCAAAATATCTTAAACATCAAATTATTATAAGAAATAAATGTATTTAACCATATTCTAGTAATAAAAATATTGAATTTTTATACTTATTTGTTTAGAATGAACTTTATAACATAGTTGGATAGAGTTTCGATTTAATAAATTACATGTGAACCTTGCTACAACAAGATGTGCATCAGAGGAGTGGTTTAATAATGAGTAAAATTAATGACATTAATGATTTAGTCAACGCAACATTTCAAGTTAAGAAGTTTTTCAGAGATACAAAAAAGAAGTTCAATTTGAACTATGAAGAAATTTATATTTTAAATCATATTTTAAGAAGTGAGTCTAACGAAATCTCATCTAAAGAGATTGCTAAGTGCTCAGAGTTCAAACCTTACTATTTAACTAAAGCTTTACAAAAGCTAAAAGATTTAAAATTGTTATCAAAGAAAAGAAGTTTACAAGACGAAAGAACAGTTATTGTTTATGTTACAGATACACAAAAAGCAAATATTCAAAAACTGATTTCAGAATTAGAAGAATACATTAAAAATTAAATCAAGGTTAATTGCGTTTAATAACATTGAACGATAACAATTTATTAAAACGAAGTTATTTATTCAGCATTGGGACATAAAATTAACTTAAAATTTAAATATTGAAGATGCTTTAATTAAAGTTAAAGACTAGCCATACCTTATTTCAGCTTATTAAGCTTGAAACAAGGTACACTAGTCTTTTTATTTTAATATTTTCTTAGAAAATCAAGTTTACGATCATAAATATTTTCTGCGATATAGCTTTGGATGGTTCCAAGTATTTTCTCTATAATTTGTGTGCGATAAGCAAAAATTCTAACTGCAAAACCATGTGTAGGCAATTGAGAAATAGCAACACGACAATCGAATGTATTGCTATAAGAACTAATGGTTTCATAAACTGAATCGATTAGTTTTTGGTTAACATCTTCATGTATGAAGTAAGCAGAGCCATAATGAGAGTAATGTTCCATATAACCTATTTCATTGATCGATTGTTTATTAGGATTCAATAATAAATTATCATATGTGACTAACTCATCTTCAATATAAATTTCATTTATTAAATGCATATATTGATACTTGAAGGCTTCGCCAGTTTTTGAATAACCAGGAGTTAAAATATCAGTATAAAATAATGAACTAGAATTATTGAGATTGAACGTATTGTGTTGATAAAATTTAGCATTTTCATATGCGATGATTGGATCAGCGACATATTCTAAATATGCGTTATCTTTCAAATTAAAAGTTTGATACTGCTCAACATGATTGGAAGGTGTCTTGTATATTTTTGTTGCACCTTGAGATGTCAATGTCACTTTAGCGTTATCTTCGACATTCACATTCATACGGTAACGATCTCCATCTAAATAGCCACCACCTACATTTACTATATAAAATGTAGGAATGGTAGATTGATTTAGATAAACTGGACGTATCACTTTAAGTGCTTTTTCAAAGAAAATATCTCTTGATACTGATCGATTGCCATCGAAAAACACTGTTAAATCAAGTTGCCCAGTCCATTGTTGTTCATCCATTATGATAATCCTTTGAGTAAAGTGTCGCGTTCAATCCAATCGATAACTTCATCCAAACCTTCGTCGGTTTTTAAGTTAGTAAAAGTAAATGGACGTTTACCACGAAATACTTTAGTATCTTCAGCCATTTGTTCTAATGATGCACCTACATAGGGAGCTAAATCAGTTTTGTTAATTACAAAGAAATCTGACTTAATCATACCTTGACCACCTTTACGTGGAATCTTTTCACCTTGAGCAACATCGATAATATATATTGAAAAGTCAACAAGTTCTGGGCTAAATGTTGCTGCTAAGTTATCGCCACCAGATTCTATGAAAATTAGTTCTATATCGTCATGACGTTCTAATAATTCGTCTATTGCTGCAAAGTTCATAGATGCATCTTCACGAATCGCAGTATGAGGACATCCACCAGTTTCAACACCAATGATACGACTTTCAGGTAGAACTCCTGAATTTACTAATATCTTTTCGTCTTCTTTTGTATATATATCATTTGTAATAACGCCGATACTCATTTCTTTTGAAAGACGTTTTACAACTTTTTCAATTAATTGTGTTTTACCTGCACCTACAGGACCACCAATACCAATTTTAATCGGATTTGCCACAATTATAACCTCCTATGATATGAAAATTCTAACATTGACGTTCTCATGCGCCATTTGATTTAGTTCTAAACCAGGCGCTGTCATGCCAAAATCTGCTTCTTTTAATTCGAAAATCTGCTTTCTTGTTCCTTCTATATAAGGAATCATGTGAGTAACTATCTTTTGACCAGCAGTTTGTCCAAGTGGAATAGCACGAACAGCATTTTGAGTTAAACTTGAAACATTTTGATATAAATAGTAATCAATAATCGTTTCAATATCTACACCTAAATGATGGCCTAGCATAGTAAAACAAATAGCTGGATTTAACTTTGCTTTCTTATCTTGCATTTGTTGATGATACCAAGCAATCCATGGGCTATTATAAAGTTCTAAAGCCAATTTAACCATGCGAGTCCCCATTTGTTTTGCACCAACACGTGTTTCTTTAGGTAAGTTTTGAACAAACATCAGTTTATCTATGTGTAATACTTTTTGTGTATCATCATTTTCCAATGCATCATAAACTAAACGCATGGCTAAACCATCAGAATAGGTAAGTTGCTCTTGTAAAAACATTTTTAACCAAGCAATAAAAGTATGATCGTCATGAATTATATTTCGTTGAATATATGTTTCAAGACCAAATGAATGACTGAAAGCACCTGTTGGAAACTGTGAATCACAGAACTGAAATAATCTTAAGTGTGTATGATCAATCATGAGAATGCCCTATATGTCTGAAAGCCTTATTAACTTTACGGTCTTCTCGAACATATGGGATGCCTAAACTTTTTAATAAATCTTCAACTAAATAATCATATTGTACTAGCATTTCAGTCTCTGTAAATTGTGCTGGCAAATGACGATTTCCTAATTGATGGGCTATATCTCCCATTTCTTGCAATGTTCTTGGTTGAATCACTAAAAGATCTTCTGAATTAACATCCACAATAATCATATTATGGTCATCTGCGTATAAAATATCTCCATATTGTAAGTCAATAGGTTGTTTTAAACGAATGCCTATTTCAGTGCCATGGTCTGTAACGACTCTTTGAATACGTTTAACAAGATCTGAATTTTCAAGGTATACTTTTTCGACGTGCTTTTGTTTTTCTGAATTTGACAAATTGGCAATATTGCCTTGGATTTCTTCAACAATCATTCTATGTTCCTCCTAGAATAAGAAGTATCTTTGAGTTAATGGTAACTCAGTTGCTGCATTACTTGTAATTTTTTCTCCATCTACATATACTTCATATGTTTGTGGATCAACGTCTAATTTAGGTGTTGCGCTGTTATTTTTCATATCTGCTTTAGATAATTGTCTAATATTTTTAACTGGACGCACCATGCGTTTTAAATTTAATGCACGATTGATACCATTTTCATAAGCAGTTTTAGACACGAATGTCATTGACGTACTTGTAAGGTTTCCGCCGTATTGACCATACATTTTACGGTACTTCATCGGTTCAGATGTAGGTATAGAACCATTTGCATCGCCATTTACGGCAGAGTTAATTAATCCGCCCTTTACAACTAATTCAGGTTTAACCCCAAAGAAAATTGGGTCCCATAAGACAATGTCAGCTAGTTTGCCCGGCTCGATAGATCCTACATATTCAGAAATACCATGTGTAATTGCTGGGTTAATTGTATATTTAGCGATATAACGTTTGATGCGATTATTATCATTATGTTCAAAATCACCATCTAAAGGACCACGTTGTTCTTTCATGCGATGTGCTACTTGCCATGTTCGTGTAATTACTTCACCTACACGGCCCATTGCTTGTGAATCGGAACTAATCATACTGAATACACCCATATCTTGCAGAACATCTTCTGCTGCAATCGTTTCTTTACGAATACGTGAATCTGCGAATGCGATATCTTCAGGAATAGCCGCATTTAAATGGTGAGTAATCATTACCATATCTAAATGTTCATCTACAGTATTATGTGTATAAGGCAAAGTTGGATTTGTAGATGAAGGTAAAATATTTGAAAATGCAGCGGATTTAATTAAATCAGGCGCATGACCGCCACCAGCACCTTCAGTATGGTACATATGAAGTACACGGTCTTTAACAGCAGCCATTGTGTCTTCCATAAATCCTGCTTCATTTAAAGTATCTGCATGTAATGCAATTTGAACATCAAATTCATCAGCAACATCTAATGCATGACTCAAAGCAGATGGTGTTGCCCCCCAGTCTTCATGTACTTTTAATCCAATTGCTCCGGCATTGATTTGTTCAATGAGTGCAGTTGGATTTGTTGCTTGTCCTTTACCTGTAAAACCGACATTAATCGGTAAACCTTCGGCAGCTTCTAACATTCTATGAATATGCCATGGACCTGGAGTTACAGTTGTTGCTTTAGAACCTTCTGAAGCACCAGTACCACCACCAATATGAGTCGTAATACCACTTTCTAATGCGACCTCTGCTTGTTCAGGATTAATAAAATGAACATGAGTATCAATACCACCAGCAGTGACGATTTTACCTTCAGCGGCAATGATATCTGTTGTTGAACCTATAATAATGTCGACATTATCCATTATATCTGGGTTGCCGGCATTACCTATGGCGAAAATATAACCATTTTTAATGCCTATATCAGCTTTAACCACTTTATCGTAATCGATAATAACGGCATTAGAAATGACAAGGTCTGCAACGTTCACGTCATCACGTGTTACACGAGGATTTTGCGCCATACCGTCTCTAATAGATTTACCACCACCAAAAGTAGCTTCTTCACCATAAACCGCATAGTCTTTTTCTATTTGAGCAAATAGATTCGTATCACCTAAACGAATGGAATCTCCAACAGTTGGACCGTATAAGCTCGTATATTGATTTTGCGTCATTTTAAAGCTCATGATCTTTTTCCTCCTTTTTTATTCACGTTTTCAGCACCGTTATCTCCGAATACACCTGCATATTCATCATTTTCATCAGTTGGGCGATAGACACGTGACTCATCGATAGGACCATTGACCATACCACGAAAACCAAAAATTTTACGTTTGCCAGCATATTCAACTAATTGAACTTCTTTTTTATCCCCAGGTTCAAATCGAACAGCTGCTCCAGCTGGAATATCTAAATGTTTTCCATATGCCATTTCACGTTCGAAATCTAATGCTGCATTTGCTTCATAAAAATGAAAATGTGAGCCCACTTGAATTGGTCGATCTCCTGTATTTTCAACTTCGATAACTGTTTCAGGATGATGGTTATTAATTTCAACCTCTGTACTTTTTGTAATAATTTCTCCTGGTATCATTTGACTGCCTCCTTTAAACAATAGGGTGATGTACTGTGATTAACTTAGTACCATCGGGGAACGTAGCCTCGATTTCGATATCTGTAATCATGTGTTCGACACCATCCATGACATCTTCTTTGTTTAGAATTTGTCTACCATAACTCATTAACTCTGCAACGGTCTTACCATCGCGTGCACCTTCTAATAATTCATCGCTGATTAAAGCTAATGCCTCAGGATGATTTAGTTTCAAACCACGTGCTTTACGACGACGTGCAACTTCCGCCGCCACTACAATCATTAATTTGTCTTGCTCTCGTTGTGTAAAATGCAAATTAAAACCCCCAATTTCATATTAGATACAATTTACAAAATTTATATTAATCCTAATTGTTGTGATAAACAAGTAATATACAAAGTTCAATGTGTAATTAGAAAATTATATTTTTAGCATATCCGCTATTGAAGCAAACAATCTAATCGAAAACAAATAGCGGAATATATTTATGTAAAAACCAAAATAGTTTTTAATATAACTTTTCATAGAATAGTAGTATATTAATGAGTAATGATTCAAAGGAAAGGTGAAAGATTTGAAGATAATAGATGTGCTTTTGAAAAATATATCTCAGGTTGTGTTAATTAGTAATAAATGGACAGGATTATTTATCTTAATAGGATTATTTGTTGCCGATTGGACAATTGGATTAGCGGCTATTGTAGGTAGCATCATCGCCTATACTTTTGCGCGTTTTATAAATTATAGTGAGGCAGAGATTAATGATGGGTTAGCTGGATTTAATCCAGTGTTAACTGCCATTGCGTTAACAATCTTTTTAGATAAGTCAGGATTAGATATTGTTATAACAATGATAGCAACTTTATTAACGTTACCAGTTGCTGCTGCAGTGAGAGAAGTTTTAAGACCATATAAAGTTCCGATGCTGACGATGCCTTTTGTCATTGTGACTTGGTTTACAATTTTACTTTCAGGACAGGTTAAATTTGTAGATACATCGTTAAAGTTAATGCCTCAAAACATTGAAACGGTTAATTTTAGCAACAATGATCGAATACATTTTATTCAATCATTATTTGAAGGATTCAGTCAAGTATTTATCGAAGCGAGTGTAATTGGTGGCGTATGTATTTTAATCGGCATATTGATAGCATCAAGAAAAGCAGCACTCTTAGCTGTTATAGCTAGTTTGTTAAGCTTTATCATTGTAGCTCTATTAGGTGGTAATTATGATGATATTAATCAGGGATTATTCGGTTATAACTTTGTATTAATGGCAATCGCACTAGGATATACATTTAAAACAGCGATTAACCCTTATATTTCGACTTTTTTAGGTGTGTTATTAACAGTAGTGGTGCAACTAGGTACAACAACATTGCTTGAACCGTTTGGCTTACCTGCATTAACATTGCCATTTATTATCGTGACATGGATTTTATTATTTGCTGGTATTAAACATGACAAAGTAGATGCTTGATAGTTAAATCAAACCTAATATTGTTTGAATATCACCTTAAACTATACAGCGAATTGTATAGTTTAAGGTGTATTTTTATGGATAAAATTAAGTGCATACTTAATCGAATTATCAGTTTTCTTTTAATTGTTCACAGCACGTTCCTTTTTATTTTTAAAGTCGAGTGTTAAACTAGGAATAAATAATTTATATTGTGTGTTGTGTGGGGTGACTAATATGAATGATATGGATAATTCCTTTTTAATAACAACGGAAATTCAAAGAAAATGGATTGAAAAATTCAAAGTAATTAGAGATACATTTAAGGCTAAAGCTGAATATAATGATCAACATAGCCAATTTCCATATAAAAATATTGAATGGTTAATTAAAGAAGGTTATGGAAAATTAACGTTACCAAAAGCATATGGTGGTGAAGGTGCGACCATAGAAGACATGGTTATTTTGCAATCATTTTTAGGCGAACTTGATGGTGCCACAGCATTATCTATTGGTTGGCATGTGAGTGTCGTAGGACAAATTTATGAACAGAAATTATGGTCTCAAGATATGTTGGAGCAATTTGCTGTTGAAATTAATAATGGTGCATTAGTTAATAGAGCAGTTAGTGAAGCTGAAATGGGTAGTCCAACAAGAGGGGGAAGACCAAGTACACATGCTGTTAAAGCTGATGATGGGTATATTTTAAATGGTGTGAAGACATATACATCAATGAGTAAAGCACTAACACATATTATTGTTGCTGCTTATATAGAAGAATTAGAAAGTGTTGGTTTTTTCTTAGTGGACAGGAATTTGCCTGGTGTTGAAATTGCCGATAATTGGGACGTATTAGGTATGCGAGCGACAGAAAGTCATGATTTAATATTAAATGATGTAAAAGTACCATTAAAACATTTAGTGGAAACAGAGAAAAGTAAAGCGCCAAATGGTTGGATATTGCATATACCAAGCTGTTATTTAGGTATAGCACAAGCTGCTAGAAATTATGCTGTAGACTTTGCAATCCAACATAGCCCTAATAGTATTGAAGGAACGATTGCAACATTGCCAACTGTGCAACAAAATTTAGGGAAAATGGAAACGCTATTGTTATGTGCGAGACAATTTTTATGGAGTACAGCAAAAGGGTATCAACAATATAAAGATGACAGTCAGATAAGAAATTCAACAAGTGCGAGTAAAGTGATGGTAATGAATCAAGGGCTTGAAGTGATTGATTTAGCGATGAGAATAGTTGGTGCTAAAAGCTTAGAAATGAATCGACCATTACAACGTTACTATCGTGACATGCGTGCAGGATTACACAATCCACCTATGGAAGATGCAGCATATACAAATATTGCTAAGAGTATTACAGATACATTTTAAATTTAAAAAGGTAAATCGATCGTTGATTGGCATAAAGAGATGAAATTTGACGTTCGGATTTACCCTTTTTTGTGGGGATTTATAGGGATGTTAAGATATTTTGCTAAATTTTTTGCGAAAATAAAAAAATAAATAGCACTAGCTATTGTAAATGTATATGCAATCTTGTATAATTTTGGAATAATTGATAATCATTTTCAATAGGAGGAAATTATGAAAAAACTATTATTACCATTAATAATTATGTTATTAGTGTTAGCTGCGTGTGGGAACCAAGGTGAAAAAAATAACAAAGCTGAAACTAAATCTTATAAAATGGACGATGGCAAAACGGTAGATATTCCGAAAGACCCTAAACGCATTGCAGTAGTTGCGCCAACATATGCTGGTGGACTTAAAAAATTAGGTGCAAACATTGTAGCTGTAAATCAACAAGTCGATCAAAGCAAAGTATTAAAAGATAAATTTAAAGGTGTTACAAAAATTGGTGATGGCGATGTAGAAAAAGTTGCTAAAGAAAAGCCAGATTTAATTATTGTATACTCTACTGACAAAGACATTAAAAAATATCAAAAAGTAGCACCAACAGTAGTTGTTGACTATAATAAGCATAAATATTTAGAACAACAAGAAATGTTAGGGGAAATTGTTGGTAAAGAAGATAAAGTAAAAGCTTGGAAGAAAGATTGGGAAGAAACAACTGCTAAAGACGGTAAAGAAATTAAAAAAGCAATTGGACAAGATGCAACAGTGTCATTGTTTGATGAATTTGATAAAAAATTATACACTTACGGCGATAACTGGGGTCGTGGTGGAGAAGTATTATATCAAGCATTTGGTTTAAAAATGCAACCAGAACAACAAAAGTTAACTGCAAAAGCAGGTTGGGCTGAAGTGAAACAAGAAGAAATTGAAAAATATGCTGGTGATTACATTGTGAGTACAAGTGAAGGTAAACCTACACCAGGATATGAATCAACTAACATGTGGAAGAATTTGAAAGCTACTAAAGAAGGACATATTGTTAAAGTTGATGCTGGTACATACTGGTACAACGATCCTTATACATTAGATTTCATGCGTAAAGATTTAAAAGAAAAATTAATTAAAGCTGCAAAATAATTCAGCTATATAAGTTAGTGAAATGAGAGTCTGAAACATATCAATCTTTTGATATTGTATTAGGCTCTTATTTTTAGATAAAGTCCGTATAATTGTGTAAAAGTAAAAAGGCCATATAACAGTCCTTTTACGGTACAATGTTTTTAACGACAAAAACATACCCAGGAGGACTTTTACATGACCCAAGTACATTTTACACTGAA
>NZ_JACVZM010000019.1:0-56527 GCF_017151935.1 Staphylococcus sp. EG-SA-14 | reverse complement strand
AAGAGGTTGGATTGATGAATAATTGTTTGAGTTGTGGTGCTAAGTTATATGAAAATATAACCATTTATAATTTGTTCAAGAAACCTAATAGATTATGTGACAGATGCAAAGAGAATTGGGACAATATTAAACTTGATATTAAAGCAAGGCGATGTTCAAGGTGCTTAAAACACTTAAATCAAGATGAAGCGTATTGTTTAGACTGCAAGTTTCTATCGGCACACTTTAATTTAATGGAACAATTATATTGTCAATTTCAATATGACGGTTTAATGAAAGAGATGATACATCAGTATAAATTTTTGAAAGACTATTATTTATGTGAATTATTGGCACATTTGATTGAAATACCACAAACATCTTATGACTATATTGTGCCAATTCCTTCTTCGCCGGCACATGATTTATCTAGAACATTTAACCCGGTAGAAGCAGTACTAAAAGCTAAAGGGATTCGCTTTGATAAGATTTTAAAGATGTCAAATAGACCAAAACAGTCTCATTTAACTAAGAAAGAGCGTCTGGCAGATGAAAATCCATTTATTATTGATACGGAATTAGATTTAAATGGCAAGGAAATATTACTCGTTGACGATATTTATACAACTGGATTAACAATTCATCGTGCAGGGTGTAAATTATATGCTAAAAATATCAGAAAATTCAAAGTGTTTGCGTTTGCACGATAGCGTAAAAATGTTAAAATATAATAAAGAGTTACCAATAAAGAGGTTTAAGGAGAGATTACTATGATTAGATTTGAAATTCATGGAGATAACCTCACTATCACAGATGCTATTCGCAACTATATTGAGGAAAAAATTGGTAAGTTGGAACGTTATTTTAATGACGTACCAAATGCAGTGGCGCATGTTAAAGTTAAAACTTATTCAAATTCAGCTACTAAAATTGAAGTAACAATTCCATTGAAAAATGTTACGTTAAGAGCTGAAGAGCGAAACGATGATTTATACGCAGGTATTGATTTAATTAATAATAAACTTGAAAGACAAGTTCGAAAATATAAAACACGTATTAATCGTAAGAGCCGTGATCGAGGAGATCAAGAAGTGTTTGTTGCCGAATTACAAGAAATGCAAGAAACACAAGTTGATAATGACGCTTACGATGATAACGAGATAGAAATTATTCGTTCAAAAGAATTCAGCTTAAAACCAATGGATTCAGAAGAAGCGGTATTACAAATGAATCTATTAGGTCATGACTTCTTTGTATTCACAGACAGAGAAACTGATGGAACAAGTATCGTTTACCGCCGTAAAGACGGTAAATATGGCTTGATTCAAACTAGTGAACAATAAATTAAGTTTAAAGCACTTGTGTTTTTGCACAAGTGCTTTTTTATACTCCAAAAGCAAATTATGACTATTTCATAGTTCGATAATGTAATTTGTTGAATGAAACATAGTGACTATGCTAATGTTAATGGATGTATATATTTGAATGTTAAGTTAATAATAGTATGTCAGTCTATTGTATAGTCCGAGTCGAAAATCGTAAAATATTTATAATATAATTTATTAGGAAGTATAATTGCGTATTGAGAATATATTTATTAGTGATAAACTTGTTGACAACAGAATGTGAATGAAGTATGTCATAAATATATTTATATTGATTCTACAAATGAGTAAATAAGTATAATTTTCTAACTATAAATGATAAGATATATTGTTGTAGGCCAAACAGTTTTTTAGCTAAAGGAGCGAACGAAATGGGATTTTTATCAAAAATTCTTGATGGCAATAATAAAGAAATTAAACAGTTAGGTAAACTTGCTGATAAAGTAATCGCTTTAGAAGAAAAAACGGCAATTTTAACTGATGAAGAAATTCGTAATAAAACGAAACAATTCCAAACAGAATTAGCTGACATTGATAATGTCAAAAAGCAAAATGATTATTTAGATAAAATTTTACCAGAAGCATATGCACTTGTTAGAGAAGGCTCTAAACGTGTATTCAATATGACACCATATAAAGTTCAAATTATGGGTGGTATTGCAATTCATAAAGGTGATATCGCTGAGATGAGAACAGGTGAAGGTAAAACATTAACAGCGACAATGCCAACATACTTAAATGCATTAGCTGGTAGAGGTGTTCACGTTATTACAGTCAATGAATACTTATCAAGTGTTCAAAGTGAAGAAATGGCTGAGTTATATAACTTCTTAGGTTTGACTGTTGGATTAAACTTAAACAGTAAGACGACAGAAGAAAAACGTGAAGCATACGCACAAGACATTACTTACAGTACTAATAATGAGCTAGGTTTTGATTACTTACGAGATAACATGGTGAATTATTCTGAAGATAGAGTAATGCGTCCATTACATTTTGCAATCATTGATGAGGTTGACTCAATTTTAATCGACGAGGCACGTACGCCATTAATTATTTCTGGTGAAGCTGAAAAGTCAACGTCACTTTATACACAAGCAAATGTTTTTGCGAAAATGTTAAAACAGGACGAAGATTATAAATACGATGAAAAAACGAAAGCTGTACATTTAACAGAACAAGGTGCGGATAAAGCTGAACGTATGTTCAAAGTTGAAAACTTATATGATGTACAAAATGTTGATGTTATTAGTCATATCAACACAGCTTTACGTGCGCACGTTACATTACAACGTGACGTAGACTATATGGTTGTTGATGGCGAAGTATTAATTGTCGATCAATTTACAGGACGTACAATGCCAGGCCGTCGTTTCTCGGAAGGTTTACACCAAGCTATTGAAGCGAAGGAAGGCGTTCAAATTCAAAATGAATCTAAAACTATGGCGTCTATTACATTCCAAAACTATTTCAGAATGTACAATAAACTTGCGGGTATGACAGGTACAGCTAAAACTGAAGAAGAAGAATTTAGAAATATTTATAACATGACAGTAACTCAAATTCCGACAAATAAACCTGTGCAACGTAACGATAAGTCTGATTTAATTTACATTAGCCAAAAAGGTAAATTTGATGCAGTAGTAGAAGATGTTGTTGAAAAACACAAGGCAGGGCAACCAGTGCTATTAGGTACTGTTGCAGTTGAGACTTCTGAATATATTTCAAATTTACTTAAAAAACGTGGTATCCGTCATGATGTGTTAAATGCGAAAAATCATGAACGTGAAGCTGAAATTGTTGCAGGCGCTGGACAAAAAGGTGCCGTTACTATTGCCACTAACATGGCTGGTCGTGGTACAGATATCAAATTAGGTGAAGGCGTAGAGGAATTAGGCGGTTTAGCAGTAATAGGTACAGAGCGACATGAATCTCGTCGTATTGATGACCAGTTACGTGGTCGTTCTGGACGTCAAGGTGATAAAGGGGATAGTCGCTTCTATTTATCATTACAAGATGAATTAATGATTCGTTTTGGTTCTGAACGTTTACAGAAAATGATGAGCCGACTAGGTTTAGATGACTCTACACCAATTGAATCAAAAATGGTATCAAGAGCTGTAGAATCAGCACAAAAACGTGTAGAAGGTAATAACTTCGACGCGCGTAAACGTATCTTAGAATACGATGAAGTATTACGTAAACAACGTGAAATTATCTATAACGAAAGAAATAGTATTATTGATGAAGAAGACAGCTCTCAAGTTGTAGATGCAATGCTACGTTCAACGTTACAACGTAGTATCAATTACTATATTAATACAGCAGATGACGAGCCTGAATATCAACCATTCATCGACTACATTAATGACATCTTCTTACAAGAAGGTGACATTACAGAGGATGATATCAAAGGTAAAGATGCTGAAGATATTTTCGAAGTCGTTTGGGCTAAGATTGAAGCAGCATATCAAAGTCAAAAAGATATCTTAGAAGAACAAATGAATGAGTTTGAGCGTATGATTTTACTTCGTTCTATTGATAGCCATTGGACTGATCATATCGACACAATGGATCAATTGCGTCAAGGTATTCACTTACGTTCTTATGCACAACAAAATCCATTACGTGACTATCAAAATGAAGGTCATGAATTATTTGATATCATGATGCAAAATATCGAAGAAGATACTTGTAAATTCATTTTAAAATCTGTAGTACAAGTTGAAGATAATATTGAACGTGAAAAAACAACAGAGTTTGGTGAAGCGAAGCACGTTTCAGCTGAAGATGGTAAAGAAAAAGTGAAACCGAAACCAATCGTTAAAGGCGATCAAGTTGGTCGTAACGATGATTGTCCATGTGGTAGTGGTAAAAAATTCAAAAATTGCCATGGAAAATAAATGATATAAAATAACTCCTTCCAATTAAACACCTATAGTTTGTGTTATGGGAGGAGTCTTTTTATTTTACAAGCGTTAAATACTTTAAAAAATGTGAAGAAGTTGTTAAACGTTGTTATGTACTTAGTTTTAAAAAATCGGTTTAGGCATATGTCGATGATAAATGTACTGATTTTTAACAATAAATGCATAAACTAATTGTCAGTGTGCTTATATTTCTTAACATTGTTATTTAACAAAATTATGTTAAAATTTAGCATTATAAAAGATGCAAATCAATGACTTGAATTGAAATATAAATAGGAGCGAATGCTATGGAATTATCAGAAATCAAACGAAATATAGATAAGTATAATCAAGATTTAACACAAATTAGGGGGTCTCTTTGACTTAGAGAACAAAGAAACTAATATTCAAGAATATGAAGAAATGATGGCAGAACCTAATTTTTGGGATAACCAAACGAAAGCGCAAGATATTATAGATAAAAATAATGCGTTAAAAGCAATAGTTAATGGTTATAAAACACTACAAGCAGAAGTAGATGACATGGATGCTACTTGGGATTTATTACAAGAAGAATTTGATGAAGAAATGAAAGAAGACTTAGAGCAAGAGGTCATTAATTTTAAGGCTAAAGTGGATGAATACGAATTGCAATTATTATTAGATGGGCCTCACGATGCCAATAACGCAATTCTAGAGTTACATCCTGGTGCAGGTGGCACGGAGTCTCAAGATTGGGCTAATATGCTATTTAGAATGTATCAACGTTATTGTGAGAAGAAAGGCTTTAAAGTTGAAACTGTTGATTATCTACCTGGGGATGAAGCAGGGATTAAAAGTGTAACATTGCTCATCAAAGGGCATAATGCTTATGGTTATTTAAAAGCTGAAAAAGGTGTACACCGACTAGTACGAATTTCTCCATTTGATTCATCAGGACGTCGTCATACATCATTTGCATCATGTGACGTGATTCCAGATTTTAATAATGATGAAATAGAGATTGAAATCAATCCGGATGATATTACAGTTGATACATTTAGAGCTTCTGGTGCAGGTGGTCAGCATATTAACAAAACTGAATCAGCAATACGAATTACCCACCACCCCTCAGGTATAGTTGTTAATAACCAAAATGAACGTTCTCAAATTAAAAACCGTGAAGCAGCTATGAAAATGTTAAAGTCTAAATTATATCAATTAAAATTGGAAGAGCAGGCACGTGAAATGGCTGAAATTCGTGGCGAACAAAAAGAAATTGGCTGGGGAAGCCAAATTAGATCATATGTTTTCCATCCATACTCAATGGTGAAAGATCATCGTACGAACGAAGAAACAGGTAAGGTTGATGCAGTGATGGATGGAGACATTGGACCATTTATCGAATCATATTTAAGACAGACAATGTCGCACGATTAATATATATTTTAAAACCGAGGCTCTAAAAGGGCGTCGGTTTTTGGTTTTTTTAAAGGTAGCTAAATAAATTGTAAATTAGATTTTGGAATATGATTTGTTTATGAATATTTAAGTACAATTCGGTAGATAGAGTTAGAATATATTTTTTGAAAGTTGTATTTGTTAAAACAACATATGCAGTGTGCATTTAGTAATATTACCTATGGCGATTTTCAAGGTATTGAATTAATCGTTGAAAACGTTCTCAATTACATGGTATGAATACATTTTACACTATGATAAAAGGTTGTATTCTTTTTATATTGTTAACCATTTGATTACATCGTTATAACAATAGCTTTTGACAAAATGTATTGTGCTATAGTATTTGCATACTTAAAATACTAACAGCAAAGGAATGACAGCAAGATGAAAAAAACTCTTACAGTGACGGTTTCGTCAGTGTTAGCTTTTTTAGCTTTAAATAATGCAGCACATGCACAACAACATGGCACACAAGTAAAAACACCTGTTCAACATAATTATGTATCAAATGTTCAAGCACAAACGCAATCACCGACAACTTATACAGTAGTTGCTGGCGATTCATTATATAAGATTGCATTAGAGCATCACTTAACGTTGAATCAATTATATTCATACAATCCTGGTGTAACACCTTTAATTTTTCCTGGTGACGTGATTTCACTTGTGCCTCAAAATAAAGTGAAACAAACTAAAGCGGTTAAAACACCAGTAAGAAAAGCAAGCCAAGCTAAAAAGGTAGTAAAACAACCTGTACAACAAGCGTCTAAAAAAGTAGTAGTTAAGCAAGCACCTAAGCAAGCAGTAGCTAAGACAGTTAATGTAGCATACAAACCTGCTCAAGTACAAAAATCAGTACCAACTGTACCTGTTGCACATAACTACAATAAATCAGTTGCTAACAGAGGGAACTTATATGCTTATGGAAACTGCACATATTATGCTTTCGATCGTCGTGCACAATTAGGTAGAAGTATAGGAAGTTTATGGGGCAATGCAAATAACTGGAATTACGCAGCAAAAGTTGCAGGATTTAAAGTAGATAAAACACCAGAAGTTGGCGCTATTTTCCAAACAGCTGCTGGCCCATATGGACATGTTGGTGTTGTTGAATCTGTAAACCCTAATGGAACAATTACTGTTTCTGAAATGAACTATGCTGGATTTAATGTTAAATCTTCAAGAACAATTTTAAATCCAGGAAAATATAATTACATCCACTAAGTAATATATCAAGACAAGACTATCCTCTTAGCCTGTTTAAGTAACAGGTTGAGAGGATTTTTTGGTATCATTTAATCAGAGTTATATAAAGAAGATATTTAAATGATATTTAATTGATTGATATGTAAAAAGAAAGTATAATTTATGATTAATTAATGGAGGAGGTAATTGAAATGGGTGTACATCAATATTTTAAAAGATTATCAGATATGGAAAGACTTATAAGATTACCTGGAAAATTTAAATATTTTGAACACAATGTTGCAGCACACTCCTTTAAAGTAACTAAAATTGCTCAATATCTAGCAACAGTTGAAGAATATCATGGACGAAAGATTAATTGGAAAAGCTTATATGAAAAAGCATTAAATCATGATTTCGCCGAAGTGTTTACTGGTGATATAAAAACACCTGTTAAATATGCGAGTAGTGAATTAAAAAAATTATTTTCGCAAGTTGAAGAAGAAATGGTAGAGACCTTTATTGAAGAAGAAATTCCACTACAATATAGAGATGTTTATAAGCAACGACTGCAAGAAGGTAAAGATGATTCATTAGAAGGCCAAATACTTTCAGTTGCTGATAAAATTGATTTGCTTTATGAAACATTTGGAGAAATACAAAAACGTAATCCCGAAGAATTATTTTTCGAAATTTATGAAATGAGTCTAGAAACAATTATTCAATTTGACCATTTAGCATCTGTACAAGATTTTATTAATAATATCATTCCAGAAATGTTGACTGAAAACTTTATACCTAGAACAGAATTAAGAGAAACAACCATGAACATTTTAAATAAAAGAAAAGAGGAAAATGAATGATATGGTATTTTAGCGCAGCATTCTTTCCATGTGTCTTGGTAGTATTATTTAGTGTAATAACAAGAAGTAAATGGGTCGGTACTATTCTGACATTAATTTTAATTGGTGCCTCAATCTATAAAGAGTATTTCCATAACGAGTGGATTATTTTTATTGATGTAGTGTCATTATTAGCTGGTTATTTAATTATAGATCAACTCGAATTTCATAAACATCAAGATGAAGATCGCTAAGATTAACTTTAAAATAATGTTTCAAACAAATTTGTTGAAACAAAATGATGATTAATATAATGTGTATTTACATACTAAAAATAACAAGATAAACGATTTGATTTAAGGCAAGCATAGTTAGCACAACTATGTTTGTTTTTCTTTGTTCGACATTTTTACGAACAAACGTTTGCTTTTTGTGTGACTACTTTGCTAAAATATGTAATGAGAAAGCAAAGAGTTGAGCGGAAATATAAATAATACGTTGAAAGAGGAGGCATATGTGACAATGGTTGAACATTATCCTTTTAAAATACATTCTGATTTTGAGCCTCAAGGTGACCAACCGCAAGCAATTGAAGAAATCGTGGAAGGTATTAAAGCGGGGAAAAGACATCAAACTTTATTAGGTGCTACTGGCACAGGGAAAACATTTACGATGAGTAATGTTATTAAAGAAGTTGGGAAACCAACGTTAATTATCGCGCATAACAAAACATTAGCAGGACAATTATATAGTGAGTTTAAAGAATTTTTTCCTGAAAACAGGGTGGAATACTTTGTAAGTTACTATGATTATTATCAACCAGAGGCATACGTACCGTCTACTGACACTTTTATTGAAAAAGATGCCTCAATCAATGATGAAATTGATCAACTACGACATTCTGCTACAAGTGCATTATTTGAACGCGATGATGTAATTATTATTGCTAGTGTAAGTTGTATATATGGTTTAGGTAATCCTGAAGAATATAAAGATTTAGTAGTAAGTGTTCGAGTTGGTATGGAAATGGATAGAAGTGAATTACTTAGAAAACTTGTAGATGTGCAATATACACGAAATGACATCGATTTCCAACGAGGAACGTTTCGAGTGCGTGGTGATGTAGTTGAAATATTCCCAGCCTCTAAAGAAGAACTTTGTATAAGGGTTGAGTTTTTCGGCGATGAGATTGACCGTATCCGAGAAGTTAACTACCTAACAGGTGAAGTGTTGAAAGAAAGAGAACATTTTGCGATATTCCCAGCTTCTCACTTCGTAACACGTGAAGAAAAGTTGAAAGTTGCGATTGAACGTATTGAAAAAGAATTGGAAGAACGATTGAAAGAATTACGAGATGAGAATAAATTACTAGAAGCGCAAAGGTTAGAACAGCGTACCAACTATGATTTAGAAATGATGCGAGAGATGGGATTCTGTTCAGGAATTGAAAACTATTCCGTACATTTAACTTTGCGACCACTGGGTTCGACACCATATACTTTATTGGATTACTTTGGCGATGATTGGTTAGTAATGATTGATGAATCACATGTGACATTACCGCAAGTTCGAGGCATGTATAACGGAGACAGAGCGCGTAAACAAGTTTTGGTGGATCATGGGTTTAGATTACCGAGTGCATTAGATAACCGTCCACTTAAATTTGAAGAATTTGAAGAAAAGACAAAACAACTTGTGTATGTATCTGCAACGCCTGGACCATACGAAATTGAACATACGGATAAGATGGTTGAACAAATTATTCGTCCTACTGGTTTACTGGATCCTAAGATTGAGGTTAGACCTACTGAAAATCAAATTGACGATTTATTAAGTGAAATTCAAATAAGGGTTGAGCGTAATGAACGCGTACTTGTTACAACGCTCACTAAAAAGATGAGTGAAGATTTAACCACATACATGAAAGAAGCGGGTATTAAAGTTAATTATCTGCATTCAGAAATCAAGACATTAGAACGAATTGAAATAATTAGAGACTTACGAATGGGTACATATGATGTTATCGTAGGTATTAATTTATTAAGAGAGGGTATTGATATACCAGAAGTTTCTCTAGTTGTCATATTAGATGCAGATAAAGAAGGGTTTTTACGTTCTAACCGCTCATTAATTCAAACAATAGGTAGAGCTGCGCGTAACGATAAAGGTGAAGTCATTATGTATGCCGATAAAATGACTGATTCGATGAAGTATGCAATTGATGAGACACAACGTCGTCGAGAAATACAGATGAAACATAATGAAAAACATGGTATTACACCTAAAACAATTAATAAAAAAATACATGATTTAATTAGTGCTACTGTTGAAAATGACGAAAATAATGACAAAGCACAAACTGTGATACCTAAGAAGATGACGAAAAAAGAACGTCAAAAGACAATCGACAATATAGAAAAAGAAATGAAACAAGCAGCGAAAGATTTAGATTTCGAGAAAGCTACAGAATTAAGAGATATGTTATTTGAATTAAAAGCAGAAGGGTGACAAGTAAATGAAAGAACCATCCATAGTAGTAAAAGGTGCTCGTGCGCATAACTTGAAAGATATTGATATCGAACTACCTAAAAATAAATTAATTGTTATGACAGGTTTATCTGGGTCAGGTAAATCGTCATTAGCATTCGATACTATATATGCTGAAGGACAACGACGTTATGTTGAATCATTAAGTGCCTATGCGCGTCAATTTTTAGGCCAAATGGACAAACCAGATGTTGATACAATTGAAGGATTATCGCCAGCAATTTCAATAGATCAAAAAACAACAAGTAAAAATCCAAGATCAACTGTAGCAACAGTAACAGAAATATATGATTATATACGTTTGTTATATGCACGTGTTGGTAAACCTTACTGTCCAAATCACAATATAGAAATTGAATCGCAAACAGTACAACAAATGGTTGACCGCATTATGGAATTAGAGGCACGTACAAAGATTCAATTATTAGCACCTGTCATCGCTCATCGTAAAGGTAGTCATGAAAAGCTAATCGAAGATATTGGTAAAAAAGGTTATGTACGTTTAAGAATCGATGGCGAAATTGTTGATGTAAATGATGTACCTACTTTAGATAAGAACAAGAATCATACAATAGAAGTTGTTGTAGACCGATTAGTTGTTAAAGATGGAATTGAAACACGACTAGCTGACTCTATAGAAACTGCCTTAGAGCTTTCAGAAGGACAATTAACAGTCGATGTCATTGACGGGGAAGACCTTAAGTTTTCAGAAAGCCATGCTTGTCCTATATGTGGATTTTCAATCGGAGAGTTAGAACCAAGAATGTTTAGCTTTAACAGTCCTTTTGGTGCTTGTCCGACATGTGATGGCTTAGGCCAAAAGTTAACAGTCGATGTAGACTTGGTTGTTCCCGACAAAGATAAGACGCTAAACGAAGGTGCAATAGAACCTTGGATACCGACGAGTTCTGATTTTTATCCAACATTGTTAAAACGTGTTTGTGAAGTTTATAAAATCAATATGGATAAACCTTTTAAAAAGTTAACAGAACGTCAACGTGATATTTTATTGTATGGTTCTGGTGACAAAGAAATTGAATTTACATTTACACAACGTCAAGGTGGTACTAGAAAACGAACAATGGTTTTCGAGGGTGTAGTTCCTAATATAAGTAGACGATTCCATGAATCTCCTTCAGAATATACACGTGAAATGATGAGTAAATATATGACTGAACTACCTTGCGAAACTTGTCATGGAAAGCGATTGAGTCGTGAAGCGTTATCTGTTTATGTAGGTGGTTTAAATATTGGTGAAGTAGTCGAATATTCAATCAGTCAAGCGCTGAACTATTATAAAAACATTGATTTGTCAGAACAAGATCAAGCGATTGCAAATCAAATATTGAAAGAAATTATTTCCCGACTCACTTTTTTAAATAATGTGGGACTTGAATATTTAACGTTAAACAGAGCTTCAGGTACACTTTCAGGTGGTGAAGCACAACGTATTCGATTAGCAACGCAAATTGGGTCGCGTTTGACTGGTGTCTTATATGTATTAGATGAGCCATCAATTGGACTGCATCAAAGAGATAATGATCGATTAATTAATACACTTAAAGAAATGAGAGATTTAGGAAATACTTTAATTGTAGTTGAACACGATGATGATACAATGCGTGCGGCTGATTACTTAGTGGATATAGGTCCTGGTGCTGGTGAACATGGAGGGCAGATTGTGTCTAGTGGTACTCCTCAAAAGGTAATGAAAGATAAAAAATCATTAACAGGACAATACTTGAGTGGTAAGAAACGTATTGAAGTACCTGAATATCGCAGACCGGCTTCAGATCGTAAAATTTCTATACGTGGAGCTAGAAGCAACAATCTTAAAGGGGTTGATGTGGACATACCACTATCAATCATGACGGTTGTTACAGGTGTATCAGGTTCTGGTAAAAGCTCATTAGTAAATGAAGTATTATACAAATCATTAGCTCAAAAAATTAATAAATCTAAAGTAAAGCCAGGATTGTACGATAAGATTGAAGGTATTGATCAACTTGATAAAATTATTGATATTGATCAATCACCAATAGGTAGAACGCCACGCTCTAATCCAGCAACATATACTGGTGTGTTTGATGATATACGTGATGTGTTTGCGCAAACAAATGAAGCTAAAATTCGAGGATATCAAAAAGGGCGTTTTAGTTTTAATGTAAAAGGTGGACGCTGTGAAGCTTGTAAAGGTGACGGTATTATTAAAATTGAAATGCATTTTTTACCTGATGTTTATGTTCCTTGTGAAGTGTGTGATGGTAAACGATATAATCGTGAGACACTAGAGGTTACTTACAAAGGTAAAAATATTGCTGACATTTTAGAAATGACTGTTGAAGAAGCAACACAATTTTTTGAAAATATTCCTAAGATTAAGCGCAAGTTACAAACACTAGTTGATGTTGGTCTTGGATACGTCACATTAGGTCAACAAGCTACAACGTTATCAGGTGGTGAGGCTCAACGTGTGAAACTTGCATCTGAACTTCATAAACGTTCAACTGGTAAATCTATTTATATCCTAGATGAACCGACAACAGGGTTACATGTTGACGATATTAGTAGATTATTAAAAGTATTAAACCGATTAGTTGAAAATGGTGATACTGTTGTAATTATTGAACATAACCTAGATGTTATCAAAACAGCAGACTATATTATAGACTTAGGTCCTGAAGGTGGTAGTGGCGGTGGTACTATTGTTGCGACTGGCACACCCGAAGATATTGCTCAGACAAAGTCATCATATACAGGAAAGTATTTAAAAGAAGTACTTGAACGAGATAAACAAAATACTGAAGATAAATAAGATTAAAAGAAGTGAAGGATGTTATAAATTTATCCTTCGCTTCTTTTTATTAATTTAGTAATGAATAGTAGAAAGAAAAGATGCGTAAAAAGAATTATGTTAAGATAGGGTCAATCTAGAGTAGTTAAACATAAATCGAACTGGGAGTGGGACAGAAATGATAAAGAATCACTAATGATTTATTATGTAGTGGTTCTTTGTCATTAGCCACAGCTATTGTGTACTTAAAAATAGGAATGCATGAGTGCAACTCATGCATAAGAAATACTAATTTCTAAAGAAAAAGTATTTCTTTATGTTGGGGCCCCGCCAACTTGCATTGTTTGTAGAATTTCTTTTCGAAATTCTTTATGTTGGGGCCCCGCCAACTAATTCCAATATATCATTGTAGAGCTTAGGTCATTGATTTTTGGCTCGGACTTTTATGGCGATATGAACCATGTAAATTAAGCAAGCAATAAATTAATGATTGATATTGACTTGTAAAATAATAACAATAATGAACAATTAATATTTATTTTAGCTTTTCAATGTAGATTGGTGTTATATTTTTGATATGATAAGAAGAGATGTAAGAGTAGGGATAAATACAATTGAGGTGAACCCATGTTAACGACAGAAAAACTAGTTGAAACATTAAAGTTAGATTTAATCGCTGGTGAAGAAGGACTATCGAAGCCAATTAAAAATGCTGATATATCAAGACCGGGCTTAGAGATGGCAGGTTATTTTTCACATTATGCGTCAGATAGAATACAACTATTAGGAACAACGGAACTATCGTTTTACAATTTATTACCAGATAAGGATCGCGCAGGTCGTATGCGTAAACTATGCAGACCAGAAACGCCTGCAATTATTGTGACACGTGGATTGCAGCCACCAGAAGAATTAGTTGAAGCTGCAAAAGAATTAAATACCCCACTTATAGTTGCTAAAGATGCGACTACAAGTTTAATGAGTCGCTTAACAACGTTTTTAGAGCATGCACTTGCAAAGACGACATCTTTACATGGTGTTTTAGTAGATGTTTACGGTGTTGGTGTACTAATTACCGGTGATTCAGGAATAGGTAAAAGTGAGACTGCGTTGGAATTAGTTAAACGTGGGCATAGATTAGTAGCAGATGATAATGTAGAAATACGTCAAATTAATAAAGATGAACTAATAGGGAAACCACCAAAGTTAATAGAACATCTATTAGAAATACGTGGACTAGGTATTATCAATGTTATGACTTTATTTGGCGCGGGTTCAATATTAACTGAAAAACGAATTAGATTAAATATTAATTTGGAAAACTGGAACAAGCAAAAGTTATATGACCGCGTAGGTCTTAATGAAGAGACGCTAAGTATTTTAGATACTGAAATCACTAAAAAAACAATACCTGTAAGACCTGGTAGAAATGTTGCGGTAATTATTGAGGTCGCTGCAATGAACTATCGATTAAATATCATGGGCATTAACACGGCCGAAGAATTTAGTGAAAGATTAAATGAAGAAATTATCAAGAACAGTCATAAGAGTGAGGAGTAGGTTGAATGGGTATTGTATTTAACTATATAGATCCTGTGGCATTTAACTTAGGACCACTGAGTGTACGATGGTATGGAATTATCATTGCTGTCGGAATATTACTTGGTTACTTTGTTGCACAACGTGCACTAGTTAAAGCAGGATTACATAAAGATACTTTAGTAGATATTATTTTTTATAGTGCACTATTTGGATTTATCGCGGCACGAATCTATTTTGTGATTTTCCAATGGCCATATTACGCGGAAAATCCAAGTGAAATTATTAAAATATGGCATGGTGGAATAGCAATACATGGTGGTTTAATAGGTGGCTTTATTGCTGGTGTTATTGTATGTAAAGTGAAAAATTTAAACCCATTTCAAATTGGTGATATCGTTGCGCCAAGTATAATTCTAGCGCAAGGAATTGGACGCTGGGGTAACTTTATGAATCACGAGGCACATGGTGGATCGGTGTCACGCGCTTTTTTAGAACAATTACATTTGCCTAATTTTATAATAGAAAATATGTATATTAACGGCCAATATTATCATCCAACATTCTTATATGAATCCATTTGGGATGTCGCTGGATTTATTATCTTAGTTAATATTCGTAAACATTTAAAATTAGGAGAAACATTCTTTTTATATTTAACTTGGTATTCAATTGGTCGATTTTTTATAGAAGGATTACGTACAGATAGCTTAATGCTCACAAGTAATATTAGAGTTGCACAATTAGTATCAATTCTTTTAATTTTAATAAGTATAAGTTTAATTGTATATAGAAGGATTAAGTATAATCCACCGTTGTATAGCAAAGTTGGGGCGCTTCCATGGCCAACAAAAAAAGTGAAGTAGTGATAGTTTGAGGAAATTTTTATCAAAAACACATCATCATACAAACCCTTTATGGCGTGTATACCGTCTTGTTAAATTTTCGAAAGTTTTTAAGAATGTAATTATCATTGAATTTTCGAAATTTATTCCAAGTATGGTACTGAAAAGACATATATATAAACAACTTTTAAATATTAATATCGGTAATCAATCGTCGATAGCTTATAAAGTAATGTTAGATATTTTTTACCCAGAACTGATTACGATTGGTAGTAACAGTGTTATTGGTTACAATGTAACAATTTTGACGCATGAAGCATTAGTTGATGAATTTCGTTATGGACCAGTGACGATAGGATCTAACACTTTGATTGGTGCAAATGCTACCATTTTACCCGGTATAACGATTGGTGACAATGTAAAAGTTGCAGCTGGTACGGTTGTTTCAAAAGATATACCGGATAATGGATTTGCATATGGCAACCCTATGTATATAAAAATGATTAGGAGGTGACAATTTTATGGCGCAAAAGAATAATAATGTAATTCCAATGACTTTTGATGATGCATTTTATCGTAAAATGGCTAAACAGAAGTTTAAACAAAGAGAATATAAACGAGCTGCTGAATACTTTGAAAAAGTGTTAGAATTGTCACCTGATGATCTGGAAATTCAAATTGATTATGCACAATGTCTAGTGCAACTTGGTATTGCTAAAAAAGCAGAACATTTATTTTATGACAATATTATTTATAATAGGCATCTAGAAGATAGCTTTTATGAATTGAGTCAGCTCAACATTGAAGTTAACGAACCAAACAAGGCATTCTTGTTTGGTATTAATTATGTTATTGTTAGCGACGACCAAGATTATAGAGATGAATTAGATCAAATGTTTGATGTGAAATATCAAAGTGAAGAACAAATTGAACTTGAAGCTCAATTGTTTGTAGTTCAAATACTATTCCAATATCTTTTTTCTCAAGGTCGATTAAAAGATGCAAAGAATTATGTCTTACATCAACCACAAGAAGTTCAAGATCATCGTGTAGTACGTAATTTATTGGCAATGTGTTATTTATATCTCGGTGAATATGATACGGCTAAAGCATTGTACGAAGCACTATTACAAGAGGATAGTACAGATATATATGCATTATGCCATTATACTTTGCTACTTTATAACACTAAGGAAAATGAACAATATCAAAAATATTTAAAAATATTAAACAAAGTTGTACCTATGAATGACGATGAAAGTTTTAAATTAGGTATTGTATTAAGTTATTTAAAGCAGTATCGTGCATCACAACAATTGTTGTACCCTTTATATAAAAAAGGGAAATTTTTATCAATTCAAATGTACAATGCTTTAGCATATAATTATTATTATTTAGGTGAAGAAGACGAAAGTCATTACTACTGGGATAAATTGAAGCAAATTTCTAAAGTGGAAATTGGACATGCGCCTTGGGTAATTGAAAATAGCAAAGAAGTTTTTGACCAACATATTTTGCCATTACTTCAAAGTGATGACAGTCATTATCGTTTATATGGTATTTTTTTATTGGATCAATTAAATGGTAAAGAAATTGTGATGACGGAAAGTATTTGGCAGGTTTTGGAAAATCTAAATAATTATGAGAAATTGTATTTAACGTATTTAGTTCAAGGTTTAACGCTCAATAAATTAGACTTCATTCATCGCGGCTTATTAACGCTTTACCATAATGAATTATTTGTAAGTGAAAATGATGTAATGGTTGCATGGATTAATCAAGGTGAACTCATAATTGCTGAAAAAGTAGATTTAACTGATGTTGAGCCATATATCGGTGCGTTTATTTATTTGTATTTTAAAAATCAACCTCGAAACGTTACAAAGAAGCAAATTACAACATGGTTAGGCATAACACAATATAAACTGAACAAAATGATTGAATTTCTCTTGAGCATATAGATTTATGAAAAGTTAGATTTATTATATAATGCGCATAATGATTAATAATGAGGAGGCGTTAATAAAATGACTGAAATAGATTTTGATATAGCAATTATCGGTGCAGGTCCAGCTGGTATGACTGCTGCAGTATACGCATCACGTGCTAATTTAAAAACAGTTATGATTGAAAGAGGTATTCCAGGCGGTCAAATGGCTAATACAGAAGAAGTAGAGAACTTCCCTGGTTTCGAAATGATTACAGGTCCAGATTTATCTACAAAAATGTTTGAACACGCTAAAAAGTTTGGTGCAGTTTATCAATATGGAGATATTAAATCTGTAGAAGATAAAGGCGAATATAAAGTGATTAACTTTGGTAATAAAGAATTAACAGCGAAAGCGGTTATTATTGCTACAGGTGCAGAATACAAGAAAATTGGTGTTCCGGGTGAACAAGAACTTGGTGGACGCGGTGTAAGTTATTGTGCAGTATGTGATGGTGCATTCTTTAAAAATAAACGCCTATTCGTTATCGGTGGTGGTGATTCAGCAGTAGAAGAGGGAACATTCTTAACTAAATTTGCTGACAAAGTAACAATCGTTCACCGTCGTGATGAGTTACGTGCACAACGTATTTTACAAGATAGAGCATTCAAAAATGATAAAATCGACTTTATTTGGAGTCATACTTTGAAATCAATTAATGAAAAAGACGGCAAAGTGGGTTCTGTGACATTAACGTCTACAAAAGATGGTTCAGAAGAAACACACGAGGCTGATGGTGTATTCATCTATATTGGTATGAAACCATTAACAGCGCCATTTAAAGACTTAGGTATTACGAATGATGTTGGTTATATTGTGACAAAAGATGATATGACAACATCAGTACCAGGTATTTTTGCAGCAGGAGATGTTCGCGACAAAGGTTTACGCCAAATTGTCACTGCTACTGGCGATGGCAGTATTGCAGCGCAAAGTGCAGCGGAATATATTGAACATTTAAACGATCAAGCTTAATTCGAAGTCGAATTAAGATGTTGAGCTGTAAATTATTTGGATATTTATTTTAATAGTGTCATCACATTGTTAAAATAATGTCTTACTTTTAAATTAAAGCAAATTATATAGGAAACTAGAACTTAGTACGTATCATTTGTGCGTTTCAATGAGTTCTAGTTTTTTTATATGTTATATTAAACTTATAACTTTATGGAAGTGGGACAGAAATGATAAAGAGCCACTAATGATTTATTATGTAGTGGTTCTTATACATTAGCCACAGCTAATGTGTACTTAAAAATAGGAATACATGAGTAAAACTCATGCATAAGAAATACTAATTTCTATAGAAAAAGTATTACTTTATCGTTGTCTCACCCCAACTCGCACTGTCTGTAGAAATTGGGAATCCAATTTCTCTTTGTTGGGGCCCCGCCAACTTGCACATTATTGTAAGCTGACTTTTCGTAAGCTTCTGTGTTGGCGCCCACACCCCAACTCGCATTGCCTGTAGAATTTCTTTTCGAAATTCTCTGTGTTGGGGCCCACACCCCAACTTGCATTGTCTGTAGAAATTGGAAATCCAATTTCTCTGTGTTGGGGCCCCTGACTAGAGTTGAAAAAAGCTTGTTGCAAGCGCATTTTCATTCAGTCAACTACTAGCAATATAATATTATAGACCCTAGGACATTGATTTATGTCCCAAGCTCCTTTTAAATGATGTATATTTTTAGAAATTTAATCTAGACATAGTTGGAAATAAATATAAAACATCGTTGCTTAATTTTGTCATAGAACATTTAAATTAACAGCATGAAATTCGTTTTGGCGGTGAAAAAATAATGGATAATAATGAAAAAGAAAAAAGTAAAAGTGAACTATTAGTTGTAACAGGTTTATCTGGCGCAGGTAAATCTTTGGTTATTCAATGTTTAGAAGACATGGGATATTTTTGTGTAGATAATCTACCACCAGTGTTATTACCTAAATTTGTAGAGTTGATGGAACAAGGAAATCCATCCTTAAGAAAAGTGGCAATTGCAATTGATTTAAGAGGTAAGGAACTATTTAATTCATTAGTTGCAGTAGTGGATAAAGTTAAAAGTGAAAGTGACGTCATCATTGATGTTATGTTTTTAGAAGCAAGTACTGAAAAATTAATTTCAAGATATAAGGAAACGCGTCGTGCACATCCTTTGATGGAACAAGGTAAAAGATCCTTAATTAATGCAATTAATGATGAGCGAGAGCATTTGTCTCAAATTAGAAGTATAGCTAATTTTGTTATAGATACTACAAAGTTATCACCTAAAGAATTAAAAGAACGCATTCGTCGATACTATGAAGATGAAGAGTTTGAAACTTTTACAATTAATGTCACAAGTTTCGGTTTTAAACATGGGATTCAGATGGATGCAGATTTAGTATTTGATGTACGATTTTTACCAAATCCATATTATGTAGTAGATTTAAGACCTTTAACAGGATTAGATAAAGACGTTTATAATTATGTTATGAAATGGAAAGAGACGGAGATTTTCTTTGAAAAATTAACTGATTTGTTAGATTTTATGATACCCGGGTATAAAAAAGAAGGGAAATCTCAATTAGTAATTGCCATCGGTTGTACGGGTGGACAACATCGATCTGTAGCATTAGCAGAACGACTAGGTAATTATCTAAATGAAGTATTTGAATATAATGTTTATGTGCATCATAGGGACGCACATATTGAAAGTGGCGAGAAAAAATGAGACAAATAAAAGTTGTACTTATCGGTGGTGGCACTGGCTTATCAGTTATGGCTAGGGGATTAAGAGAATTCCCAATTGATATTACGGCGATTGTAACAGTTGCTGATAATGGTGGGAGTACAGGGAAAATCAGAGATGAAATGGATATACCAGCACCAGGAGACATCAGAAATGTGATTGCAGCTTTAAGTGATTCTGAGTCAGTTTTAAGCCAACTTTTTCAGTATCGCTTTGAAGAAAATCAAATTAGCGGTCACTCATTAGGTAATTTATTAATCGCAGGTATGACTAATATTACGAATGATTTCGGACATGCCATTAAAGCATTAAGTAAAATTTTAAATATTAAAGGTAGAGTCATTCCATCTACAAATACAAGTGTGCAATTAAATGCTGTTATGGAAGATGGAGAAATTGTTTTTGGAGAAACAAATATTCCTAAAAAACATAAAAAAATTGATCGTGTGTTTTTAGAACCTAACGATGTGCAACCAATGGAAGAAGCAATCGATGCTTTAAGGGAAGCAGATTTAATCGTTCTTGGACCAGGGTCATTATATACGAGCGTTATTTCTAACTTATGTGTCAATGGTATTTCAGATGCGTTAATTCATTCTGATGCGCCTAAGCTATATGTTTCTAATGTGATGACGCAACCTGGGGAAACAGATGGTTATAGCGTGAAAGATCATATCGATGCGATTCATAGACAAGCTGGACAACCGTTTATTGATTATGTCATTTGTAGTACACAAACTTTCAATGCTCAAGTTTTGAAAAAATATGAAGAAAAACATTCTAAACCAGTTGAAGTTAATAAGGCTGAACTTGAAAAAGAAAGCATAAATGTAAAAACATCTTCAAATTTAGTTGAAATTTCTGAAAATCATTTAGTAAGACATAATACTAAAGTGTTATCGACAATGATTTATGACATAGCTTTAGAATTAATTAGTACTATTCCTTTCGTACCAAGTGATAAACGTAAATAATATAGAACGTAATCATATTATGATATGATAATAGAGCTGTGTAAAAAAATGAAAATAGACAGTGGTTCTAAGGTGAATCATGTTTTAAATAAGAAAGGAATGACTGTACGATGAGCTTTGCATCAGAAATGAAAAATGAATTAACTAGAATAGACGTCGATGAAATGAATGCAAAAGCAGAGCTCAGTGCACTGATTCGAATGAATGGTGCACTTAGTCTTTCAAATCAACAATTTGTTATAAATGTTCAAACGGAAAATGCAACAACGGCAAGACGTATTTATTCGTTGATTAAACGTGTCTTTAATGTGGAAGTTGAAATATTAGTCCGTAAAAAAATGAAGCTTAAAAAAAATAATATTTATATTTGTCGTACAAAGATGAAAGCGAAAGAAATTCTTGATGAATTAGGAATTTTAAAAGACGGCATTTTTACGCATGAAATTGATCATTCAATGATTCAAGATGATGAAATGAGACGCAGTTACTTGAGAGGAGCTTTTCTGGCAGGTGGCTCAGTGAATAACCCTGAAACATCTTCGTACCATTTGGAAATTTTTTCTCAAAATGAGAGTCATGCAGAAGGCTTAACGAAACTAATGAATAGTTATGAGTTGAATGCCAAACATTTAGAGCGAAAAAAAGGAAGTATTACGTATTTAAAAGAAGCGGAAAAGATTTCGGATTTTCTTAGTTTGATAGGTGGCTATCAAGCGTTATTAAAATTTGAAGACGTACGTATTGTAAGAGATATGCGTAATTCTGTTAACCGACTCGTTAATTGTGAAACGGCAAATCTAAATAAAACAGTTAGTGCTGCGATGAAACAAGTTGAGAGCATTAAATTGATTGATAAAGAAATTGGTATTGAAAATTTACCAGACAGGTTGAGAGAGATTGCTAGAATTCGAGTAGAACATCAAGAAATTTCGTTGAAAGAGCTTGGAGAAATGGTATCAACTGGTCCAATTTCAAAATCAGGTGTAAATCACCGATTAAGAAAACTTAATGATTTAGCCGATAAGATTAGAAATGGTGAACAAATAGAATTATAAGTAAGAAGGTGTTTTTGGTAGTGAATTATCAAAAACACTTTTTTATGTTTAAAAAGTGTTTAATGAATAATAGTCGACTAACTATTAAATTGAGCTGGAAAGTTTAATGAAGGAAATTCAATAACCAAGTGATGACTAATTTTCTCATTAAATAGCATCATATGTATCAATTTGGTCATAAGAAAATATGAATGTGATAATTAATTGAGTCCCTGAAAGTCCCTGATCATAGACAAAAACAAAATCAGCATAAATAAGAATCCCGACATTGCGGGATTCTCTGTATTGAAAAGTATTGTATTTTATTAAAACAGCCTCCTTGAAGGGAATTGAACCCCTATCTTAAGAACCGGAATCTTACGTGTTATCCATTACACCACAAGGAGCAAATATGTAATCATATCTCTGTACTATGAGAAGTAAAATAAGTACAATCTAAAATAGATATTATCAGTTTACAAAGGAAAGAGAAAAGCGTCAAACAATGTAACTATTTAAAGTCAAAGTGTTTGACCAAGTTTGACTTAATATGTAAAATAATGAGTAACAGTTATTACAAGGAGGAAATATAGATGAATTTAATTCCTACAGTTATTGAAACAACAAACCGCGGTGAACGTGCATATGATATATACTCACGTTTATTAAAAGACCGTATTATTATGTTAGGTTCACAAATTGATGACAACGTAGCAAATTCAATCGTATCACAGTTATTATTCTTACAAGCGCAAGACTCAGAGAAAGATATTTATTTATACATTAATTCACCAGGTGGAAGTGTAACAGCTGGTTTTGCGATTTATGATACAATTCAACACATTAAACCTGATGTTCAAACAATTTGTATCGGTATGGCTGCATCAATGGGATCATTCTTATTAGCAGCTGGTGCAAAAGGTAAACGTTTCGCGTTACCAAATGCAGAAGTAATGATTCACCAACCATTAGGTGGTGCTCAAGGACAAGCAACTGAAATCGAAATTGCTGCAAATCACATTTTAAAAACACGTGAAAAATTAAACCGCATTTTATCAGAGCGTACTGGTCAAAGTATTGAAAAAATACAAAAAGACACAGATCGTGATAACTTCTTAACTGCAGAAGAAGCTAAAGAATATGGCTTAATTGATGAAGTGATGGTACCTGAAACAAAATAATTCAAAGTAAAGAGTAGACTAAGCAGTCTGCTCTTTTTGTATGAGTAAACCGAGGTGTCAATAAATTGTTTACTATACTTTGAGCGGAAATATGATTGAATGAAGCTAGTTGAACCGTAACTATATGAAATGTTCCCTTCAAAGTAGACATTGAAAGGAACATTTCAATCCTTTGTTTGTAAGTCGCTCTAGACATTACATTTAGTACATATGTTGTTTCTAATGCTCATTAATGGTATTGATTATTCTTTAATTAAATCTTCAAGTGCCATTTTTAAATTACTATATTTAAATTGGAATCCCAATGCTTGAATTTTATTAGGTAATACTTTTTGAGTATCCAATACTACTGTTGACATTTGACCAAGTATGAGACGCATTGCAAGACTTGGTGCCCAAGTTTCATGGGGCTTATGCATAGCTCTTGCTAAAGTGTAGCCAAATAAATTTTGACGCTCAGGTATAGGTGCAGTTAAATTAAACGGACCACTAGCTGACTCGTTATTTATTAAAAATAAAATAGCTTGAATTAAATCATTGATATGAATCCATGAATACCATTGTTGACCAGAACCTAATTTACCACCAATGTAATATTTGTATGGTAGTTTCATTGTTTGTAACGCACCGCCTTCATTCGATAAAATCATACCGAAACGACCGATGACAACTCGCGTACCTAATTGTTCAAATTGTTGTGCGAAACGTTCCCATTGATACACAATATCTGACAAGAAATCAAATGGTAAAGTTTTATAAACTTCTGTGTAACTCATAAATAAATCAGGAGGATAGTAACCAGTGGCACTAGCATTAAATAAAACTTTAGGTGCTTTATTACGTGATTTAAACAATTCATATAAAGCTTGCGTAGATTGAATTCTACTTAGCATTAGCGTTTGTTTATATTCCGGTGTCCATCGTTTATTCAGTGTAGCACCTGCTAAGTTGATGACCACATCGATATTTTGAGGAACTTTGTGTTCCCACCCAGATTTAGCCCAGTTGACATATGAAATTTTCTTATCATTTGAAATTTGGTCGTGTCGCGTTAATATCGTGATATGTGAATCTGATTTTTTAATTTCATTAACTAATTGAGATCCAACCATACCAGTCCCACCAGTAATTAAGTATTGTTTCATTATCATTCACCCCATGTAATTTTGTATTTAGTTACTATTTAATAATCATTATTGTTGTTCAAAGGTTATACATTATTTAGACAATAATATGTCAATAACTTTTTTTGAATTGTATTTTAATAAAAATGATATAAGTTATAATAAAGGTGTACCTTCGATAACGAATAAACATCTCTTAAAAGTATGTGTAAAACGCTGCATGATACAAACGAAGGTAAAAATTTGACTCCCTTTAGTAGTGGACCCGTACGTTAATCGTGCGGGTCGTTTTTATTTATTTCTTATTCCCATTATACATCAATTTAAAGCATTAATTTTTTAAACAAATTTAAGAATACATAGTAATATAACAATCTAAACATAAAAACTTTTAACACAACACTTAAACCAATGCTTTAATTTTCAATACGTAGCTATAATTTGTTGTAAAATCAAAAAGGTTAAAATGTTAATTTTCAAAAAAAGGCTCAAAATATGTTTGATTTAGTTATTAAATGTTAAGATATATAAGACTACTATTTCTTTGTAAAAATGAATCCGATTTACGAGTGAGTAATAGTGAAGGCAGTTTTAAGTTGAAGAAGGCAAAAAGAGTAAATGTTTATTAATATTTGTAGAAACTAGGTAAACAAATTAGTTGTGAAAATGTTAATGGTTGCGTGATAATTTCTATATTTAAATTAGTTTGAAGTGAGGGAGAGTATGTCGAATCAAAATTACGACTACAATAAAAATGAAGATGGAAGTAAGAAGAAAATGAGTACAACAGCGAAAGTAGTTAGCATTGCGACGGTATTGCTATTACTCGGAGGATTAGTATTTGCAATTTTTGCATATGTAGATCATTCGAATAAAGCTAAAGAACGTATGTTGAACGAACAAAAGCAGGAACAAAAAGAAAAGCGTCAAAAAGAAAATGCAGAAAAAGAGAGAAAGAAAAAGCAACAAGAGGAAAAAGAGCAGAATGAGCTAGATTCACAAGCAAACCAATATCAGCAATTGCCACAGCAGAATCAATATCAATATGTGCCACCTCAGCAACAAGCACCTACAAAGCAACGTCCTGCTAAAGAAGAGAATGATGATAAAGCATCAAAGGATGAGTCGAAAGATAAGGATGACAAAGCATCTCAAGATAAATCAGATGATAATCAGAAGAAAACTGATGATAATAAACAACCAGCTCAGCCTAAACCACAGCCGCAACAACCAACACCAAAGCCAAATAATAATCAACAAAACAATCAATCAAATCAGCAAGCAAAACCACAAGCACCACAACAAAATAGCCAATCAACAACAAATAAACAAAATAATGCTAATGATAAGTAGTATTTAGTCAAACAAAAATGAACCAGTATGACAGACAACACAATTAATTAGGTTGTCTCGAATATTGGTTCTTATTTTTATAATTGTTAATTAGGGGAGAGATGATACTTAAATAGTTAGTTGTTTATTTTACGGATAGTGAAATTTATTTTGAGTGAGGTGGGACAGAAATGATATTTTCGCAAAATTTATTTCGTCGTCTGACCCCAACTTCCACATTATTGTAAGCTGACTTTCCGTCAGCTTCTGTGTTGGGGCCCCGCCAACTTGCACATTATTGTAAGCTGACTTTCCGCCAGCTTCTATGTTGGGGCCCCACCCCAACTTGCATTGCCTGTAGAATTTCATTTCGAAATTCTCTGTGTTGGGGCCCACCCCAACTTGCACATTATTGTAAGCTGACTTTCCGCCAGCTTCTGTGTTGGGGCCCCTGACTTTAATTGAAAAATGCTTGTTACAAGTGCATTTTCGTTCGGTCAACTACTACTAATGTGACTTTTCGGATTCTAGAGCATTGATTTATGTCTTAGTTCAAATAATAAGCAAATGATTAGCGAGTCAGTATAAGGGTATACATTTGACTACAGCGAATAAAATAAAACGTTTTGTTGAATAACAAATCGAAAATATATTGCAAGCGCTTTATCAAATTATTTAGAAAATTTAAGTTTTATGCTTGCAATTTTTGAAATAGAATAGTACTATTGCAAGTGTAAAGAGGTTAATTTTTGTCCCACGCGGGACTTAAAAAGGCAACCACTGGTTGTGACATATCCTTATTTACATTTATAAATATAAGGAGGAGGTAGTAGTGAAAGACTTATTGCAAGCACAGCAAAAGCTTATACCGGATCTCATAGATAAAATGTATAAACGTTTTTCTATTCTTACTACTATCTCAAAAAATCAGCCTGTCGGACGTCGAAGTTTAAGCGAACATATGGATATGACTGAACGTGTACTGCGTTCTGAAACAGATATGCTTAAGAAACAAGATTTGATAAAAGTTAAGCCTACCGGAATGGAAATTACAGCTGAAGGTGAGCAACTGATTTCGCAATTGAAAGGTTACTTTGATATCTATGCAGATGATAATCGTCTGTCAGAAGGTATTAAGAATAAATTTCAAATTAAGGAAGTTCATGTTGTTCCTGGTGATGCTGATAATAGTCAATCTGTTAAAACAGAATTAGGTAGACAAGCAGGTCAATTACTTGAAGGCATATTACAAGAAGACGCGATAGTTGCTGTAACTGGCGGATCCACGATGGCATGTGTTAGTGAAGCAATTCATTTATTACCATATAATGTATTCTTCGTACCAGCCAGAGGTGGACTAGGCGAAAATGTTGTCTTTCAGGCAAACACAATTGCAGCCAGTATGGCACAACAAGCTGGCGGTTATTATACGACGATGTATGTACCTGATAATGTCAGTGAAACAACATATAACACATTGTTGTTAGAGCCATCAGTCATAAACACTTTAGACAAAATTAAACAAGCAAACGTTATATTACACGGCATTGGTGATGCGCTGAAGATGGCGCATCGACGTCAATCACCTGAAAAGGTCATTGAACAACTTCAACATCATCAAGCTGTCGGAGAGGCATTTGGTTATTATTTTGATACACAAGGTCAAATTGTCCATAAGGTTAAAACAATTGGACTTCAATTAGAAGACCTTGAATCAAAAGACTTTATTTTTGCAGTTGCAGGAGGCAAATCGAAAGGTGAAGCAATTAAAGCATACTTGACGATTGCACCCAAGAATACAGTGTTAATCACTGATGAAGCCGCAGCAAAGATAATACTTGAATAAGAGATAAAAAGTTTAATACTTTTTAAATATCATTTTAAAGGAGGCCATTATAATGGCAGTAAAAGTAGCAATTAATGGTTTTGGTAGAATTGGTCGTTTAGCATTCAGAAGAATTCAAGAAGTAGAAGGTCTTGAAGTTGTAGCAGTAAACGACTTAACAGATGACGACATGTTAGCGCATTTATTAAAATATGACACTATGCAAGGTCGTTTCACAGGTGAAGTAGAGGTAGTTGATGGTGGTTTCCGCGTAAATGGTAAAGAAGTTAAATCATTCAGTGAACCAGATGCAAGCAAATTACCTTGGAAAGACTTAAATATCGATGTAGTATTAGAATGTACTGGTTTCTACACTGATAAAGATAAAGCACAAGCTCATATTGAAGCAGGCGCTAAAAAAGTATTAATCTCAGCACCAGCTACTGGTGACTTAAAAACAATCGTATTCAACACAAACCACCAAGAGTTAGACGGTTCTGAAACAGTTGTTTCAGGTGCTTCATGTACTACAAACTCATTAGCACCAGTTGCTAAAGTTTTAAACGATGACTTTGGTTTAGTTGAAGGTTTAATGACTACAATTCACGCTTACACAGGTGATCAAAATACACAAGACGCACCTCACAGAAAAGGTGACAAACGTCGTGCTCGTGCAGCGGCAGAAAACATCATCCCTAACTCAACAGGTGCTGCTAAAGCTATCGGTAAAGTTATTCCTGAAATCGATGGTAAATTAGATGGTGGTGCACAACGTGTTCCTGTAGCTACAGGTTCATTAACTGAATTAACAGTAGTATTAGAAAAACAAGACGTAACAGTTGAACAAGTTAACGAAGCTATGAAAAATGCTTCAAACGAATCATTCGGTTACACTGAAGACGAAATCGTTTCTTCAGACGTTGTAGGTATGACTTACGGTTCATTATTCGACGCTACACAAACTCGTGTAATGTCAGTTGGCGACCGTCAATTAGTTAAAGTTGCAGCTTGGTATGATAACGAAATGTCATATACTGCACAATTAGTTCGTACATTAGCATACTTAGCTGAACTTTCTAAATAATTTTAGTATAGTTTTTTTCAAATACGCTAGTGCTCAGAACTATTTAGCATTAATTAAAGCTTATGAGTAAGCGGGGAGCACAAACGCTTCTCCGCTTATTTTTATATAAAATTTCCTAATTACAAGGAGGAAACACCATGGCTAAAAAAATTGTTTCTGATTTAGATCTTAAAGGTAAAACAGTCCTAGTACGTGCTGATTTTAACGTGCCTTTAAAAGACGGTGAAATTACTAATGACAACCGTATCGTTCAAGCTTTACCTACAATTCAATACATCATCGAACAAGGTGGTAAAATCGTACTATTTTCACATTTAGGTAAAGTGAAAGAAGAAAGTGATAAAGCAAAATTAACTTTACGTCCAGTTGCTGAAGACTTATCTAAGAAATTAGATAAAGAAGTTGTTTTCGTACCAGAAACACGCGGCGAAAAACTTGAGGCTGCTATTAAAGACCTTAAAGAAGGCGACGTATTATTAGTTGAAAATACACGTTATGAAGATTTAGACGGTAAAAAAGAATCTAAAAATGATCCAGAATTAGGTAAATACTGGGCATCTTTAGGTGATGTGTTTGTAAATGATGCTTTTGGTACTGCGCATCGTGAGCATGCATCTAATGTTGGTATTTCTACACATTTAGAAACTGCAGCTGGATTCTTAATGGATAAAGAAATTAAGTTTATTGGTGGCGTAGTTAACGATCCACATAAACCAGTTGTTGCTATTTTAGGTGGAGCAAAAGTATCTGACAAAATTAATGTCATCAAAAACTTAGTTAACATAGCTGATAAAATTATCATCGGCGGAGGTATGGCTTATACTTTCTTAAAAGCGCAAGGTAAAGAAATTGGTATTTCATTATTAGAAGAAGATAAAATCGACTTCGCAAAAGATTTATTAGAAAAACATGGTGATAAAATTGTATTACCAGTAGACACTAAAGTTGCTAAAGAATTTTCTAATGATGCCAAAATTACTGTAGTACCATCTGATTCAATTCCAGCAGACCAAGAAGGTATGGATATTGGACCAAACACTGTAAAATTATTTGCAGATGAATTAGAAGGTGCGCACACTGTTGTATGGAATGGACCTATGGGTGTATTCGAGTTCAGTAACTTTGCACAAGGTACAATTGGTGTATGTAAAGCAATTGCAAACCTTAAAGATGCAATTACGATTATCGGTGGCGGTGATTCAGCTGCAGCAGCAATCTCTTTAGGTTTTGAAAATGACTTCACTCATATTTCAACTGGTGGCGGTGCGTCATTAGAGTACCTAGAAGGTAAAGAATTGCCTGGTATCAAAGCAATCAATAATAAATAATAAAGTGATAGTTTAAAGTGATGTGGCATGTTTGTTTAACATTGTTACGGGAAAACAGTCACAAGATGACATCGTGTTTCATCACTTTTCAAAAATATTTACAAAACAAGGAGTGTCTTTAATGAGAACACCAATTATAGCTGGTAACTGGAAAATGAACAAAACAGTACAAGAAGCAAAAGACTTCGTCAATGCATTGCCAACATTACCAGATTCAAAAGAAGTAGAATCAGTAATTTGTGCACCAGCAATTCAATTAGATGCATTAACTACTGCAGTTAAAGAAGGAAAAGCACAAGGTTTAGAAATCGGTGCTCAAAATACGTATTTCGAAGATAATGGTGCGTTCACAGGTGAAACGTCTCCAGTTGCATTAGCAGATTTAGGCGTTAAATACGTTGTTATCGGTCATTCTGAACGTCGTGAATTATTCCACGAAACAGATGAAGAAATTAACAAAAAAGCGCACGCTATTTTCAAATATGGAATGACTCCAATTATTTGTGTTGGTGAAACAGACGAAGAGCGTGAAAGTGGTAAAGCTAACGATGTTGTAGGTGAGCAAGTTAAGAAAGCTGTTGCAGGTTTATCTGAAGATCAACTTAAATCAGTTGTAATTGCTTATGAGCCAATCTGGGCAATCGGAACTGGTAAATCATCAACATCTGAAGATGCAAATGAAATGTGTGCATTTGTACGTCAAACTATTGCTGACTTATCAAGCAAAGAAGTATCAGAAGCAACTCGTATTCAATATGGTGGTAGTGTTAAACCTAACAACATTAAAGAATACATGGCACAAACTGATATTGATGGGGCATTAGTAGGTGGCGCATCACTTAAAGTTGAAGATTTCGTACAATTGTTAGAAGGTGCAAAATAATCATGGCTAAGAAACCAACTGCGTTAATTATTTTAGATGGTTTTGCGAACCGCGAAAGCGAACATGGTAATGCGGTAAAATTAGCAAACAAGCCTAATTTTGATCGTTATTACAACAAATATCCAACGACTCAAATCGAAGCGAGTGGCTTAGATGTTGGACTACCTGAAGGACAAATGGGTAACTCAGAAGTTGGTCATATGAATATCGGTGCAGGACGTATCGTTTATCAAAGTTTAACTCGAATCAATAAATCAATTGAAGACGGTGATTTCTTTGAAAATGATGTTTTAAATAATGCAATTGCACACGTGAATTCACATGATTCAGCGTTACACATCTTTGGTTTATTGTCTGACGGTGGTGTGCACAGTCATTACAAACATTTATTTGCTTTGTTAGAACTTGCTAAAAAACAAGGTGTTGAAAAAGTTTACGTACACGCATTTTTAGATGGTCGTGACGTAGATCAAAAATCCGCTTTGAAATACATCGAAGAGACTGAAGCTAAATTCAATGAATTAGGCATTGGTCAATTTGCATCTGTGTCTGGTCGTTATTATGCAATGGACCGTGACAAACGTTGGGAACGTGAAGAAAAAGCTTACAATGCTATTCGTAATTTTGATGCCCCAACTTATGCAACTGCCAAAGAAGGTGTAGAAGCAAGCTATAATGAGGGCTTAACTGACGAATTCGTAGTACCATTCATCGTTGAGAATCAAAATGACGGTGTTAATGATGGAGATGCAGTGATCTTCTATAATTTCCGACCTGATAGAGCAGCACAATTATCGGAAATTTTTGCGAACAGAGCATTCGAAGGCTTTAAAGTTGAACAAGTTAAAGACTTATTCTATGCAACATTCACTAAGTATAACGACAATATCGATGCGGCTATCGTTTTCGAAAAAGTTGATTTAAATAATACAATTGGTGAAATTGCACAAAATAACAATTTAACACAATTACGTATTGCAGAAACTGAAAAATATCCTCACGTTACTTACTTTATGAGTGGTGGACGTAACGAGGAATTTAAAGGTGAACGCCGTCGTTTAATTGATTCACCTAAAGTTGCAACGTATGACTTGAAACCAGAAATGAGTGCTTATGAAGTTAAAGATGCATTATTAGAAGAGTTAAATAAAGGTGACTTGGACTTAATTATTTTAAACTTTGCTAACCCTGATATGGTTGGACATAGTGGTATGCTTGAGCCGACAATCAAAGCAATCGAAGCGGTTGATGAATGTTTAGGTGAAGTCGTTGATAAGATTTTAGACATGGACGGTTATGCAATTATTACTGCTGACCATGGTAACTCTGATCAAGTATTGACGGATGATGATCAACCAATGACTACGCATACAACGAACCCAGTACCAGTGATTGTAACAAAAGAAGGCGTTACACTTCGAGAAACTGGTCGCTTAGGTGACTTAGCACCTACATTATTAGATTTATTAAATGTAGAACAACCTGAAGACATGACAGGTGAATCTTTAATTAAACACTAATATTGTAAAAGATGTTAAGTAAACGCTTAATGACACTTATTTTTTGAAAATAATAGTAATATCATTTTGTTAAATGAAAGAATAAAGCTATAATAATTATAGAATAACTATTTAAAGGAGATTATAAACATGCCAATTATTACAGATGTTTACGCTCGCGAAGTCTTAGACTCTCGTGGTAACCCAACTGTTGAAGTAGAAGTATTAACTGAAAGTGGCGCATTTGGTCGTGCATTAGTACCATCAGGTGCTTCAACTGGTGAACACGAAGCTGTTGAATTACGTGATGGAGACAAATCACGTTATTTAGGTAAAGGTGTTACTAAAGCAGTTGAAAACGTTAATGAAATCATCGCACCAGAAATTATTGAAGGTGAATTTTCAGTATTAGATCAAGTATCTATTGATAAAATGATGATCGCATTAGACGGTACTCCAAACAAAGGTAAATTAGGTGCAAATGCTATTTTAGGTGTATCTATCGCAGTAGCACGTGCAGCAGCTGACTTATTAGGTCAACCACTTTACAAATATTTAGGTGGATTTAATGGTAAGCAGTTACCAGTACCAATGATGAACATCGTTAATGGTGGTTCTCACTCAGATGCTCCAATTGCATTCCAAGAATTCATGATTTTACCTGTAGGTGCTACAACGTTCAAAGAATCATTACGTTGGGGTACTGAAATTTTCCACAACTTAAAATCAATTTTAAGCAAACGTGGTTTAGAAACTGCAGTAGGTGACGAAGGTGGTTTCGCTCCTAAATTTGAAGGTACTGAAGATGCTGTTGAAACAATTATCCAAGCAATCGAAGCAGCTGGTTACAAACCAGGTGAAGAAGTATTCTTAGGATTTGACTGTGCATCATCAGAATTCTATGAAAATGGTGTATATGACTACAGTAAGTTCGAAGGCGAACACGGTGCAAAACGTACAGCTGCAGAACAAGTTGACTACTTAGAACAATTAGTAGACAAATATCCTATCATTACAATTGAAGACGGTATGGACGAAAACGACTGGGATGGTTGGAAACAACTTACAGAACGTATCGGTGACCGTGTACAATTAGTAGGTGACGATTTATTCGTAACAAACACTGAAATTTTAGCAAAAGGTATTGAAAACGGAATTGGTAACTCAATCTTAATTAAAGTTAACCAAATCGGTACATTAACTGAAACATTTGATGCAATCGAAATGGCTCAAAAAGCTGGTTACACAGCAGTAGTTTCTCACCGTTCAGGTGAAACAGAAGATACAACAATTGCTGATATTGCTGTTGCTACAAACGCTGGTCAAATTAAAACTGGTTCATTATCACGTACTGACCGTATTGCTAAATACAATCAATTATTACGTATCGAAGATGAATTATTTGAAACTGCTAAATATGACGGTATCAAATCATTCTATAACTTAGATAAATAATCATTTTAAACATTAAGTACTGCCATAATTTTAGTTGAGGATTATTATGTCGGTATAAATTGAATAAAGTTTTTGAGTTCACGCTTAAAAAGTTCACGCTTGTATTTATAACCTGCCACAGAGTTGAGACTGTGGTAGGTTTTTTATTTTGAAGTATTATTCATAACAGACTAATAATCATGAGGTAACTAATAACACATATTTAACTTGTATTCTTAAACTGGTATAATAAATTTATGTTGAAATGAATATTGTATGACAGGGTATTCACTTTTATTAAAAGGTAAAATTAAATAAAGGTTTTATAGAACGTATTTAAATATATGAGGAGTAAACAAATGGCTGATAGAACGAATAAAGAAATTAAAACAGGACGCTTTATTGCAACTGCATCAATCGTATTCTCAATATTATTGATTATTCATTACTTTGTTTCGTTGGATAATGCGACTGCCAAAGCATTACTTAATTTAACGAATCAAAACACTTCAGATAAAGCGATTGATTACATTTTAAACAGCTTTAGATTCACTGGTATTATGTATATTTTGGCTTATCTAGCAGGCTTCATCACTTTTTGGAATCGACATACTTATGTGTGGTGGTTTATGTTTGCAGTTTATGTATCAAATAGTTTGTTTACGTTGATTAATTTATCAATCACAATTCAAGCAATAAAAGCTGCACACGGTGCGTACTTAACATTGCCAATTTTAATCGTTATTATAGGTTCGGTTGCATTAGCGATTTATATGCTTGTTGTTTCTATCAAACGTAAAAGTACATTTAATCGCTAGAAAATTGATTTTAACAATAAAAATATGATATACTACTTGTCGTATATAAGGAACGGAGGACAATTTATGCATACATTTTTAATCGTATTATTAATCATTGATTGTATTGCATTAATAACTGTTGTACTACTCCAAGAAGGTAAAAGCAGTGGACTTTCAGGTGCCATCAGTGGTGGTGCTGAGCAGTTATTCGGTAAACAAAAACAACGTGGCGTCGATTTATTCTTAAATAGATTAACAATTATTTTATCAATATTATTTTTTGTACTTATGATTTGCATAAGTTATCTTGGTATGTAAGGTCCGGCGATGTAAATGTCGGGCTTTTTTATTTATAATTAAGAATGTAATAGTTTAACAATAAGCTATGTAAAATATATAGCCTAGTTAAGTATGCAAAGGGAGCGTTAGATTTATGCAGATAAAATTACCAAAACCTTTCTTTTTTGAAGAAGGCAAACGTGCCGTGTTATTATTACATGGATTTACAGGCAATTCGTCTGATGTACGTCAATTAGGTCGATTTTTACAAAAAAAGGGATATACTTCGTATGCACCACAATATGAAGGTCACGCGGCACCACCAGAGGAAATACTGAAATCTAGTCCTTTCGTTTGGTTTAAAGATGCGTTAGATGGTTATGATTATCTTGTTGAACAAGGTTATGATGAAATTGTTGTTGCTGGTCTATCATTAGGTGGGGATTTTGCTTTAAAATTAAGCTTAAATAGAGATGTAAAGGGTATTGTAACGATGTGTGCACCAATGGGTGGCAAAACTGAAGGTGCCATTTATGAAGGCTTTTTAGAGTATGCACGTAATTTTAAAAAGTATGAAGGTAAAAATCAAGAGACTATTGATAATGAAATGGATCATTTTAAACCAACTGAAACTTTAAAAGAACTAAGTGAAGCATTAGATACGATTAAAGATCAAGTTGATGAGGTATTTGACCCAATTTTAGTGATTCAAGCAGAAAACGACAATATGATTGATCCACAATCCGCAAATTATATATATGACCATGTAGATTCTGATGACAAAGACATCAAGTGGTATAGTCAATCAGGACATGTTATTACGATTGATAAAGAAAAAGAACAAGTATTTGAAGATATTTATCAATTTTTAGAGTCATTAGACTGGTCAGAATAAAAAGAGATTTTAACATTAGAAAGGAGGGGCATAATGAATTTAAAGCAATCAATAGAAGAGATTATTAATCAACCTGAATATGAACCTATGTCAGTGTCAGATTTTCAAGATGCCTTAGGTTTAAGTAGTGCCGACTCATTTAGAGATTTAATTAAGGTGCTCGTAGAATTAGAACAATCAGGATTAATTGAACGTACAAAAACAGACAGATATCAAAAAAAGCATAGTTCAAAAGGTCATTCAAAATTGATAAAGGGAACGTTAAGTCAAAATAAAAAAGGCTTTGCATTCTTAAGACCTGAAGATGAGGATATGGAAGATATATTTATTCCCCCAACAAAAATTAATCGTGCCTTAGATGGAGATACTGTAATTGTAGAAATACATCAATCTAAAGGTGAACATAAAGGTAAAATTGAAGGGGAAGTTAAGTCGATTGAGAAGCATTCAGTAACTCAAGTTGTTGGTACGTATAGTGAAGCTAGACATTTCGGATTTGTTATTCCAGATGATAAACGTATTATGCAAGATATTTTCATTCCTAAAGGACAAAGTTTAGGTGCAGTAGATGGGCATAAGGTACTTGTTCAAATTACTAAATATGCTGATGGTTCAGATAATCCAGAAGGACATATTTCTGCTATTTTAGGACATAAAAATGATCCTGGCGTAGATATTTTATCTATTATCTATCAACATGGCATAGAAATTGAATTTCCTGATGAAGTGTTACAAGAAGCTGAAGCAGTACCTGATCATATTGAAAATACTGAAATTAAAGGCCGTCATGATTTACGTGATGAATTGACAATCACAATTGATGGTGCTGATGCTAAAGACTTAGATGACGCAATTAGTGTTAAAAAGTTAGCGAACGGTAATACGCAGTTGACTGTAAGTATTGCTGATGTCAGTTATTATGTAACTGAAGATTCAGCTTTAGATAAAGAAGCTTATGATAGAGCGACAAGTGTATATCTTGTTGACCGTGTGATTCCGATGATTCCACATCGATTAAGCAATGGTATTTGTTCATTAAATCCTCATGTTGATCGTTTAACGTTAAGCTGTCGCATGGAAATCGATGCTAGTGGTCGCGTTGTTAAACATGAAATTTTTGATAGTGTTATACATTCTGATTATCGAATGACGTATGATGCGGTAAATCAGATTATTACTGAAAAGGATCCTAACATTCGCGAACAATATAAAGAAATTACGCCTATGTTAGATTTAGCACAAGATTTATCTAATCGTTTGATTCAAATGAGAAAACGACGTGGTGAAATCGATTTTGATATTAGTGAAGCAAAAGTATTAGTTAACGAAGTCGGTATACCAACAGATGTTCAATTAAGACAACGTGGCGAGGGTGAACGTCTAATTGAATCATTTATGTTAATTGCAAATGAAACAGTTGCTGAACATTTTAGTAAGTTAAATGTACCTTTTATTTACCGAGTGCATGAGCAACCTAAATCAGATCGCTTAAGACAATTCTTTGATTTTATTACAAACTTTGGCATCATGATTAAGGGCACTGGCGAAGATATTCATCCAACAACACTTCAAAAGGTTCAAGAAGAAGTAGAAGGTCGACCTGAACAAATGGTCATTTCAACAATGATGTTACGTTCAATGCAACAAGCGCATTATGATGATGTGAACTTGGGACATTTTGGCTTATCAGCTGAATATTATACGCATTTTACATCACCAATTAGACGTTATCCTGATTTAACAGTTCATCGTTTAATCCGTAAGTATTTAATTGAGAAATCAATGGATAACAAAGAAGTGAAGCGTTGGGAAGACAAATTGCCTGAGTTAGCTGAACATACTTCTAAACGTGAACGTCGTGCTATTGAGGCAGAACGTGATACTGATGAATTGAAAAAAGCAGAATATATGATTCAACATATTGGTGATGAATTTGAAGGTATTGTCAGCTCAGTAGCTAACTTCGGTATGTTCATTGAATTGCCAAATACGATAGAAGGTATGGTTCATATTGCGAATATGACTGATGATTATTACCGTTTTGAAGAGCGTCAAATGGCATTAATTGGTGAGCGTCAAGCTAAAGTATTTAGAATTGGTGACACAGTTAAGGTTAAAGTGACGCATGTTGATGTAGATGAACGATTAATTGATTTTCAAATTGTTGGAATGCCTTTACCTAAAAATGACCGCTCACAGCGACCAGCAAGAGGTAAAACGATTCAAGCTAAAACGCGTGGCAAATCTTTAGATAAATCGAAATCTGATGATAAGGGTCGTAAGAAAAAAGGTAAGCAACGTAAAGGTAAAAACCAACGTAATAATGATAAATCAGGTAATAGTAAGCATAAGCCATTTTATAAAGATAAAAGTGTGAAAAAGAAAGCACGTCGTAAGAAAAAATAAGCAGCAATGAGGTGAGTATGAATGGCTAAGAAGAAATCACCAGGTACATTAGCGGAAAATCGTAAAGCAAGACATGATTATAATATTGAAGATACGATTGAAGCGGGAATCGTATTACAAGGTACAGAAATAAAATCGATTCGCCGAGGTAGTGCTAACCTTAAAGATAGTTACGCGCAAGTTAAAAACGGTGAAATGTATTTGAATAATATGCATATAGCACCATACGAAGAAGGGAATCGTTTTAATCACGATCCTCTTCGTTCTCGAAAATTATTATTGCATAAACGTGAAATCTTTAAATTAGGTGAACAAACTCGAGAAATTGGTTATTCGATTGTGCCGTTAAAGCTTTATTTGAAGCATGGACATTGTAAAGTATTACTTGGTGTTGCACGAGGTAAGAAAAAATATGATAAACGTCAAGCTTTGAAAGAAAAAGCAGTCAAACGAGATGTTGCGCGCGATATGAAAGCCCGTTATTAAGCGATTTAGTTGCTTAATCGGGCTATATTTGATATAGTTATATGTGCTTTTGTAAATTACAAAAGTATGATTTGTTTGATTTATTATTTCGGGGACGTTCATGGATTCGACAGGGGTCCCCCGAGCTCATTAAGCGTGTCGGAGGGTTGGCTTCGTCATCAACACACACAGTTTATAATAACTGGCAAATCAAACAATAATTTCGCAGTAGCTGCCTAATCGCACTCTGCATCGCCTAACAGCATTTCCTATGTGCTGTTAACGCGATTCAACCTTAATAGGATATGCTAAACACTGCCGTTTGAAGTCTGTTTAGAAGAAACTTAATCAAGCTAGCATCATGTTGGTTGTTTATCACTTTTCATGATGCGAAACTTTTCGATAAACTACACACGTAGAAAGATGTGTATCAGGACCTCTGGACGCGGGTTCAAATCCCGCCGTCTCCATATTTGTAGCCTACAACCTTTGTGGATGTGGGCTTTTTTATTATGTGTTTTTCAGGGGATAATGCATTGTAGAAATAGTTGTGAGTATTGAAATAGCAGTGTTTGTATAGGTGTTTATTTGATGGAGGAAAGAGTAATAAGTGATTATGAATTAGTTTTTGAGATATAAGAGGAAAGGGATGTGTGTCAAATAAGTGTCAAAAAAGTTGAGCTTAGAGTTTTAGAATGTAAATTTTATTTGCAAAATTAATTAAGCTAAAGAAGTATCATAAATAAGAGAATTAAATATATAGTTTAGAATTAGAATCAAGATTTTTATAAATATTATATTTTTCTTTTAATTGACTTAAATTTGATATATTGTTTAAATGTAATGAGGAAAAGTTGTGATAGTTTCATATGGTAAATTAAAGGTTTTAATATAGCTGTTTTTTAATCGATTTTTAAGGATGATATCGTTTGCGAGTGAACGTATCTATTTAGTGAAATAGTAATTATAGATGGGGGCGTAATCAATGAATGACTTGAGTTTATCTTCATTTTTGAAACGCAGTAACAAATTTATGCAATTCAATTGTTTTATTTGTTTGATTCTAATAATAGTATTTTACATAATTGGTATGAATATACAGGACTTTAGTGATTTTCCTAGTAAAGATTTAAATCATAAAGTGACTTATAATTTTAATGGGTTTTTGGAGATATTTGTTAATAATGCTTTTATAGTTCCTTTGGTGTCACTTATATTATCGATAATACCAATACCATATTTGTATTTTATTCCTACAATTTCTACAATTTATTCATTGTCGGTTATTATTGGGGTTACATTTTCATATAAATTAAACGAAGGGATAGCTATTTTTATTGGTATTTTGCCTCATGGTATTTTAGAAATATACTTAACAAGCATTGAACTATCAATGTTATTCTTATTAAATGCGTATATTAGAAAAAATTCAATGAATTTATTTAGAAAAAGAAAAGAGACATTGCCAAAATTTTTTGTTTTATTAAAATCAATAGTAAAGTGTTACCTGCTAATATTTTTACCTGTGGCATTTTTATGCGCTTTAATTGAAATTACTGTTACACCAACTGTTTACAAATTTTTAACTAATATAATATAGAACTTTTAAAAGGGCATAGCTAACTATGTGTATAGGTTTATTTTTGATCGATAAGTATTGTTTGAAAAATGAGTTCACGAAAAATGTTGCATGGTATTCGTGAAATTATGATCGAGTCATTTCAAAAATTACCATTTCAAAACAACAAAAAAGAGTAGGCGAGCTACTCTTTTTTTGTTGTATTTAACAATTAAATTAGTGTGTCATTATGAGTGTAGGTAAGCTAATTTATAATGACAATAATAACAACAAAGATTATAACGCTAAATGCGAGCATTCAAAAATTTATACTTCATCTAAAGCACTGTGGTCGTCATCTTTTTGCTTTTCTTTTTCTTTCTCTCGTTCTTGTTCTTTTTTGTACTCTTCTTCAAATTCTTTTTCTTTCTTTTCTACTTCTTCTCTTGTTTCCGCTCTATGAGAAAAATCTTCGGTTTTAAGTTTACTAAATTTGAATGATTTAGAATCAACTGTTTTATCTTCTGAGTATTTATGGACATTTAAATTAATATTTCCATCACCTCTTAACTCATAGATGAACATGGCTTGTGCAGTTTTGTCTTTTTTAATTTGATCTTGGTTATGTTCTGTCCAATCTTTATATTTTTTATCACTTAAAAGATAACCATCTCTTAATTTATTTACTGTATTTTTATCATCTTGAGTAATATTAATATAGTCATGAGAAATAGAAGATGGATTTAAATCTTTATCGTCTTTTTTAGCAGTAATTTCCATTTTAAAAGCGATATATTTCTTTTTCTCATCTTTTTCATTGATGATAAACGGTTCTTTTATTTTAGCTTCAAATTTGTCACTAACAATAGTATCGCCTTTAATTTTTATATCCATATTTTTTTTGCTTTTAAATTCTTTAAGTTCTTCATTTAATTCTTCATTGTCATTTTCTTTCTTTTTGTGACTAGTGCTCTCTTTTTTTGCACTATCTTGATGATGTCCACAAGCACCTAAGATAAGTGTACTTGCTAATAATATCCCCATTACTTTTTTCATTTAACATGTCTCCTTTATTTCGCAAAAGTTTATTTTAAAAACTCTAAATGACTTATCATTTTGAGTAATTAAACAAAGTTGATATTTTGTGAGATTCTAAGATGATATTAAATAATTCTTGTAATAATGATCCTATGTATTGTTGCAATAAATTAATGAAACTATAATTACTAATATTATATTACTTTTATTGATAGAAATATATTACTTTTTTAAAAAACTTGTAATATATCGAAAGATTTAAATGTAAAATTTTGATTTGTTAAGAAATTACGTTTGTAAAAATAAAAAAATCAACTTATTTGTATGAGATAAATATGTATTGAAGAAGAAGTGTTATTAATTTGGAAAATACTGGTCAAAGATGGGAGCTCTCAAAAGCGTTATTGTATTTTTTAGTCAATACAAATAGATTGCCGTAATAATAATCGTACTTGATGGTTAAAAAATTACTTAAGGCTATAAAGCAAAACTTTTTATATGAGCAGTCGAATATAACGTTTAAAATGATTGTTTTTGGATATAAACGATTAAGTAAAATGCTTTTTCAGTTTGAAATTAATCATATAAATTTCATATGGGAGGGTTGATATCTTAATGATTAACATTATTTCAGCTATAGGATCTATTGGAACATTTATTATGGCTTTATTTTATTTTGTATCAGTTTCAGTTCAACTTTATCAAATGAAAATTAGCTTTCTGCCAGCTTTAGGTTTTAACCAAATTTTATTATAAAGGGAGGAGGATCAACTTAATATAATGAATTCGGCAACAGAAGAGCATCATCATAAAGATTATATTAAACTATATAATTTAGGTGGCGGTGCTGCTAAAAAAATTGCAATAGAGGTTTTATTGGGTAATGATAAAGTCATTCAGAAAAAATACGTGAATATTTTACCTAGTAAAGAAGGGTACATGTTACCAATTAATAAAAATGTGTACGAAGAATTAGAAAGAACGATTGAGAACAATGGTTATGAAGCTGATTTGAATGTACGTATGACTTATTATCATAATGTAAGTCGCAAACAACAGGAAGTTATATTAAAAGGTCAAATCGACCGTTTTAATACTTATAATAATAAAGAAATTTATGATTTGCAGTTTATCTAAAAATTGATTTAAGAGGGTAGTTGTTTATTGCGAAAAATATCATTCAATTTTAATGAAATAATGGCGTCATTACTATAAAATATTACTTTATGTTGTAATGCATTTTTCTATAAGATAGAACTAAAAGGAGGGGCAAAGATGCAAATTAGACAAATACATCAACATGACTTTGCTCAAGTTGACCAGTTAATTAGAACGGCATTTGAAAATAGTGAACATGGTTATGGTAATGAATCAGAGCTAGTAGACCAAATTCGTCTAAGTGATACGTATGACAATAACTTAGAATTAGTTGCTGTTCTTCAAAATGAAGTTGTAGGGCACGGTTTACTAAGTGAAGTTTATCTTGATAACGAGGCACAACGGGAAATTGGATTAGTGTTAGCACCTGTATCTGTTGATATTCATCATCAAAATAAAGGTATAGGGAAGCGATTGATTCAAGCATTAGAACGAGAAGCAATATTAAAAGGATATAATTTTATCAGTGTATTAGGATGGCCGACGTATTATGCCAATCTAGGATATCAACGCGCAAGTATGTACGACATTTATCCACCATATGATGGTATACCAGACGAAGCGTTTTTAATTAAAGAATTAAAAGTGAACAGTTTAGCGGGAAAAACAGGTACCATAAATTACACATCTGCTTTTGAAAAAATATGATTTCAAGCTAGGATTACATTAGGCAGAGTTCATATTAATAATAAAAAATGTTTGCAATGAAATCGTGCGTTGTCGTTTGCAATTTTTAAAATAGCAATAAATAAAATGTTTGTTAGTAAAGTATTATTGTGGATAATAAAATATCGATACAAATTAATTGCTATAATGCAATTTTAGTGTATAATTCCATTAACAGAGATTAAATATATCTTTAAAGGGTATATAGTTAATATAAAATGACTTTTTAAAAAGAGGGAATAAAATGAATATGAAGAAAAAAGAAAAACACGCAATTCGGAAAAAATCGATTGGCGTGGCTTCAGTGCTTGTAGGTACGTTAATCGGTTTTGGACTACTCAGCAGTAAAGAAGCAGATGCAAGTGAAAATAGTGTTACGCAATCTGATAGCGCAAGTAACGAAAGCAAAAGTAATGATTCAAGTAGCGTTAGTGCTGCACCTAAAACAGACGACACAAACGTGAGTGATACTAAAACATCGTCAAACACTAATAATGGCGAAACGAGTGTGGCGCAAAATCCAGCACAACAGGAAACGACACAATCAGCATTAACAAATGCAACTACGGAAGAAACTCCGGTAACTGGTGAAGCTACTACGGCAACGAATCAAGCTAATACACCGGCAACAACTCAATCAAGCAATACAAATGCGGAGGAATTAGTGAATCAAACAAGTAATGAAACGACTTCTAATGATACTAATACAGTATCATCTGTAAATTCACCTCAAAATTCTACAAATGCGGAAAATGTTTCAACAACGCAAGATACTTCAACTGAAGCAACACCTTCAAACAATGAATCAGCTCCACAGAATACAGATGCAAGTAATAAAGATGTAGTTAATCAAGCGGTTAATACAAGTGCGCCTAGAAAGAGAGCATTTAGTTTAGCGGCTGTAGCTGCAGATGCACCGGCAGCTGGCACAGATATTACGAATCAGTTGACAGATGTGAAAGTTACTATTGACTCTGGTACGACTGTGTATCCGCACCAAGCAGGTTATGTCAAACTGAATTATGGTTTTTCAGTGCCTAATTCTGCTGTTAAAGGTGACACATTCAAAATAACTGTACCTAAAGAATTAAACTTAAATGGTGTAACTTCAACTGCTAAAGTGCCACCAATTATGGCTGGAGATCAAGTATTGGCAAATGGTGTAATCGATAGTGATGGTAATGTTATTTATACATTTACAGACTATGTTGATAATAAAGAAAATGTAACAGCTAATATTACTATGCCAGCTTATATTGACCCTGAAAATGTTACAAAGACAGGTAATGTGACATTGACAACTGGCATAGGAACCAATACTGCTAGTAAGACAGTATTAATCGACTATGAGAAATATGGACAATTCCATAATTTATCAATTAAAGGTACGATTGATCAAATCGATAAAACAAATAATACGTATCGCCAAACAATTTATGTCAATCCAAGCGGAGATAACGTTGTGTTACCTGCCTTAACAGGTAATTTAATTCCTAATACAAAGAGTAATGCGTTAATAGATGCAAAAAACACTGATATTAAAGTTTATAGAGTCGATAATGCTAATTATTTATCTGAAAGTTATTATGTGAATCCTAGCGATTTTGAAGATGTAACTAATCAAGTTAGAATTTCATTTCCAAATGCTAATCAATACAAAGTAGAATTTCCTACGGACGATGACCAAATTACAACACCGTATATTGTAGTTGTTAATGGCCATATTGATCCTGCTAGTACAGGTGATTTAGCACTACGTTCGACATTTTATGGTTATGATTCTAATTTTATATGGAGATCTATGTCATGGGACAACGAAGTAGCATTTAATAACGGATCAGGTTCTGGTGACGGTATCGATAAACCAGTTGTTCCTGAACAACCTGATGAGCCTGGTGAAATTGAACCAATTCCAGAGGATTCAGATTCTGACCCAGGTTCAGATAGCGGTTCAGATTCGGGTAGTGATTCTAATTCAGATAGCGGTTCAGATTCAGCGAGTGATTCAGATTCAGCAAGTGATTCAGATTCAGCAAGTGATTCAGACTCAGCAAGTGATTCAGACTCAGCAAGTGATTCAGATTCAGCAAGTGATTCAGATTCAGCAAGCGATTCAGATTCAGCGAGCGATTCAGATTCAGCGAGTGATTCAGACTCAGCGAGCGATTCAGACTCAGATAGTGACTCAGATTCCGATAGCGATTCCTACTCAGATAGCGACTCAGATTCAGACAGCGATTCAGACTCAGACAGCGATTCAGACTCAGACAGTGACTCAGACTCAGACAGCGATTCAGATTCCGACAGTGACTCAGACTCGGATAGCGATTCAGATTCCGACAGTGACTCAGACTCAGACAGTGACTCAGATTCAGATAGCGACTCAGACTCAGACAGTGACTCAGATTCCGATAGCGATTCAGATTCCGACAGTGATTCCGACTCAGACAGTGACTCAGATTCAGATAGCGATTCAGATTCCGACAGTGATTCCGACTCAGACAGCGATTCAGAATCAGATAATGACTCAGACTCAGACAGCGATTCAGAATCAGATAGTGACTCAGACTCAGACAGCGATTCAGATTCAGCGAGTGATTCTGACTCAGGTAGTGACTCAGATTCAGATAGTGATTCCGACTCAGACAGTGACTCGGATTCAGATAGCGAATCAGATTCAGACAGTGACTCAGATTCAGATAGTGATTCCGACTCAGACAGTGACTCAGACTCAGACAGTGACTTAGATTCAGACAGCGACTCAGATTCAGGTAGCGATTCAGAATCAGATAGTGACTCCGACTCAGAAAGTGATTCAAATAGCGATTCCGAGTCAGGTTCTAACAATAATGTAGTGCCGCCTAATTCACCTAAAAATGGTACTAATGCTTCTAATAAAAATGAGGCTAAAGATAGTAAAGAACCATTACCTGATACAGGTTCTGAAGATGAAGCAAATACGTCACTAATTTGGGGATTATTAGCATCATTAGGTTCATTACTACTTTTCAGAAGAAAAAAAGAAAATAAAGATAAGAAATAAGTAATAATGATATTAAATTAATCATATGATTCATGAAGAAGCCACCGTAAAAGGTGGCTTTTTTACTTGAATTTTCCAAATATATTGTTTGAATATAATTAATAATTAATTCATCAACAGTTAATTATTTTAAAAAGGTAGATGTTATATAATTTGGCTTGGCGAAAAAATAGGGTGTAAGGTAGGTTGTTAATTAGGGAAAATTAAGGAGAAAATACAGTTGAAAAATAAATTGCTAGTTTTATCATTGGGAGCATTATGTGTATCACAAATTTGGGAAAGCAATCGTGCGAGTGCAGTGGTTTCTGGGGAGAAGAATCCATATGTATCAAAAGCTTTATCTGTATCAGGGCAAAAGAGTAATAATTGGAGTCTAGAACAATATAAGGAAAGTTTAAATAAATTAATTACTTCTATTGATATTCAAGATCATGATGGATATGACGAGCTGGAATATAAAGATATTAACGAAAAATATCAAAAAAAGTTTCTTGCTGAGATAGACGCACTTAATAAATTTATAGATGAGGAAAGAAAAATAGCTTACTATAGTAAAAATAATATACAGATACCTGCAGATATATTAGGACTGACACATGAAAGGTATTTGAAGATTTATGAATCATTACAAGAAAATAAAAAGGAATTCGATATAGAGTCCAAGAAAATAGAAGAAAAGCATCCAGAATTAAAGAGATACGGCAACGAAGAAGAATATCAAGCAAATGTTAAACTAAATGAGTTGGAAAACAAAGTATTGATGTTAGGCTATGCGTTTTTTGGTAATAAGGATGCAAGAGAAAATTTATATAATAAATTAGATATGATAGTTGGTTTGTCGAAAAATGAAAGAGAGGATAAAATTCCTAAAAACAAAAGGATGTTTGAAGATAGAATTAAAGATTTGGAATCAATTATTGATGAATTTTTTGTTGAAATCAATGAAAATAGGCCGTTGAATATACCGGCGTTAGTTGAAAGTAATGAAGAAAATATAGTAATGGCAAAAAAACTAAAAGCAGATACAGAAGAAGCTAAAGCGAATACATCTAAAAGAAGTAAAAGAAGTTTAAATACTCAAAATCACAAATCTAAAATAAACGAAGTAACTGAAGAACAAAAAGCTAATTATGAAAAGAAATTTAAAGAAATAAAAGAACGATTTTTAGCTAAACAAAAATATAAAAATAACACACCAGTTGTATCGTTAGAATATGACGAAGACGACAACGAAAACGACAAGAAACTTGTGGTTTCTGCGCCATCAAAGAAACCAACAACACCGACTACATATACTGAAACAACGACACAGGCACCTATGCCTACAGTTGAGCGTCAAACTCAGCAACAAATTATTTATAATGCACCAAAACAATTGGCTGGATTAAATGGTGAAAGTCATGATTTCACAACAACGCATCAATCACCAACAACTTCAAATCATACGCATAATCATCTTATTGAATTTGAAGAAACGTCTGCTTTACCTGGTAGAAAATCAGGATCACTGGTTGGTATAAGTCAAATTGATTCTTCTCATCTAACTGAACGTGAGAAGCGTGTAATTAAGCGTGAACACGTTAGAGAAGCTCAAAAGTTAGTTGATAATTATAAAGATACACATAGTTATAAAGACCGATTAAATGCACAACAAAAAGTAAATACTTTAAGTGAAGGTCATCAAAAACGTTTTAATAAACAAATCAATAAAGTATATAATGGCAAATAATATTAATGCATGGCTGCAAAGCAAATAATGAGTTTGCCGTAAAAATAACAACATTTTAAACTAGCAATAAATAATATCAAAGTCATCATTTCAATGATGCAATCTAGTATAGTCCACATTCTAAACAGGTGTGGACTATTACTTTTTTCACTTTATATTACGAAAAAATTATTATGCTTAACTATCAATATCAATAATTAATTTTAAGCTGAAAAACAATAAAAATGTTAAGACAACGTTTACTTCAAGTTAATTATTATACTGAAAATTCTGGTATATAATGCTGTTAGTGAATATAACAGGAAAATTAAATTGGTTATAATATTGAGTCTATATAAAGGAGAAATAACAGATGAAAAAGAAATTATTAGTTTTAACTATGAGCACGCTATTTGCTACACAACTTATCAATCCAAATAACGCTAAAGCATCAGTGACAGAGAGTGTTGACAAAAAATTTGTAGTTCCAGAATCAGGAATTAATAAAATTATTCCATCTTACAATGAATTTAAAAAAGCACCAAAAGTAAATGTTAGTAATTTAACTGACAATAAAAACTTTGTAGTTTCTGAAGACAAATTGAATAAGATTTCGGATCCTTCAGCAGCAAGTAAAATTGTAGATAAAAACTTTGCCGTACCAGAATCAAAATTAGGAAACATTGTACCAGAGTACAAAGAAATCAATAATCGCGTGAATGTAACAACAAACAATCCAGCTTCACAACAAGTTGATAAGCATTTTGTTGCTAAAGGCCCAGAAGTAAATAGATTTATTACGCAAAACAAAGTAAACCACCACTTCATTACTACGCAAACCCACTACAAGAAAGTTATTACTTCATACAAATCAACACATGTACATAAACATGTAAATCATGCAAAGGATTCTATTAATAAACACTTTATTGTTAAACCATCAGAATCGCCTAGATATACACATCCATCTCAATCTTTAATTATCAAGCATCATTTTGCAGTTCCTGGATATCACGCGCATAAATTTGTTACACCAGGGCATGCTAGCATTAAAATTAATCACTTTTGTGTTGTGCCACAAATAAATAGTTTCAAGGTAATTCCACCATATGGTCACAATTCACATCGTATGCATGTACCAAGTTTCCAAAATAACACAACAGCAACACATCAAAATGCTAAAGTAAATAAAGCATATGACTATAAATACTTCTATTCTTATAAAGTAGTTAAAGGTGTGAAGAAATATTTCTCATTTTCACAATCAAATGGTTATAAAATTGGGAAACCATCATTAAATATCAAAAATGTAAATTATCAATATGCTGTTCCAAGTTATAGCCCTACACACTACGTTCCTGAATTTAAGGGTAGCTTACCAGCACCACGAGTATAAAAATTGGCACTAAGTTTACGAGATATGATAAATACCTATTATTTTAAATATAGTCTACAATCTATGTGGTTGTAGGCTGTATTTTTTACGCTAAGTGATATACATCTATCAACAAATTATACCGTTTTTCTACTTTGAAAGTTGGAAGTAACATAATCTTAAATAAATATATTATTAATTAAGATAAATATAAGACTCAAGATTATTGTTAATAGTTTGTTCATCGCAAGTTAATTATTGTTTCTAAAATATTGGTATATAATTTTCAATGGCGAAGAAAACAGGGTGAAAAAGTCGGTTTTACAATCAAAGCAAATAAGGGAGCATAAACAAATGAAAAGGAAAGTACTAGTACTAACAATGGGTGTAATTTGTGCAACTCAATTATGGCATTCTAATCACGCAAACGCATTAGTGACAGAGAGTGGCGCAAATGATACTAAGCAATTTACTGAAATTGTATCGGAAGAGAAAGTTATAACAGTTGAACATGCTCAAATTAATATTTTTAAATCTAATAGCAATTCAAACCTGATGGAGTTCAACATATTAACAATAGGCGGTAAATCAGGAGCTATGGTTGGTTATAGTGAAATTGACTCATCACATTTCACAGACCGTGACAAACGCGTTATTAGACGTGATCATGTTAAAGAAGCACAAAGCTTAGTAGAGAACTATAAAGATACACAAAGTGCTGATGCTAGGATGAAAGCCAAACAAAAAGTTAACACATTAAGCAAACCGCATCAAAACTATTTCAATAAACAAATTGATAAGGTTTATAATGGATTACAACGCTAATCCAAAGTAAATTATAAGTTATACATCTCGTTTTTAAATGACAATTTATCCCCGTAAATATTATAAATAATCTTTTCAAATTCCACATAGATATAGAGACACTAATAAACCTCTTTGTCTCGATATGATAGTCTGCAACGATTCATGTTGTAGGCTTTTTAATTTTACAAATAAGGCTAGATATATAAGTTCTGACACCTAAAATATAGAAAATACATAAAAGTAAGTATAGTTATTTTATTATAATTATTAAATTTTTATTAATTAATTGTAAAAATGTAGAATTATAATTAATTAACGTTTAATATTAAAATTAACTAAAAAGAAAGAGGTGTTAGTTATGACAGAATACTTATTAAGTGCTGGCATATGTATGGCAATTGTTTCAATATTACTTATAGGGATGGCTATCAGTAATGTTTCGAAAGGGCAATACGCAAAGAGGTTTTTCTTTTTCGCTACTAGTTGCTTAGTGTTAACTTTAGTTGTAGTTTCAAGTCTAAGTAGCTCAGCAAATGCATCACAAACAGATAACGGCGTAAATAGAAGTGGTTCTGAAGATCCAACAGTATATAGTGCAACTTCAACTAAAAAATTACATAAAGAACCTGCGACATTAATTAAAGCGATTGATGGTGATACGGTTAAATTAATGTACAAAGGTCAACCAATGACATTTAGACTATTATTGGTTGATACACCTGAAACAAAGCATCCTAAAAAAGGTGTAGAGAAATATGGTCCTGAAGCAAGTGCATTTACGAAAAAAATGGTAGAAAATGCAAAGAAAATTGAAGTCGAGTTTGACAAAGGTCAAAGAACTGATAAATATGGACGTGGCTTAGCGTATATTTATGCTGATGGAAAAATGGTAAACGAAGCTTTAGTTCGTCAAGGCTTGGCTAAAGTTGCTTATGTTTATAAACCTAACAATACACATGAACAACTTTTAAGAAAAAGTGAAGCACAAGCGAAAAAAGAGAAATTAAATATTTGGAGCGAAGACAACGCTGATTCAGGTCAATAATGCTCATTGTAAAAGTGTCACTGCTGCTAGTGGCACTTTTATAATTTTTGGATCACGATATGATTTATTATCAATTCAGAATTAAAAAAGTAAATAGTATCAAAAGCAAGTGTATTTAATATTAGAAAATAAAAATTTTAAATTTAGTATTAAAATGGAATATTACTATATAGTTCAATGTGTATTATCACAGAAAATAAAATAATGCTTTACTTCTATATTTAAAAGTGTATAATGAAAGTTAAGTAATAAAGAGCGTGAAGAAAAATGTGAGTTATTTATATAGAATATTCTCCTTTTCATTTATGAATTTGTTACAAAATATTTAGTGCAAAAGCACGACGGAGGTATTCAATATGAATAACGGTACAGTTAAATGGTTTAATGCAGAAAAAGGTTTTGGTTTCATCGAAAGAGAAGATGGTAGCGACGTATTCGTACACTTCTCAGCAATCGCTGAAGATGGATACAAATCATTAGAAGAAGGCCAAAAAGTTGAATTCGACATCGTTGAAGGCGACCGTGGCGAGCAAGCTGCAAACGTAGTTAAAATGTAATTTTAACTTATTCAAACAGTCCTTATTATAGGGCTGTTTTTTTATGCTTTAAATCGATAACAGTTGGTGTGGTAAAAGCACTAGCCGTTATTTTTTTGTCCAATAAATTTAGGTGGAGATTTAACAATATATAATGGTTCTAAAATAAATCGAACTGATGGAAAAGTTTTTTACTTTTCATCTGTCCGACTTTTGATTTTGAATATAAAAAAGCGCCAATACAGAACTTTAATAATGACGAGAATTAAAGTCTGTATATGGCGATAACAAGAAGTAATGTTAAACACTCAAAATGTTTAACAATAATAGGATACCACATCGCATAATATCTTACTACTTAATTAATAATTTAACTAATCAACTTTTTGTTAATTTTTTATTAAGACTGATTAATTATTGAGAATATTTATTGTTTTTAAAATCTCATAATAATTCAGTAATCTTGTTTTCATTTAAAAGGCGAAACATTAAAATAATTAAATAAAAATATTGCGTTTAATTTACAGCGTCAAATATACTTATTTCTAATGCTTTGGGGTCTACTGAAACAAGTAAAGAATGATCGATGTTACTAATATTGCCATTCTCCAAATTTATTTCTGTGAGTATTTGGAAGCTACCATTAGGCAACGGTTTAACAATAGACAATTGCTTTTCCGCTTGTTGTATTAAAAAAGGTTTTGTAGATTGATTATTAATATGCCATTCACTCATGTATGTTTTTCACTCCTGCTTTAAAATAGGGTTAGAAAGTTTATAGTTGAGACATTCATGTTCAACCAAAATTTTGTTCGAATTCAATAAATGTCTTGTTTAAAATAGAAATATTGTAAATGTTATCGTCCAAAACTTCACCAGTTAAGTATTTGTTTTGAATTAAAATTTGGCAGTTAGTTAAGAAGTCTTGATAATCACGATCACAAAAATAGTTTTCACGTGCATCTTTAGCATCGCCAAAAAAGTTAGCGACTGTTTCTGTTTCTCCATTATTCGAACGTTCAATATATAATTTGTAAAATTTAGCTATTGTATACTTTTGTTCTTTAGTTAGTTCATTCAAAATATTGGGCCTCCTGAAATATCATTTGTAATCTATACCCAATTTATTGCAAAACACAAACTAATTTAACTATTTGATGAAACTGTGTTAATAAGCTTTAACAAGCCTTAGTTTGTATGGATCTATAAAATTATCTTTAATTGCATAGGGTGAAATAATATGTAGTCCATAACTTTTAACTGATTTTTCACTTACACCAAATTTATAAGCTTGGTAGATAATTTTAGTACAATACGTAAATTTTTTGCTGTTCAAATTTAATGTAACTAGATAACGATGATTTGTATTCTCATAGTTTTTCTTAACCCATTCAGCCGCTTTTTTACCTGCACCAGGATAGCTGCAACGATAAACTTTCATCCAATCATTTTTGCCACTTGCATAATTATATTTAAAAGATTCGAAGGATTGTGTAGTTGGTTTGTCGCCAGGCCCCTCAATTTGTAAAATCGTTTTATCATCAATCGCGATACTACAATGACCAAAAAATCCCCACATGACAGGGCCTTTTGTAACAATAATATCACCAGGTTGTAATTGGAATTTGTCATCTTGAATTTCTGAATACTTATTATCTGCAATTGTTTTTGGTGAGTTTATTGGGGATACGACAACGAATAATATAAGTAAAATTATCGTTCGTTTAATATAGTTCACTTAAAAGCTCCTTGTTGAAGAAATATATGTAAATAGTCTTAAATTAGAATTGTAATCTTTAATAAGCTTGTAAGACTAAAACATATCTTAAATATTAAAGTATGAGAGTGTGAAATGTCTATTAAGAATAAAAAACAGTCTGAAACATCATTGAGACGTTTCAGACTGGATATAAAATGAATTTCATTTATAGCACACCAAATATAAATGTGTATATTAATATAGCGAATCCAAAAATATAGAGAATGACAGTGAAACTTAAATAGGACTCTTTTTTAGATTCTTTGCCAGTTTTTTTCATTAATACGAGTATAAACGTAGCGGCAACTAAGAAAATTAATGCTAGCCAAAACAGAATTGCAAAATGTAAAGACATGTGAAACCCTCCTTATATACCGTAATTATTAACCTATAAAACTATAAAAAATAGGATAAATGTAATAGAGAACGAGTACGATATTTATAAAAAATAATATTTCACTTAACCAGTTTTTAGTTATCATTGCAATGGTAAAGGATACGATGAGTATCACACCACAAATGATAATACCAGGCAGGAGCCAACATAAATCATCTAAATCTTTATTATATGTGATTAAAATATTAAAGATAACAAAAGTGGTAGTAATAACTATATTGATAGCATTTAACAAAATGTTATTCATGACTGACACCTACTAGTATAAAAATAGCTTCTTAATAAATATGATAACACTATTTTCCAATAGGTAAATAAAAAGTATAGTTATTTTTAAAATATTATTTGTAGAATGCTAAAGTTTATTAATTCAAACAAGTGAGCATATATAGGGGTGTATAGTATTAATATGAAAAGAATATTTACATACTAAAAACTCTTAAAGTTGTATAATTCGTTAATATTTTTAGAATCAGATATGAAAAAAATGTGCAAAATCACTTTTGCACATTTACAAATACTAGTTTTCTGATAAGATTAATAATAACACTTTAAATAGCGCTTAATAAATGAAGGGGGCAAGTCTTATGACGTTTTACAATTTCATCATGGGTTTTCAAAATGATAACACACCATTTGGTATATTGGCCGAACACGTTAGTGAAGATAAAGCATTCCCTCGATTAGAAGAAAGACACCAAGTAATTAGAGCATATGTGATGTCTAATTACACAAATCATCAATTAATTGAAACTACAAATAGAGCTATTAGCTTATATATGGCAAATTAATTTGAGTAGTACCAATTATGATGTATTAGTGCATCCCAAATATCTTTTGTTTTAAAGTTTATTTCATCATTTCTTATCGAAAATGGTGTAATAATGTCTTTATCTAACCAAGTGTTGATAAGTTCATTTGGTACACCATCTAACAACATTTCACTTTTACTAATTATAAAACATTCCCAGTCAAGTGAAACATTTTGTGGATTCACATAATTACATTGATTATGATTATCCATAAACACTCACTCCTTTAAAATTCTGTACTCTTCATTGCGTTTTACCCCGTCACATTATCTTTTAAACTAAAATCATCATTACTTATGAAAAAAATGTACATCAAAAGCAAAGGTTTTCGCTACCGAAAAAGTTTAAATAATGGTTTAATATATTTGGTACTCATTTTAATAAAAAGAGAATACATTTTGAGCTATCAATACTTTTTATTGAAGAGGTGTTATTGTTGGCTAAAACGTTATATTTAATGCGCCACGGACAAACTTTGTTTAATTTTAAGGGACTAATTCAGGGATTTGGAGATTCGCCGCTAACAGAACTTGGAATTGCTCAAGCTCAAAAGGCACGTAGTTATTATGAAACTAAGGGGATAAACTTCGATTTATATGCATCATCAACGCAAGAACGCGCAAGTGACACACTTGAAAATGTTGCACCTAACCAATCGTATCAACGTTTTAAGGGACTGAAGGAATGGCATTTTGGAATATTTGAAGGTGAGTCAGTCTATCTATTTGATAATCTATACAAGCCTGAGGACTTATTCGGAGATCGAATTGTTCCTTTCAAAGGAGAGGCAAGGCAACAAGTTGAAGAACGCATTGTGAAAACTTTACATGATATTATGTCTCAAACAAAGAATAATGCATTAGTCGTGAGTCATGGAACAATAATGGGAGTATTTTTAAGATATTGCCTTAAACTAGATGAAGCATTAAAGCATAATATCGGTAATTGTAATATCCTGAAATTTGAATATGACAATGGAACATTTAAATTTGTTGAGTTAATTGATCCAAATTTATAATAAATAAAGCGTTATACATAGACACAAGTATGTCTTTTGTATAACGCTTTTAAAATACAACTATATAACGCTTTAGAATAATAATTGAATAAGTTTTTGTAATATCATCAGAGCAACAATAATAATTATTATGCTTGATAATTTATTGATTATTGTTAATAATTTTCCGGTTTTATCAATTGATCCAACCATTTTTCCTAAAATTGCGAGTAAAAAGAACCATAACCATGAAACGCTAATACAAGCGATTGTAAACGCAATTTTATTGCTGCCACTATATAATGCAGCACTACTACCAATTACACCAATTGTATCTAAAATAGCATGTGGATTGAGTAATGAAACTGATAAAGCAAAACTTACTTGTTTCATTGGAGACATAATTTGAGCTTCTCCATCTGTTGAGGGTTTATCATGCCAAATGGTCCAAGCCATATACATCAAGAAAATTAAACCAACTATATAAATAATTGCTTGAAGTACAGGTAAAGACATAATAATGATAGATACTCCTACCACTGCAATAATAATAAGTAAGCTGTCTGACAACCCGGCTGTAATTATTGCAGGCAATACATATCTATATTTTGGTTGATTAGCTCCTTGGTTAAAAATAAATACATTTTGTGCACCTAAAGGTAAAATTAGACCAATCGCTAAGATAAATCCATGAATAATTGCGGTTACCATTAAGTTTTGACACCCCTAAAACATAGAATATTCTGAAAAAACTTATTGATATCATACCAAATAAAAAGGGCTTGGGACATTAAGTTCTTAGGCAATGTAAAAAAGCTGATTTCTATTAATTATTTGATAGAAATCAGCTTTTTTGATATGTATTTTATAATGTACAGCTCGTTGAGCTGCTATTTTCCT